>JAILQG010000006.1 GCA_024699055.1 Bacteroidales bacterium
CTCATCGTCGGCAATGAAGACCCCGTTTCCGTGGGTATCGTGAAAGCCCCTGTGAGCAATGGCGACAAACAGAACATCGTCTTCAAGATCAAAGAGGCCAATGGTTACGGAAACTCCGGTATGGAAGGCATCACCTACTATAAGAAAGACGGTGACAGGGATCTGATTTATTGCGGAACCCAGACCGATGCGAATCTCTTCCTGTGCGACCTTAATGCGGCTGTGGACGATAACAAGTACACCACACTGGTAACCGAACCCGTATCCCTCCGCAAGCGTTTCTCCGGAGTTCTTGAGATTGCCGGCCTTTCCTACGATCCGCGCACCGACTGGCTGTGGATGATCGACTCCGAGGCCCACAAGATCTTCGTGTTCAACGGAGACGCGACCAAGCTCCTTTGCGTCTATCCTCTCAAGACAAGATCCAACGAAGAAGGCATAGTCGTAGACCGCTCGCGCAATTGCGTGTGGGTTGCCGACGACTACGGCTCGCCCTCCTACCTCTACAAGTACGAGTTCAGTGGTATGGACGACTTCGACATCCAATAGCTTCGCTAGCAAAAAAAGGCGACCGAAATCGGTCGCCTTTTTTTTGTTGCAGCAACACTGCTACTGAAGCATGTTGGCCTTGAACTTGTCGATATCGGCCTGCGAAATGCCGATTTCGAGCAGGTAGGCATTGACGCCGTCCTGGAAGCTGCCGTCTCCGGCATAACCCCAGATGACATTTGCGGCGCCCTTGTAATCGACAATGCGGGTCATCCTGGTCTTCTCGCCGTCAGAAGTGGCATAGCCGTGGGGTGCAAACTGCGTAAGTTCATATTCCTGCGAGATGTCTCCTTCGGGAACACCCAGGATGCCAAGCGTAAGCATTGCCACGGTACCGGTACGGTCACGGCCAAGGGAGCAGTGGAAATACACCGGCTTGTTCTTGTCGACGCAGTCCATGATGAACTGCATGCACTGACGGGTCTTCTCCTTGTCGTCCCTGAGCATCTGGGCATAGCCTTCCTCGATAACGGGTGCGCAGAATTCGTAGTCGTCAACAATGCCCTTGAGGGTGCTTTCCTCCAGCACGTCGCTCTTGCCGCGAAGGTCCAGCTGGGCCTTGATGCCCTCGGTTTTGATGGCCGCCTTGCCGGATTTTGCCAGATACGTGGGCTCCAGGCGCCCGCCGCGGTATACCTTGCGGTATTTCACGGTCTTGCCGTCGGTGGTCGTCCAACCGCCGAGGTCGCGGCTGTTGCGGATGCGGGTGCGGAAGAACACCTGATGCACCTTGCCCACGGTTTCAAACGTGCCCTCGGTGAGGACCTTGCTGCCAGAAACGACCTTGTAGGTGTAGTGCGTATTCGGGAGCAGATTCGTGATGGTCACATAATTATCTTCGGGCGTAGAGGGGGTATAGGTCCAGTCGCGGTCCGGTTCCGAAACGGTGGCGACAATATTGGTGGCCGAGGGGTCTTTGGTCCACCTGATGGTGTAGCTCGACGGCTTGTCGTCGTTGCCGGGACATACCTTCACGTTGTTCGCTTCTGCCCATGTCAGCAGCTGGGTAGCCGAATAATCGTGCGTGTTGTAATGTACGTCGTTAAGGAATTTATCCACCGACGCGTTGGTGGCGAGCACGACGTCTCCGCTCTTGATTTCAGGGTCGAGATCGTCGTCCGGCTCCGGGGGCGTCGGAGGCGTTTCTTTGGCGCTGACCGTAACGTTGATCGTCTTCTCGGCGTCGGTGAACTTGCCCTCGACAGCAGCGACGGAGAGGGTGACCGTGGTATAACCGGGAGTCACACCGGTCACAATGCCTTCGGAGGAGACCGTAGCTATGGCTTCGTCGGCCGAAACATATGTGAAGGGTGCAGAGGAGTTGGTGCTGGCAACTATCTGCTCGGTGCTGCCCTCTTCGACGGTCACGTCGGCTGCCGTAATGTAGGCGTTCTCAGCCACCGGAACCGGCTTGTCTTCACAACCGAAGAATAGGGGAAGCAGGATGTAAAGGTATAATAAACGGGTTTTCATGATATCGTAAATATAAAAATTATTTCACTTCGGATAGTCATTCCGTAACATTTACTGTCCATATTATATTTCGAATGCTTTCGTTTCGGGCAAAAACTTGTATTATACTCCGGAATCGGTTAACTTTGCAGCGACATGAAAACATTTGTCAGATACGTTCTTGCAACCCTTGCAGTGACTCTTGCCGCCTGCTCGCCCAAAGGCGGAATCGGCGGTTTCTGGAAGGATGCGGACATTTCCTCCCTGAAGTCGGATTTCGACGGGGCGAAAGAACATTTCACCGAATTCGCCGAGCTTACCCTGAAGGCTCCGTCCGAAGAGTCGGAGATAGCCCTCGATGTCCTGTTCGACAGGCTAGCCGCCGATGAAGTGGCCTATTACGTCTATGAAGAATGGTGCGAAGGGGCCTTTTACAACATCCTCTCCCCTTATCGCAACTCCGCCCTGTTCGAGCATGTCGCCGCCCGTGTAGAGGCGGACGGAATAATGGCCGGTGACTCCGCGCGCATCCAGGCACTCAGGCGCTATAACTCCCTGAACCTGAAGGGACAGCCTATCACCCTCCCGGAAGACATGACTCTGCCCGGGGGCGAACCCCTGGAGTATCCGTCAGGCGAAGAGGTCACCGTGCTCGTGATCAATCCCTCGTGCCGCAGCTGCCTTCCGGCCCTGCGCGCGCTTGCAGGCGCTCCCGGCAGGCACATCGCCATCTGCTTCGGCACGCGCGAAGTGCCGTCTGTCCCTGGCTGGGATTATTGCCATACTGCAGATATCCGCCGCTTCTTCGACACTGAAGCGGCTCCTTTCTGGTTTGCAGCGGACGCCGGCGGAACGGTCACAATCCCCTGGTCCCCCGTGGAATAAACGCCACGCTGCTAGTCAGCCTCCATTATTCTGTTCTGCACGTCCACCGACTCCTCGTGGATGGCGCCGAACAGCTCGCGCAAAAACGTTTCAGAGAGGCCTTTTTCACCACCCTTCTTCAACACGTCCGCCATCAGCGAATCCCACCTGGCAGCCTGGATGATGGAGATGTTGTGCTCTTTCTTGTAGCGGCCTATCCCGGCGCTGATGTCCATCCTGGACTTCAGCAATGAAATAAGCTCCTCGTCCAAAAGGTCTATGCGGGAGCGCAGGGCGCCGATTCCCTCGCGGTACGAGAGGTCGTCGCTGTCGTGCTCGCGAACGTTCAGCGAAGACAGCATCTTTCCCAGCGCAGAGGGCGTGAGCTGCTGGGCGGCGTCGCTCAGGGCACAGTCGGGATCGCAGTGGCTCTCGACCATTAGGCCCTCGAAGCCGAGGTCGAGCGCTCGTTGCGAAATGTCGGCAATGAATTCGCGTTTGCCTCCCATGTGGCTGGGATCCACGAAGAACGGCAGCTCGGGGATGCGGGTACGGAGTTCCACCGCCACCTGCCAGCCCGGCGTGTTGCGGTACTGGATTTTCTCGTAGGTGGTGAAACCGCGGTGGATGACGCCCAGCCTGCGGATTCCCGCGCGGTTCAGCCTCTCCAGGGCACCTATCCACAGGTCGATATCTGGATTTACCGGGTTTTTGACGAGCACGGGGATATCGGTGCCGCTGAGCGCATCGGCAATCTCCTGCACGAGGAAAGGATTCACCGTGGTGCGCGCGCCGATCCAGACCATGTCCACACCGGCCTTGAGGCACTCGGCCACATGCTTTTCACCGGCCACCTCCGTACACACGAACATGCCCAGTTCTTCCTTCACGCGGCGCAGCCATTCGAGCCCTATGGGGCCTATGCCTTCGAAACAGCCGGGATGGGTGCGGGGTTTCCAGATTCCAGCCCTCAGCATATGGATGCCTTCGGCTGCGAGGCCGGAGGCGGTTTTCATTACCTGTTCTTCGGTTTCGGCGCTGCACGGGCCCGCTATCACCATGGGACGCGGGAGCGTGAAGAATCCCCATTCACTTACGGGGACCAGGTCGAGTTTCATTGCCATATCAGCGTATTATCTTCTTGATTTTGTTAGCCTCTACTATGAGGCTCCGTATTTTGTCGGAGTCGCAGCCGGCGATAGCATCGCGGAACTCCTGCATCTTCTCGATGTATGTGTCAATCACCCTGAGCACGTTGTCGCCGTTCCGGGTGAGGATGGGGACCCACATGTCCGGGTTGCTCTTCGCGAGGCGCACCGTGGAAGAAAAACCGCCGGAGGCCAGGTCAAAGATGTGCTTTTCGTCACGTTCCTTTTCCAGCACGGTGAGCGCGAGGGCGAAGGATGAAACGTGGGAGATGTGGGACACGTATGCCGTATGCACGTCATGGCTGTCGGAGTTCATCCGGATCAGGCGCATGTTCAGGGTGCCGTAGAGATTCTCGACGGTCCTGACGGCCTTTTCCGAGGATTCCTCGGCATCGGCTATTATGCAGGCGCGGCCGTCGAAGAGGCCGGGCATAGCAGCCCACGGGCCCGAGTACTCGGTACCTGCCATAGGGTGGGTCGCCACATAGCAGCGGCGCATGGGATGATACTTCACCGCCACGGCCAGGGCGGCCTTGATGGAACAGGTGTCGATGACTATCCGGTCGCGCGCTCCCATGGCTTCGAAACGGTCGAGAACCTTCCCCAGCATGGATACGGCGGCGTCGGCCGGCACGGCCAGGACCACGATGTCGCTCTGTTCCACACATTCGTCGAAACCGACCACGGCATCCGCCAGGCCTATCTTTTCGGCTGCCGCGGCATGGAGCGGATCGGATTCCACTCCCAGTATCGTATCGGCAAAACCCCTGCGTTTGAGATCGATTGCCATGGAGCCTCCGATGAGGCCGAGTCCTATTATTCCAACTTTCATAATGCAGCCACTTTTTCGCGGGCTTTGTCAATCAGCTCCGCAGTTGCACACAGCGAGGCGCGCACGTAGTCGCTCCCCCTTTTTCCGAAGACGATTCCGGGGGTCAGGAACACTCCCGCCCCGTAAAGAAGCCTGTCGGATACCCGCTCGCCGACGGTCTTGCCCTCATCGGGCGGACAGAAACGGCTGTCGGCCGACATGCGGCCCCAGACGAAAAGACCGGCGGAATCGCGCCTGTATTCGGCCCCCAGGACGTCGTAGAGGGCAAATACCCTTTCGCGGCGGAGACGATACTCCCGGTTGAGCTCATCGAACCATTCAGGACCCTGCGAGAGGGCCTCCACGGCCGCGAGCTGCACGCTGCGGAACATTCCGGAATCCATCTGGCTCTTCACCTTGAGCACCTGGGCTATGTAGTCCCCGTCTCCGCACACCATACCGATACGCCAGCCCGACATGTTGTGCGCCTTGCTCAGCGAATTGAGTTCGAGGCAGCACTCCCGTGAACCGGCCGCCGCAAATATGGAAAGCGGCTTTTCGGTAAGCACAAAGCTATAGGGATTATCGTTGATTATCAATATGTTATGCTTGCGCCCGAAAGCCACCGCACGATCATATACTTCCATCGTGGCGGGAGCTCCGGTGGGCATGTTCGGGTAATTGAGCCACATGATCTTGACACCCTTCAGGTCCTGCTTTTCAAGGGCGTCGAAGTCGGGATACCAGTCGTTTTCCGGCAGCAGCGGGTAGTTCACCATGACGGCGCCGGCCATCATGGATGCCGACGTGTATGTGGGATAGCCGGGATCCGGCACCAGCACCTTGTCGCCGGGGTTCACGAAGGCCATGGAGATGAGCATGATGCCCTCCTTCGATCCGGCCAGCGGCTGGATGTCGCGCGCCGGGTCGAGAGTGACGCCGTAATAGCGGGCATACCATGAGGCAAATGCTTCGCGAAGTTCAGGCAAACCCCTGTAATTCTGATATTTATGGCTATCGTGGAGGAGTGCGGAGGAACGCAGCTTTTCTATCGCCGCAGCCGGAGGCATACGGTCGGGAGCCCCGATTCCGAGATTTATCACGGGATCTTCGCCGCGGGCCGTCCTTTCTGCGGACAGGCGGGCGATTTCCGGATTTTTCCGGGAGAAGTAGTATTCGCGGACACCCTGTGTCCTTTGAGCGGGTTCGACTATCATGTCTCGATCAGTAAAAGAATTGTAAATTTATTAAAAAATTTTAATTGTTCGTAAAAACGAGGTTTATTTTGCCATTTTTCATATCTTTGGAATCATGAAAACACTTGTCCATGACTGCATTAAGCTCGGATTCGGCCTGATGAGGCTCCCGAGGACCAACGGGGGGAATTCCACCGGCCCGATAGACATTGAACAGACCAAGACCATGGTGGACGAATTCCTTGCCGCAGGCGGGAAATACTTCGACACGGCATTCATCTACGACGGTTCCGAAGCTGCGATCAGGGAGGCCCTGGTGGAAAGGCATCCCAGGGATAGCTACTACCTCGCCACCAAGCTGAACGCGGCCTCGTGGGCCGCGAAAGACGAGGCCGCAGCCAAGTCGGAGTTCCGGCAGAGCCTGGAAAGGACGGGTGCCGGCTATTTCGACTTCTATCTCCTGCATTCCCTCGAAAGCAGCAATGTCGCCCTGTACGATTCCTACGGGCTCTGGGACTACGTGAAAGGCCTGAAGGAGCAGGGGCTCATCCGCCACTGGGGCTTTTCGTTCCACGACGGTCCGGAACTGCTCGACCGGCTTCTCACCGAACATCCCGACGCCGAATTCATCCAGCTCCAGATCAACTACGCCGACTGGGAGGACGCCAACGTGCAGAGCCGCGCGAATTACGAGGTAGCCGTTAAGCACGATGTGCCCGTAGTGGTCATGGAACCTGTCAAGGGCGGCACCCTCGCCACTCCTCCCCCTGCGGTCGAAAAGGTCCTGAAAGAAGCCTGCCCCGATGCCTCCTGCGCATCCTGGGCCATCCGCTTCGCGGCTTCGCTCCCCCAGGTGATGATGGTGCTCAGCGGGATGTCCTCACAGGCGCAGCTCAGGGACAACCTGTCCTTCATGAAAGACTTCAAGCCCCTCTCCGAAGAGGAATCCGCCGTGATCGAAAAGGCCCGCGCCGCCCTGCTTACTACAGACCACATCAGGTGCACGTCCTGCCACTACTGCACTCCTGGCTGCCCCATGGGCATCCATATCCCCGAAATCTTCTCGGTGATGAACCTGTACAAGATATACGGAGACCTCCAGCTGGCAAAGAATGACTACTCTTGGCGCCCCGGTGGTCCGGCGGCTTCGGAATGCGTGCAGTGCGGCCAGTGCGAAGAGGCCTGCCCGCAGCATCTGCCCATAGTTTCGCTCCTCGAAGAGGTCGTCCGCACCCTGGAATGAGGCGGCGTCTTTCCGGTTTTGAAAGTCGCGAAAATCTTCGTATATTGTGCTGATTTACCACAAGCGCACTGAACCGGACCATGAAAGTCATCGAAATCAAGAAAAGTGTCTTTGCCGACAACGACATGGACGCTGCTAAATTGCGCGCCGAACTCAGGCAGAAAGGGGTTTTCCTCCTCAACCTGATGTCCTCGCCCGGCAGCGGCAAGACCACCACCCTCATCGGCACCATCAACCTGCTGAAAGATAAGATCAACGTGGCTGTCATGGAGGCCGATATCGACGGCGACGTGGACGCCGTCAAGATAAAGGAGGCCACTGGAATCCAGAGCATCCAGCTCCACACGGGCGGCATGTGCCATCTCGACGCCGAAATGACCCGCCAGGGCATCGACAACCTCGACATGGAGGGGGCCGACCTCGTCATCCTCGAGAATGTCGGCAACCTTGTCTGCCCGGCCGAATTCGACACCGGCGCATCCGCCAACGCAATGATCCTATCAGTGCCCGAGGGCCACGACAAGCCCCTCAAATATCCCCTCATGTTCAGCGTCTGCGACCTCGTGCTGGTAAATAAAATCGACGTGCTCCCCTACTTCGACTTCGACATGGCCAAATGCGAGGAGTACGTACACATGCGCAATCCGAAGGCGGAAATCATCCCAGTCTGCGCAAAGACGGGGGAAGGCCTTGACCGCTTCGCGGCCTGGCTGCTGGAAAAAGTGAAACAACAAAAATCAAAATAACAGAGCTCCATGCCCGAAATGTCAAAAAAGTTTGTCCCCAAGCACAAGGGCGACAAGAATCCCAATCCAAAGCTTCTCAAACTCGTCCGTCACGTCACGGACCGTATTCCAGGCAAGATCAAGATGGACACCGACGCCCCGGAATACTGGGGCCTCGCCTGCATATTCGAGGACGAGATGGATCCCGTTTCCCGTGAGGCCGCCCTTGACCTTATGCTGGACATGCTCCCCGGCAACTTCTTCAAGGTTCGCAAGCATCACACATACGCGCAGCTTCATGAAATGAACGCCCAGAAGCACTATACCCCCGACGACAAGTCCTTTGACGAGCTTCTGGACCTCATGGCCCGCCTTGGAATAATGGAATACGACTACGGTGACAAATATACCAAGGACGGCCCTGTTCCCGGCACGACCTACAACCGTGAAGACCGCATCTACTGGGTTCCCATGTTCGTCCCGGGCAGCGCGGAATACACCAACATGAACGAAGGACTCATGAAAAAGCACCCGGAACTGGGTATGTTCTTCGAGCGCATGACCTTCCTTCCCCTGGAAAAGATCACTCCCATGGTCCCGATGGGCGGCAGCGGAATCGGCATGCACGTGATTCCCGTGGAGAAAGCCATCTCCATGGAGAACGAATCCATTGACATCGAGCATATTTCCTACTGGCTCAAACGTTACGAGGGCCATCTGGCGGTGGGTATCTGTTCCTGCCGCATCGGCCGCAAGGGCCTCGACGAGGGCTGCGCAGACGACTACCGCGACTGGTGCATCGGCGTCGGCGACATGGCCGAGTATCTTGCCGAAACCGGCCGCGGCCACTACATCTCCTATGACGAGTGCATGGCCATCCTCAAGAAGGCGGAGGACCACGGGTTCGTACACCAGATCACCAACATTGACGGCGACGGCAAGATCTTCGCCATCTGCAACTGCAACGTCAAGATCTGCAACGCCCTGCGCACCAGCCAGCTGTTCAACACCCCGAACATGTCGCGCAGCGCCTACGTCGCCGAGGTCGACCCGAAGAACTGCGTCGCCTGCGGCCGCTGCGTGGAATACTGCCCCGCCGGCGCCGTCAAGCTCGGCCAGAAGCTCTGCACCAAGAGCGGCCAGCAGACCTATCCCAAGCAGGAGCTTCCCGACGCCGCCAAGTGGGGTCCTCACAAGTGGAACGAAGACTATCGCGACAAGAACCGCATCAACTGCTATCCCACCGGCACCGCGCCCTGCAAGACGGCTTGCCCGGCTCACATAGCCGTCCAGGGCTACCTGAAGAAGGCCGCCGAAGGCAAATACACCGAGGCTCTCGAGCTCATCAAGCGCGAGAACCCCTTCCCCGCCGTATGCGGCCGCGTCTGCAACCGCAGGTGCGAGGACGCCTGCACGCGCGGCACCATAGACCAGCCGATAGCTATTGACGCTGTGAAGAAGTTCATCGCCGAGCAGGACCTCAAGGCGGAAACCCGCTTCATTCCGGAAGTGAACATCTGCTCCAACGTCCAGGACCGTTGGGAAGAGAAGATCGCCATCATAGGCGGCGGCCCGGCAGGCCTGAGCTGTGCCTACTACCTGGCCACCATGGGTTACAAGCCCACGGTTTTCGAACGCAACGAAGAGCCCGGCGGAATGCTCCGCTACGGCATTCCCTCCTATAAGCTCGACAAGGACGTCATCAAGGCGGAAATCGACATAATGAAAGAAATCGGAGTGGACATCCGCACCGGCGTCGAGGTCGGCAAGGACGTCACCATCGCCGGCCTCCGCGAAGAGGGCTACAAGGGCTTCTACGTAGCCATCGGCTGCCAGGGCGGCCGTCTGCCCGGAATCCCCGGCGAAACCCTTCCCGGCACCACCACCGCCATCGACTTCCTGCGCGAGGCCAACTGCGGCAAGCAGAAGATCAGCGGCAAGGTGGTCGTGGTTGGCGGCGGCAACGTCGCCATCGACGCCGCCCGCGTTGCAAAGCGCAGCGGCGCCTCCGAAGTCACCATGCTCTCGCTCGAGACCGAAGACATCATGCCCGCATCCCTTGAGGAGCGCGCCGAAGCCCGCGAGGACGGCGTGGTGCTGAATCCCGGCTGGGGCCCGAAGGAAGTCCTCGGAGACGGCAAGGTCAGCGGAATCGTGTTCAAGAAATGCACTTCCGTATTCAACGCCGAGCACAAGTTCGCTCCCGAATACGACGAGAACGAGCTCATCACCCTCGACGCCGACATGGTCATCTTCGCCATCGGCCAGACGGTGGTGCTGAAGGACCTCCTCAAAGACACGAAGGTCGAATTCTTCCGCGGCGTGTATCCGGTAGCCGACAAGCTCACCTACCAGACGGCGGAGCCCGACATCTTCGTGGGCGGCGACGTCTTCACCGGTCCCAAGTTCGCCATCGACGCGATTGCGGCGGGCAAAGAAGCCGCCGAAAGCCTGCACCGCTTCGTGCAGCACGGCCACATGACAATCGGCCGCAACAGGCGCGATTTCATCGAACTCAACAAGGACGACATCATGGTCGAGTCCTACGACAACTCTTCCCGCCACGAGGCGGAGGACGTCGCCGTAAAGGGCAGGTTCGAGGAGTATCACGGCACCCTCACCGAAGAGCAGGTGCGCAAGGAAACCGCCCGCTGCCTCTCCTGCGGCGCCTCCGTAGTGGACGAGAACCGCTGCATCGGCTGCGGCATCTGCACCACCAAGTGCGGCTTCGACGCCATCCATCTCCACAGGGAGCACCCCGAGGCCAGCATCATGCGCACTTCCGAAAACAAGTTCGACGGCATATTACCGTACATGATCAAGCGCACCGGTAAAATACTCTTTAAGAAAAATGATAAATAGAGGAATAAGAGTTACACCCTCTTATTCCAATCAATTATGCATGAACTTGGAATAGTGTTTTATATTATCCGCGACGTGAAGCAGACGGCGCAGGAGAACGGCGTGGAGCATGTCAGCGGCGTGGTCATGAATATCGGGGAGGTATCGACGATAGTCCCCGATTACCTGACCGACTGCTGGAAGTGGGCCTGTTCGAAAGAAGAGATGCTGAAAGGCTGCGAACTGAAGATAAACACCATTCCGGCCGTCACCTGGTGTGACGACTGCAAGTCCGAATACCCCACGGTCGCCCACGGGAAGACCTGTCCCCGCTGCGGCAGCGGGAACACCTGGCTCCTGAGAGGGAACGAAGTGGAAATCAAAGAGATAGAAGTACAAGAATAATTAAAATCAATAGACATGTCCTGTTTCATAGTACCCCTGATGGAAGCGATAGCGGTCACCGCCGTCCGCAAATCCGTCCGCTCCGCCGATAAAGCGGAGGCGTCGCTCGTCATGAGGAACCTTCCCGCGCTGGAGAAGATGCTCTGGGGCGGCACCCTCATGCTCGTAGTCGACCATATCATCAACGGAGAACTCACGTGGAGATTCCCGTTCCTGACCGCCCTCGAAACCGGAGGGTGGGAGGCCATGGTCCGCGAGCTGCTCACCGTGGGCGTTCCCATGGCCGCCGTGCTGACCGCCGCGTGGGTAGTCTGGGCCCTTTTGAAGGAACGCCGGACCAAGCGCTCAGCTTTTGCGAAAAACGCTTGATAAATGAAAACAATTGCGTAAATTTGCGAATTGGAAAATACTCATTACAACAATAATTATTAACACTCTTAAATTGTAGGAACCCTATGGATAAAATCAAGAATCTTGCGGATCTGCGCAAGATGAAGGAGGGTATGCAGTCGAAGATGTCGATGCGTGAAAACAGCAACTCCGACGAGGCTATCATCCAGATCAAGGTCGGAATGGCAACCAGCGGTATCGCCTCGGGCGCCAAGGAGACCATGAACTATCTCATTACGGAACTCGACAAGCGTCAGATCAAGGCGCTCGTCATGCAGGTTGGCGATATGGGCTACAGCTATGCGGAGCCCACTGTCGAGGTCACCATTCCCGGAAAGGATCCGGTCGTCTTCGGAGACGTCAAGATCCCCCGCGCCCAGGAGATCATCGAGAAGTACATCATCGGTGGAGAACTCATCGAGGGCATACTGCCTGCAAATTACAGAAGTATCTAACCCTAACCTCCCACAAGAGCGATTATGGCAGTAAAAATGCATATCCTGGTATGCGGTGGAACAGGTTGCTCCGCATCCCAAAGCCATGAGATCGTTGCTGAACTCAACAAGGAACTCGTGGCCCACGACCTGACCGATTTCGCCAAAGTGGTCGTCACCGGCTGCTTCGGATTCTGCGAAAAGGGTCCCATCGTGAAAATAATCCCCGACAACACCTTCTATACAAGGGTCAAGCCTTCCGACGCGAAGGAAATCATCGAGGAACACATCATCAAGGGCCGTAAGGTCCAGCGCCTCCTTTACGTGGCACCCGACACCAACCAGAGCGTGTCCGACTCCAAGCACATGGAGTTCTACAAGAAGCAGCTCCGTATCGCGCTCCGCAACTGCGGTTTCATCGATCCCGAAAACATTGAGGAATCCATTGCCCGCGACGGCTATGCCGCTTTGGGAAAGTGCCTCACCGAGATGACTCCCGTACAGGTCATCGAAGAGATAAAGAAGTCCGGCCTCCGCGGCCGCGGCGGTGCAGGCTTCCCCACCGGCCTCAAATGGGAGATCGCTTCCAAGAGCCGTCCCGGTGAGCAGAAGTATGTGGTCTGCAACGCCGACGAAGGTGACCCCGGTGCATTCATGGACCGTTCCCTCCTCGAGGGCGACCCGCACTCCATCCTTGAGGCAATGGCCATCTGCGGCTATTGCATCGGTGCAAGCAAGGGTCTCATCTACATCCGCGCCGAGTATCCGCTCGCAATCCACCGTCTTCAGGTCGCCATCAAGCAGGCCAGGGAATACGGTCTGCTGGGCAATGACATTTTCGGCACCGGTTTCAATTTCGATATCGAGCTCCGCTACGGCGCAGGCGCATTCGTCTGCGGCGAGGAAACCGCCCTCATCCACTCCATGGAAGGAAAGCGCGGCGAACCCACGTTCAAACCCCCGTTCCCCGCACAGTCTGGCTACCTCGAGAAGCCTACCAACGTGAACAACGTCGAGACTTTCGCCAATATCCCCGTCATCATCAACAAGGGAGCCGATTGGTTCGCCAGCATCGGCACCGAGAAGTCCAAGGGTACCAAGGTCTTCGCCCTCGCCGGCAAAATCAACAACGTCGGCCTCATCGAGGTCCCGATGGGCATCACGCTCCGGGAGATCATCTATGAGATCGGCGGCGGCATCAAGGGAGGCAAGAAGTTCAAGGCCGTCCAGACCGGCGGTCCTTCGGGCGGCTGCCTGACCGAGAAGCACCTCGACACCCCCATCGACTACGACAGCCTCGTGGCTGCCGGCTCCATGATGGGTTCCGGCGGCATGATCGTCATGGACGAGGACGACTGCATGGTCGCCATCGCCAAGTTCTACCTGGGCTTCACCGTGGACGAGTCCTGCGGTAAGTGCACCCCGTGCCGCGTGGGCAACCGCCGGCTCCTGGAGATCCTCACCAAGATCACGGACGGCAAGGGCACCATGGAAGACCTCGAAGCGCTCAAGAACCTCAGCGCCGTCATCAAGGACACCGCGCTCTGCGGCCTGGGCCAGACCTCCCCGAACCCGGTCCTCTCCACCATCAGCAACTTCTGGGACGAGTATGTCGAGCACGTCGTGGACAAGAAGTGCCGCGCCGGCCAGTGCAAGGCCCTGAAGAAGTACTACATCGACCCTGCCAAGTGCAAAGGCTGCACCGCCTGCGCAAGGGCCTGCCCTGTCAGCGCCATCAGCGGCACCGTCAAGAACCCGCACGTCATCAACCAGCTGGACTGCATCAAGTGCGGTACCTGCGTTGAGAAGTGCAAATTCGGAGCAATCAGCATTCAATAAGGGAGGAACAATACATGGATACTATCAAATTGACCATAGACAACAGAGAAGTGGAAGTGCCCCGCGGCACAACCATTCTGAAAGCTGCCGAGCAGATGGGTATCAAGATTCCTACCCTCTGCCATTTCGAACTCGACGGCCTTGCCCTCGAAAACCGCCCCGGCGGGTGCCGCGTCTGCGTGGTAGAGGTAGCGGGACGCCGGAACCTCGCGCCGGCCTGCATCACCGAGTGCATGCCGGACATGGTCGTCAAGACCAATTCTTTCCGTGCGCTCAATGCGCGCAGGACCGTCCTTGAGCTCATGCTCAGCGACCACCCCAACGACTGCCTCCAGTGCCCCAAGAGCGGCAAGTGCGAGCTGCAGACCCTGGCCGCCGACATGGGCATCCGCGAGATCCCCTTCAAGGGCCGTCAGTCCCAGTACGCCAAGGAGTTCTCCCCGTCCATCGTCCGTGACGCCAACAAGTGCATCATGTGCCGCCGCTGCGAGTCCGTGTGCCACGAGTACCAGAGCGTAGGCGCCATCGGCGCCATCGAGAGAGGCTTCCCGGCCGTGGTCTCCACCGCTTTCGGAAAGAACCTCACGGACACCAACTGTGTCCTTTGCGGCCAGTGCGTCGCCGTGTGCCCCACCGGCGCCCTGGCGGAAGTGGACAACACCGGCAAGATCCTCCGCGACATCGCCAACCCCGATGTGAAGACCTGCGTCCAGGTGGCTCCCGCCGTGCGCGTCGCCCTGGGCGAAGAGTTCGGCATGCCGGCCGGCAGCATCGTTACCGGCAAGATCGCCGCTGCCCTCAAGGCCATCGGATTCGACTACGTGTTCGACACCGACTGGTCCGCCGACCTCACCATCATGGAAGAGGGTACGGAGGTCATCGGCCGCCTGAAAGCCTACCTCGCCGGCGACAAGGATGTCAAGATCCCGATCATGACTTCCTGCTGCCCCGCCTGGGTCAACTTCTACGAGAAGTTCTATCCGGAGCTCCGCGACTATCCTTCCACGGCGAAGTCGCCGCAGGGCATGTTCGGTGCGACGGTGAAGACCTATTTCGCCGACAAGATCGGCGTCCCCCGCAAGAACCTCATCTGCGTCTCCGTCATGCCCTGCGTGGCGAAGAAGTACGAGTGCGAGCGCGAGGAACTCGGCGTGAACGGCGATCCCGACGTCAACTACTCCATCACCACGCGTGAGCTGGCCCGCCTCATCAAGATCTGCAACATCGACTTCAACAACCTCCCCGATGCCGAATTCGACTCGCCGCTGGGCGTCTCGACCGGTGCCGCCGTCATCTTCGGCGCCACGGGCGGTGTCATGGAGGCTGCCCTCCGCACGGCTGTGGAAGTCCTGACCGGCGAGACCCTCCCGCGCATCGATTTCGAGGAAGTCCGCGGCCTGGACGGCGTCCGCGAGGCCACGATCCCCGTGCCCGGCGTCGCCGACCTGAAGATCGCCGTCGTGTACGGACTCAAGAACGCCCGCACCATCATGGAGCAGATCAAGGCCGGCAACTGCCCGTACCACTTCGTGGAAGTCATGGCCTGCCCCGGCGGCTGCATCGACGGCGCCGGCCAGCCCTACCACCATGGCGACGCGTCCATCATCCGGGCACGCCACGCAGCCATCTACGAGGCCGACCGCAAGATGCCGCTCCGCAAGTCCCACGAGAACCCCGAGGTCCAGGCGATCTACAAGGAGTTCTACGGCAAGCCTTGCTCCGAGAAGTCGCATCACCTGCTTCACACGCTTTACTTCGACAAGAAAATCAAGTTTGACCTCGAAAAATAATTGAACCATGTGTGGACCCCAGATAAAAATCAGTGAAGCCAACTACCTCAAGATCAAGGAAATCTGCGCTTCTTTCAACAACGAACCAGGTGAACTGATCAACATCCTGCACAAGACGCAGGAGCACTTTGGCTATCTGCCCGAGGAAGTCCAGCAAGTCGTGGCTGACTGCCTCGGAATCCCGGTCGGCAAGGTGTATGGCGTCGTCTCCTTCTACAGCTTCTTCACGATGAAGCCCAAGGGCAAATACGCCATCTCCGTCTGCCTCGGCACGGCCTGCTACGTCAAGGGCGCCGAGAAGATCCTCGATGCCCTGAAGAGCGAGCTCAAGATCTCCGAAGGCGGCGTCACCGAAGACGGCAAGTTCTCCCTCGATGTCCTGCGCTGCGTGGGCGCCTGCGGTCTCGCTCCGGTCATGACCATCAACGGCAAGACCTACGGCCGCCTCGTTCCCGAACACATCAAGGAAATCCTTGCTGAGTACGCTGACTAAAGAACCCATGTCTTAACCGCACCGGGTCGGCTCCAGAGAGCGCCGACCCGGTGCTTCATACCAAACCAATCTGCTTAAATGAAAATCAAGGAACTTGCAAAACTCGTCGACGGACAGATCACCGGTGCTTTCGCCGACGACAACTACGAGGTGGAGAAAGCCTTCGCTTCCGACCTGATGAGCGACGTGCTCCGCTTCTCGATGGACGAGACGGTCCTGATCACCGGCCTGTGCAACAACCAGACCCTCCGCACGGCCGAAATGGCCGACCTGCGCGTGGTGATCCTGGGACGTGCCAAGGAGCCTGACGAAGAGATGCTCAAGCTCGCCAAGGAGGCCGTCATCACCATTATCAAATCCCAATACAGTATCTTCAAGATCAGCGGCATCCTGTATGGTGCCGGGATCAAGCCCCTTTACTGATCATGCACTACACATTCGAAATAGAGCGCGGCAACTTCACCGATGCCGGCCAGGCCTCCAGCAGCGTGAAGCGCACCCTCAAGCAGCTCGGCGTGGATCCTGCCAACATCAAGCGGACCGTGGTAGCCCTCTTCGAAGCAGAGATCAATGCCATCGCGCACGCCTACGGCGGGACGATCGACGTCGATATCGACGACAGCAAGATCGTCATGGTCGTGGCCGACAAGGGGCCGGGCATTCCCAATCTCGACCTGGCCATGCAGGAGGGGTGGTCCACCGCCTCCGCCAAGGTCCGCGAGATGGGATACGGCGCCGGCATGGGCCTTCCCAATATCAAAAAGAACACCGACGAACTCCATATCGACACCGAAGTGGGCGTCGGGACCACCGTCACCATGACGGTTTATCTTGCTTAAGCACATGACTGATTCCGAACCTTTCTTCAGACACTCGCTCCGGGTCAACGACTACCTGTGCCAGGGATGTACGACCTGCATGCGCTCCTGTCCGACGGGCGCCATCCGCATCCGTGGCGGAAAGGCTGTCGTCAACGGCAACAAATGCGTGGACTGCGGGGAATGCATGAAGGTCTGCCCGCACAAGGCGATCTACATCAAGCAGGATGACTTCGCCCTGATCGAGAACTACGGATACCGGGTCTGCCTCGTTCCGACCACCTTCATCGGCCAGTTCGAGGAGAAATACAAGACGAAAGCCATCTACTCCTGCCTCAAGAAGCTGGGGTTCACCCACATCTACGAGGTGGAGCACGAAGTGGATTACATGGTCGATCTCTACAACCAGTATATGGACGACCATCCCGAGATCCGCACCTTCATCTCCTCGTATTGCCCGGCGGTCACACGCCTCATCCAGGTGCGCTTCCCCTCGCTGGTGGACAATGTCATCCACCTGCGTTCCCCGCTCGAACTGGCGTCGCGCGTCATCATCAAGCGCCTGATGGACGAAGGCGCCCGGCGCGAATCCATCGGCGTCTTCTACATCACGCCCTGCGCCGCCAAGATCGCCGCGGTCAAGTACCCGGTCAGTGGCAAGGAGACTTGCGTGACGGGCGTCATCAACATGGACTTCCTCTACAACAAGGTCCAGCTCCTGCTCCACGACTCGGACAAGGACGTCCAGCCCATCAACCACGCCCTCACTTCGCGCGGCGTGCTGTGGCCCCTCGCCGGCGGGGAGGCCGCCCTGTTCAAGGGCGACCACTATGCCGTGGACGGCCTGCAGAATGTCCTGAATTTCCTCGAGAAGCTCGAGGATGAGGCCGTCGACGCCCCGGGCCTGGTGGAGATGCGCATCTGCGACCAGGGCTGCGTGGGCGGCGTGCTGGCCACCAACAACCGCTTCGTGGCCCGCAAGCGGCTCGAGTACCGCGCCCGGCTCTTCGACCGCCTGCAGCGCACCCGCAAGCCAGAGTCCCGCAACTACGATCCCGAATTCACCAAGTACATCGCCGAGTCGATGGAGATCCCCGAGATCAAGCCCCGGTCGATCTACAAGCTCAACGACAATTTCGCGGAAGCCTTCAAGATGGCCAACCGCATGCGGAAAATCGAGAAGGCTCTCCCGGGCGTCAACTGCTCGGCCTGCGGAGCCCCTTCCTGCGCCGCCCTCGCCGAGGACATCGTGCGCGGCGAGGCCCGGATGGACACCTGCATCTTCATCAACCGCCACTCGAAGGCCTCCGAGGAGGCCATCCGCAGCATCTGGGGAGAGCGTGTCCGGTCCAAGGAGATCAACGAAGACAACAACGACAACAACCAATAACACACACTATGACTGTCAAGGAAATCATCGCCCAACTCGGCCTGCAGTGCCTCAACGAGGCCAACCTCGATACGGAAGTCTCCGGGGCCTACGCCTCCGATCTGCTGAGCGACGTCATGGGCAATGCCCGCAGCGGCCAGGTATGGATCACCATGCAGACCCACAAGAACGTCTCGGCCATCGCCGCCCTGAAGGACATCCCCGCCGTGATCATCGTCCGGGGAGGCGTGCCGGATGACGACATGCTGGAGCACGCCAAGGAAGAGGACATCTGCATCCTCGTCAGCCAGGACGCTACCTTCCAGGTCTGCGGCAAGCTCTACCAGCTCCTCGCATAGCGTGCGATGAAGTTTCTCGCCGATATGCACATCCACTCGGTGCTCTCCCCCTGCGGAGACCTCGAGATGAGCCCCTCGGCCATTGTCGCAAAGGCAAAGGAGCGCGGGATGGACATCATCGGCCTGACCGACCACAACTCGACCCTCAACGCCGACGTCACGCGGCGCCTCGGGGAGCGGGTCGGACTGCACGTCCTGATGGGCGCGGAGGTGACCACCAAAGAAGAGGTCCACTGCCTCGGCTTCATGCCAACGGTAGAGAAACTCGCTGAGTTCCAGGCTTTTCTGGACTCACGCATAATCTATTTCGAGAACGACGTGGACAAGTTCGGCTACCAGCTGGTCGTCGATGAGGAAGAGAACGTGCTGGACGAAGTGCCGCACCTGCTGATCAACGCCCTGGACCTGCCGATGCTGGAGCTCCAGCAGAAGGTCTATGAGCTGGGAGGCATCTTCATCCCGGCCCACGTGGACCGCCCGACCTTCAGCATCAGCTCGCAGCTGGGCTTCGTCCCGGACAAACTCAAGTTCCACGCGCTGGAACTCAGCTACTACTGCAAGCGGAACAACTACAAGTTCCTGGACGACTGTCCCTGGTTCAGCGACTTCAACTTCATCCAGAGCAGCGACGCCCACTACGTGGACGACATCGCCAAGATACACAGCGTACTGGAGATGCCGTCCTTCAGTTTTGACCATTTCAAGTCCGCCCTCCGGCAGGGAGAGCCCGTAATCCTGTAGCATGAAAAGCCTCGACCTCCACATCATCGACATCACCCACAATTCCATCCGGGCGGGAGCCACGCAGATCACCATCGAGATGGAGGACAGCGCCGCCCGCGACCTGCTGTCCATCAAGATCATCGACAACGGCTGCGGCATGCCGGAGGACATGATCGAAGCCATCAACGACCGCTTCTACTCCTGCCGCAAGGAGCGCAAGATCGGGATGGGCATCGCGCTGCTCAAGTTCCACTCACAGATGTGCAACGGGCAGTTCTACCTCAAATCCAAGGTCGGGGTGGGGACGGAGATCTACGCCTCCTACCAGCGCTCGCACATCGACCTGCAGCCCAAGGGCGACCTCTCCGGCTGCTTCGCCAACTTCATCTGCCAGTACCAGGACATCAATTTCACCATCCGCTACATCACGGACGAAGACACGTTCGAGCTGAGTACGGCCGATGTCAAGGAGGTATTCGAGGGCATCAACCTCAACGATGCCGAGATCATCAAAAACCTGACGGAATTAATCCACGAGAATATCGGATCGTAAGGCGCTACGGCAGGACGATCCGGGCCAGGATGCCGTTCAGGGCCGCCAGGGCGATCCCGTAATTGGTGATGGGCACTCCCGCAAGGAGTGCCTTTCTGATGCGGCTGCGCACCAGGCGGGCATTGGCGACGCAGGCACCGCAGTGGATGACCAGGCTGTACGGGGAAAGGTCCTCCGGGAAATCATTCCCGGCGGCGATGTCCACTTTGATTTCTCCCGCCTTTTTGCGAAGCAGCGCCGGGATCTTCACCCGGCCGATATCCTCCGTGTCCGGGACATGGGTGCATGCCTCCGCGATCAGCACGCGGCTGCCGGGACGCAGCGTGTCGATCGCCCGGGCCCCTTCGACGAAGGTGCGGATGTCGCCCTTGGCGGCCGCCAGCAGCACGGAGAAGGAGGTCAGGGGGCAGTCTGCCGGAAGCGCCCGGTTCACCATCCCGAAAACCTGCGAATCCGTGATGACCAGGTCCGGCCGGCGGGAGAGACTCTCCAGGGCGGCCGGCAGGGAAGCGGGCGTGCAGCAGTGCGGCACGCAGCCCCGGTCCAGCAGCTCGCGCAGCACCTGCACCTGCGGCAGGATCAGCCGGCCCTTGGGGGCTTCGCTGTCCTGCGGCATGACCAGCAGGACGCTGCTGCCCGGGCCCACCAGGCTGCCGGTGAGGTATCGCTGCTCCTCTTTGGGGGCGACCGCCACCAGGCGGTCCAGCAGGGACTCGACGCTCTCCCCGCGGGTATATCGGATGACCGGAATGCCGGCCTGTGCTGCCAATGTCCCGAAATCTGGGACATTAGAAGCATTTTCCCCTGGTTTTTGCTGCCAATGTCCCGAAATCTGGGACATTGGAGACAGTTCGGGGACTTCCAGGATGACGGCGATGTCCGTCTCGTCGAGGATCGCGCGGGTCAGGCGCTCGCGCTCCGCGCCCAGTGCGCTCCCATCGCCGAGACCGGCGGTGTCGATCAGCACGCAGGGTCCCAGACCGGGAAGCTCGATGGTCTTCCGGACCGGGTCCGTGGTCGTGCCGGGAATGGGGCTCACCAGCGACACCTGCTGCCCGGCCAGGGCGTTGACCAGGGTGGACTTGCCGCTGTTGGTGGGTCCGAAGAAAGCGATGTGCAAGCGGTCCATCCTAGAAGCGGAAATCATGTCCGCCGTTTTCGATGGCTTTCAGATGATCGCGCGTGAGCTCGCGGGTGCGCTCCAGCGGGATGTCGGACAGGCTCCGCTCGATGAGCGCTTCGCCCAGGGCGCGCGTCTCGGGCGAGGCGTAGTCCACAAGGTACTCCTTCAGCGTCATCAGGGCGTTCGGGGTGCAGCAGAGGTGGATCTTGCCGCTCTTGCACAGGCTCATGAAGCGGTCGCCCGTGCGGCCCTCGCGGTAGCAGGCCGTGCAGAAACTGGGGATGTGGTCCTGCTCCAGCAGCCAGCGGACCACCTCATCGAGCGAGCGTGTGTCGGAGACGTCGAACTGCGATGTCTCGTCGTGGCGCTCCGGGGTCGTGTAGCCGCCCACGCTGGTGCGGGAGCCGCCGCTGAT
>JAILQG010000026.1 GCA_024699055.1 Bacteroidales bacterium
AAGCATCCTGTCCAGAAGGTACAGGCCGTATCCGTCCGGCATGCTGTCTTCGAATACCGCGAAGCATCCGTTCAGGAAACTCTCGTCGGCATAGAAAAGGCCGTCCTGCAGCGGCAGTTCCAAAGGTGACAGCGAAAAGCCCTCAGCAATCCATGACTTGTCGTATCCGAACACACAGCGTTTCCAGTCGGGCGAAAGAAGAAGGGACCCGACTGTGCGACCGTGATAGCTGACGGTGGTTTTGATTATCTCCTTCATCTGCCTTTCACCCTGTAATAATTGTTCTGAATAGCTTCCAGTTCCTCCAGAGTTCTGTATTTTGCAGAAGATAGAACTTTCGACAGTTCATCGAAGTATCCCATGGAAATGCAGCAACGCGCGAACGATTCCAAGGATATTTTGTTCTGCCGTTCGAATTTGGCGATGGTGGGCGCCGGCACTCCCGAAAGGTCCGAGAGGTGCTTGCGGCTCATCCCCTTTTCCAGCCGCCTGCGACGAAAATCCGAAGAAAGCACCTTCAGAAGGCGCTCCGGAGAGTGGTCAAAAATGTCTGGAGGGTATATATATTGCATATTATTATATTTCAAAAGTTACAAATAACAAAAATATAGAATATTATGATATACAAATATAGTCATTATCATCCATAAAAACAATACGCCGCAAGGAAAAGTCCTTGCGGCGCACTGGATATAGATGCGTTGAGTAATTAGTTTTCGGTAATAACCAGGTTCTTTATCTCCCACGTGCCGGCGCGGCCGTCGTCAAGGGTGACGGTGACGGGGTAGCCGGTGTTGGTGTGGGTGTAGCTGGTTGTCACACGTGTGTTGACCACGTCGTAGTAAACCGGATAGCCGGTGTTCGTAGTGGTGGTAGCGTTCCCGTCGGCAGTTGTGAAGTAGAGCTGCGTCATGTGATCCGGGTGGCTCTCACACTCGAAGGACACACGGAAGTTGGACACCAAGTAGTCCGAAGGAATCTCTGCCTGGGCCTTGATGTAGATCCAGTTGGTTCCCGGAGGATAGTTGATGTTTACGGGTTCGCTCCAGGTGCTACCACCGTCCTTACTGAACCGCATCTTGGCGTCGGCCCTCATATTTGCGCGGGCATCCGGATTGGCGGGATCGTCAAAGTAGTTGCCAGCGTGATAGAAGGTGATGGTGGCGCCATTCGAGGTGGAAAGGTCAATATCCTTGGACGAAATCTTGGAGAAAGCGGCGAAGCGGGCATTGTGGTAGTCGGTTTCCCACTGGGAAGTGGAGGTGTTCCAGCGGTCGGTAGGCGCTTCGATGGCACCCCATGCAGACTGCGCCACGCCGTATGACAGGCCGGTACCCACATTGTAATAAGGATACCACAGGTGCCTGTAGCAGCGGCCGGCGCTGAACCAGGTGCGGGCGATGAAATCGGCCGTCCTGTCAGTTCCGGTCTGCCAGGTCTCTCCGTCCGTTACCTTCTCCTGGATTATGGTGTAGTCGCCCATATTGTTGGCCATGAAAGTCTCTTCGTGGTGGACGGTGCCGGACGCGGCTTTGTTGGTCACAACCTGAATCTCATAATGCACGGACTGAGTGGTTGTCGCATAACCGTTTGCTGCCGGAACGGTAACGGAATAAGTGATGACTACGTATCCAGCAGCCTCTCCGTGAACCGTACCATCTGAATCAACGGTGGCGATGCCTGTATTGGCAGAGGAGTATGTTGCAGTAGGCGTTCCGGCTCCGGAAGCAACGCTGTACTCGCCCTGCGTCTTGACGGTGGAGCCCACCTTGACCACGAACGTTGGTTCGGTCTTCCATTTCACGGAAAGGCCGCTTATGTTCTGGTTCGTAACGTTCACCGTATAGGAAACGGGATCTGCTGCGCTGTAGTTCTTGTAGGCATCGGCCGAGGCAGTAATCGTGGCGGTTCCTACAGCCACGCCGGTAACCTTGCCATCCTGGTCTACGGTTGCAACTGAGGGATCCGAGGATGTGTATGTAATGGGTGCGCTGGCGTTGGACGTGGCCCTGTTCACAGCGGTGCCGCCCACCTGCAGCTGCATTCCATAGTATTCAAAGTACAGGTTTCCTTCCTCATATTCGTTGGCAAAGGTATCCCTGTTGGTGGAGTTGTTGGCGTCGTCAACAGGATAGTAGAAGTCGTTGTTGGGAGATGCCACAACCCACACCGTGGTGGCATTCTGCTCCACCATGGTCAGGAAATAGCTCCTGAAGGTCTTGATACCGTTTATGTCCGTGGGGGTAGAGGTGTACTCCTCCCAGTTGATGGACCTGCGGTAGTAGTAATTGTTCTTGGTGCGGCCGGGGATAAGGCTGGGGCCGTTCTCCACGGTGAGGGTTGCGTCGGCGCCAGGGGCCAGCGGCTTAGGATACATGGTGTTGTCTTCCTGCTCTATGTAGAAGTACAGAGGGAAGCGGGCCACGGTGAGGCCGCCAGGCACGTTGAAGTCCACCCATACTTCCTCTCCCTTATTGGCTTCCACATAGTCTTGTGCATCGACGGACAGTGAGAAAGGCCGACGGAGGGTGAGGTTCACTGTACGTGTGAGGCCGTCTCCGTTCTTGAACACTATAGGCTGTTTCCACACTTCACCGGGCTGGAGGCTCTCCGGATTGGCGCACTTGATGGTAACCTCGCGCCAGCCGCTGTAGACACCGCTGGATACGTTGGAACCGGCAATGGTAATATCTGTTTTGGATGCAACTATGTTGCTTCCGTTGGTGGCCTCGCGGATTTCTGCTGTGATGCTGGCGTTGTCGTCAGTGTTGAAGTTGGTGCCGGTACCGCTCCTCACGTACATAGTGAACGATGTTCCAAAGGTAATGAGGATATCCGTCTTGCTCACGTACAGACGACTGTTGTCGTTGGCTATGTTGGTAAGCTCCTGGGCCATCGTGGACCCCTCGAAGTTGTTGAGGGCGATGCTGTTAATGGCATCGTACACGCTGTCGCTTCCCTTTCCGTTTACGCCCGTGATATTCAGGGTGTAGCAGAAATTGCGGAGGATATTGTAGTAGACATTGTCTCCGGTGTTAGCGTCCTTGTAGACGAAGTCTGCCTTATAGTAATATGTCCTCCAGGTACTGTTCTCGTACAATTGCGCTTTCAGGATTATGAACGGGTTTTCATCGGGACGGTAGGAGCACTCGTAGAGGTAGTCTGCCTCTCCAGGAGCTATCCACATATTGTTGGCGTCCATAGTATCAGAGCCGTCAGAGGAGTAATAGCTATCCCAGGCATTGTACTGGATGATTGGTGGCATAAAGCCGTGGTACTGGTCCGTATTTGTGAGCCAGGTGTACGGGGCGGTCTGTTCTGCTGCCAGCTCATAGTTGGCAAAACGGTTGAAGTTGATCTGGACCTGCCCGTCAACAATCTGATAGTCTTCCGTATTGGTGTTGAACGGAGCTATGGTACCGTAGACCGGGGTATTGAACACCTTGAAGTTCAAGATACGGAAATTGGTTACCGCATCGTCTAACTTGACCTTCACTTTGGCGAAGTTACGGACCATCTTGATCCCCCTCATATTGGTGGTCTCGGTGATGGAGGTGAAATGGCGGCGTCCCCAGTAGGCAAGGCCTGCATTTGTGGTTACGAGGGCGCGCACGAAGGTTGCCTCGTCCACCAGATTCATTTCCATATTTTCAAACTCCGCAACCGCCTTGGTGGTGGCTATGAAGTGGATATAACGGTCTCCTGAAGAAACCTTGGTGAGTCCGTCTACATGGAATTTGGTGAGGTAGTGTTCTGCCTCGCTTCCGCAGTTGAAACCGGCTTCTTCTGCTGTAGGGTGAGACTGGGTGCCGGGCTTTGCCTTCACTATCTCGTAAAGGATGTCACCTGCACTGAAAACGGCCAGGTAAAGGAACTTTACGGTAGGGGTTTCTTCGCCCATCTTGGCGCCCTTGGTGGCCACCCAGTCTCCCTGGTCCTGGGAGAAGGGAAGTTCCAGGCTGCCGTCCAAGGAAATCTTGTCCCCGCCTGCCTTCACGACATCTTCCTTATTGTATAGTTCGTCTTCCCTGACGCACGAAGGGCCGATCAGCACTGTAAGTGCAGTCAGTATGACAAAGTATCTTGCGAAAATCTTTTTCATAGGCTCTTATCTTATCAGTGTTGCGTTGCCCTGGGAATCATAGTTGTAGAGATGTCCGTTGGGATGGTACTCATTGGTTGTGGAAGGTTCGTCTCCCCAGTACCAGAGGTCGTAGACGAAACGGCAGGAACTGACGGTACTTGCTGATGCCGGATCCGAGAAGGTAATGCTGGCGTTTGCGGCGGTAGGAATGTAAACCAACCTTCCGCTTCCTGACCAGTAATCGGTGTTTGTTGCATAAAGGATGGGTATCACACCCTCTTTCTGACGGGCGACGATGAAAGCAATTTCCGCTTCAGTTGGAAGACGCCACCTGCCAGCCGGATAGCCTGCTTCCTGATAAGTAGCTCCACGCTTGACAATATTGTCGAAAGTAAGGCTCTCATTAGCGTTAAGTGCAGACGAAACTAGAAGTCTTGGCGCTATGATACTCTGGTCTTCCGCATTTTGGGGCGCAATAAGTATACTCCCAGGTTCCTCCCAGGTTCCCGCTATTTCAGTCGGAGAATTGTTATGATAGACGTAGGCGTAGAAATTACTCTCTGAGGTCCATGTGTTGCCTCCATTATAGACATCTGAAGCCGGAATACGGGGGTCTCCAATGCGGTAGTGGATATCCGTGTCATTGGCCCTATAGTAGTCATTGTTGGTATTGAAAGAGGATACCGTAATCAGCGTTGTATAAAAATTCCTATCGATGGAAGAGCTCAAATTGCTGACAGATCCTAATACAATGCCATATGATCCGCACGTATGACCGTTGATAGTCGTTGTTCCGGAGGTGATACGATTATTGCTCGTTGACCATAACTTATTGCGTCCATTGTGGTAGAATGTTCCGCTGGCATTCTGAGTGTTATCTGTGTACCGATAATTATTACTGTTCCATCCTGTACCGGGCGGAATGGTTTTCACACGGGCGAACCAGCCGTTCACGAAAACATCGCCGGACTGCCCCTCTCGAATAAGGCTGATAGAAGGATTCTGAACCACCTGGACATCCTGGGTACATCCGTCTTCGTTTGTGATTGTGGCATTAATCGTTACGGCGTTGTACATGTTGTCCAGTGAGTGGTAGATTGTAACGTATCCGGGGTTGGATTTGTTGACGGTAATGTTTCCTGCATTTGTAGAAACGGTCTGTTCATCCGCTGTAATTGTTGTGTTTACATTCTGGGTCTGCAGCGGGTTAGCATTTGAGTTATTATAATATTGAATAGACGTAATTCTCACGGAATAGATAGGAGAACTACTTACATAAGAGAAATATACAGTAGTCTCGTTGTTTATGGTCTGCTCCGGATGGTCCATCACCAGGTACTTGTACGTGATAAGTTCACCAGGGATAACGCCCTGTCCGCCGCTGGAAGTACCTTCATTCATCCATGGGAGGATCTCATAATCGCATTCAGGGATGATCACAAGGCTCTCTTGGTCTGCGCCGCCAAGGGACTGAACATTTACGAATGTCCGGTAGGAGGTATTGCGCTTGAGGTTCAGGGTGGAGATATTGGGGCTCAGCTGGTACTTTTTATACTGGTGGTTGCTTTCTCCACGGACGCGCCAGGCAATACGGAATACCACCGTTGTGGCATAGTCGCTAAGGTCAGTCCAGGCGCAGGGATAAGAATAGAAAGGAACGTGAGTATATGTGTATTCCTCATGACCTGTTATCACATCAGAGGGATCAAGCTCTGTAAGTGAGCGGGATCCGTAGGTGACGTAGTCGGCTGTTTGAACGGTGTAATCTCCGTCCACCTTGCCACGTTTTACTGCATTGGATACGCTTATACCTACACCAGCATCCAGGACAGGTTCCCACATCTGATGGGATTCATCTTCCAATTCACTTGGGATAAGCAGGAAAAACTGGATCTTGGCGGCGGCGCGGGATACTTTAATGCGACCTGTAGCAGAGCGCACATCATTGCTGGTGGAAAGGGTTACGGTTGAGACCTCATCGGCCGACATCACAAAACTTTTCTGCACAGTCTGAGCCGTGAAGTCATTCTCGACAACAAGTTCCTTAAGGGTTGCAACATCCGTGTGGCCACTGTAACTGAGAGGAGCGTTGCATATTACATAAAACTGGCAGGTGCCGGAGTTCTTGTTCCCGAACATCCTTAGTGCATCGGCATCTGTGAAGAAGACCTTTACTTTGTATACAGTGCTGTCTCCTTCTGCAACTGCCTCTGCACCACGTCCGAGGGCCATAAACACGGCATCCGAATCTGTAGCACCATTGGGGTAGAAGAAGCAGTCCACGCTTTTTACGAGGTTCTCGTTATAGGCGTCATCTCCGCGACTGCTGGCCTTGGTAGTAAGTGCCGGGTGCAGGCCACCAAGGGTAATCTCTATGCAGTGGTCAGGAATACCCATCTCCGGAGACACGGGCTCAATTTCACATCCCGTCCATAAAAGGAGCGGAATAAGCAGGGCCAAGATTATTCTGAATGTGCTTTTCATCGTTCCTTTCATATTAGTTTGCATTCTGCCAGATTGTCCATTCAGTAACGCCGGCCATATCCACAAGGTTAAGGGCAACCACGGCGTCGCCGGTGGCGTCTATGTAGTATATCCTGAGCTTGGCGTGGCTGGTGACGGTAGCTTCCGTGTCAATAGGCTTGATATAGATGTAGTTCATCACATCCGGATCTATGGCATTTCGGATGGAGTTGACACGGTTGCCATGTTCGTCCAGCAGGAAGTTGCCGTTCTCGTCACAGAAGCCGAATGCCGCATCTCCAACCAGAGAAGCCTGCCAGGAGGAATATTTTCCTGCGCCCAGTTTGAAGTAGAACTTACCCATACGGTTGTTAATCCACACATTGCCCTGGGCGTCTGCGTAGTCTATGTATGAAGAATCGTATGTGAGTGCCTGGACAACACCGTTGATCCGAGCATTGTAGTCAAAGTCGAACTCCTTGAGGTCCCAAGGCTGAGGAACTACGTCAAGATCTATCTTATCACCTGCCACAATGAGGTTTATGTCGTAAATACGGCCACCCTCCAGGTCTGTGATAAGCTCTGCGCTGAGGGATGGATGAGGGTCGTCATTGTAGTTTACGTCTGCGCCGGTAAGGGTCTCGGCTCCTACAGACCAGTCTGTGGCCGATACGTCTTCCCAGACGTTGCCCCAATCAGGATTACTCCACGTACCCCAATCAATGGTATCCCACTCAGGCCAGGATTGGGTAAAAGTATAATCCGACTCCTGACTGGCATTGTTATTATAAATGGTCGCCCAGTTTTCAGCTCCGAAACCCAGTATACCTTTACTTCTCCTCAACTTTTTCTCTTCGGAAGTGATCTTGCGTGTTCTTGTGCGGGAAACACTCCTGGTCTGCTTTTGGAGAATCTCTCTGGTCTGGCTGGCCGACAGCGTACCGGACACGTTAAGCCTGTGATATTTGATGGTAACTGCAATACGGTCGCCGCTTGTGGATTCCCTTGGAATTGCATAGAGAAAGTATCCGGACATTAGATCAGAGGCTGTCTCAGTAATACCGGTGTATGTAGAGAAATTGTTCTCTACAGTGGCGGCGGGGACATACTGCATGGACTGGGAAAGGACTGTGCTGCTGTTCAGCACATATTCCGGATTGGCCCCGGTGAACCTGGAGGTATTGATCCAGGTGGGGTAGTATGATGTGGCGTTGTCCAGCACCAAAGTGCCCTTCTGGTTGAATCCTTTAAGCGTAACTTCTTCCACCAGATATCGCTGGCCGCTTACAGAATAAACCGACCCCGAAGATGTTTGCGTATTGGTACGGTAGCGGGTTTGAACTTTTGTTTCAGTCTGGGTCTGTTCTTTCTCGGCGTGATAATACCTAACTTCATACGTTGGCCAACTACCTTCGTCATCTCCCGTACGGTAGTAACTAGTATTATTAGCCACTTTGAATATCTGAGCACCTTCAGTAGTTGTAGAAGTCCCATCCTCAGGGGATGTGGGTGTCCCCTCAGATGTTGTAGGAGCACCTCCGGAAGAAGTCAGATTACGCACCTCTCCCGGCAGGGTACCCTTAACGCCTAAGTGTACCTTTGCCACGGCATGCCTGAAATGGAAGTCCACCGTACCCTCAGTGGCGTAGTCATCCTTTTCCACGTTCTTATGGGGGTTACCAGAGGTGTTGGTGCCCCAAAGAATATCCCTCTGCTTGGAGAGTTCGCTTTCGGAAAGGTCCTGGGCAACAAAGTCGTCATATTTTATGGAAGGGACCTTGCCGTCGTATGAAACGACGCTGTTCCAGGTGTCCCACGGGGCGTATGCAAAAAGGGTAAGGTTCTCGTTGTCGCTGGTGGGCCAGAACTCCGCATCGCCGGAGTTGCTCCAGGTGGAGGCCGAGTACTGGAATTTACGGTTATTTAGCACCAGGCCGAATTTAGAGTAGGCCGATGAATCCGTGGCCGAGGTGTATTCCTCAGCGCCCGTATAGAAAGCGTAGACGCCAAAGCCGCGGGACTGCAGTTCCGTATTGTCAATATCCGTAATATCACCCACAGCCTTTGTCATGGGAGTCCAGCCCTCCGGCAGAGCCGCGATGGCTTTCACTTCTACATCGCTGTGGTGGTAGCTTTCCGGTCCGATTTGCTGTATCTCCTCCCTTTGGCAGGAGAGTATCAGCGCTGCCAGAGGAAGCAATGCAAATATGTGGAGACGAGACTTCATAAAAGCATCGATTAATGGTCCATCAGGATATCCTCACCTGCATCCAGCCAGTCGACGACGTCGGCCGTCACCTTGATCTGCTTCAGGTCAAGAGTAATGTTATAGGTATAAATCTTTCCGGCCTGCCACTCATATACGCTGGTGGTGGTAAGGGGAGCGGAAAGGGTATTTCCGGTGTAGGAGTAATACTCTCCGGTAACAGGGTCCTTTTTGCGCGTAACGTCGAAGTTCACCTCGATGGTTGCGTCCTTGAAGAAGGTGTGGGGAATCATGAGCAGGAACTTATTCACATCCCAGGCACCGGTAGAAGAGTTGTAGCACACATCGGCGGTTACACCGGAAGTGTAGTCCGGGCGCTTTGGTACAAGCGTTCCCGAAGGCCAGGTCGGGGTTACGGGTACGCGCCCGGTGGCATCCGCCGCGCCAAAATTAGGTACGGGAATGCACTGGCCGAATACGGCTACATTCTTGAAAACTATGTAGTTGATCTTGAGTTCTACATCATCATTGTCGCCGTCGTTGAAGGCGACGCTCTTCACTCGCACCTGGCTCAGTGCATGGTGGAAGAAGAACTTCACTTTGCCGTTGGCGTTGCCGGTGAGGCCTTTGGAATTGTCGTCATTCCACACGGCCTTGCTCTGCTCCAAACAAAGGTCCGAGACCATGAAGTCTACCTGGTCCTCTGACTTCGCGGGAACCACGTAATAGAATCCCACCATGCCTCCACGTTCGCTGTTCACGTCGAGGAAAGGTTCCACGATGGTTGCGTCTGTTGCGGCGCCGGATGTATTGAGCTCATTCCAGGGATAGTAAGCTATGAAGGAGATGCGGTCAAGCTTATTCTTGGGCCAGAAACGGCTGTTGGTGTAGTCGTAGGTGTATACGCCGCCGTCTTCCTCGATGCTCACCTTCTCGTTGTAGAAGAGGTTGGGAGCGTTGTATGCGCCTGCGGTGGTATTCCAGGTGCCAGCAACAGTTGATGATGCCTGCGGATGGAAGTATCCGAACACGCCCATGGATGTGCCGCTGTTCAGGTGCCCGGAGCCGCTGTCAACGAAGTAGGTTGAACTGGCCTTAGTGGCGGGCGCCGAAGAAGAACTGCCCATGCTCCTGTTGGTGTACCACGAGAAATCAATGGGCGCGTCTTCCATCAGAGTGTCCGGTACGTAAGTCTCCACCTTGCCGCAGGATGCGAGGACGAGGGCCACGAGTGCTGTTATGAGGAGATTCTTCTTCATAGCTATTCGGGTACTGAAATGTTACCATTCACGCTCCAGTCGGACACGACCACCTCTTCGAACTCTATGCGTTCGAAACCGGCCCTTATCTTGTATGTGTAATGGTAGCCGGGTTCCCACGCGTAGACGCCTATATCGTCCGTGCCGGCGTAGTTCTTGGCGTTCTTAAGGTATACGCTGCCGCTGTTGTTCTTGTAGACGATGGGATCCGGGTGATTGGGATCGGACGACGCGAAGGTGATGTCGTAATTGATGGTGAGCTGTGGGCTCTGATTGGCGATATTGAGCTCCTGAGGTATCATCAGCATCGAGCAGATGGTGGAGCTGCTAACCACTACGTCGGCGATGCTGTAGTCGTCAAGATCGTCAAGATCAGTCCAGCTGATGGATGACGGGTCAGCGCAGGTGCCGCTCCAGTAGAGGTCGGTTATCTCCATGGAGTTAATCTTTGCACTGGTACCTTCGATAATCTGGAATTCCACCCAGCTCAGCGCGTGCTTAAACATAAGCGGCACCACGCCGTGGGTGGGTGTGCAGTTGAGGTAGGTCTTGTCGGTGTTGTCGAAGGAGTCGAACAGAATGTCGTACTGGTCGTCCGGGTCGGAGGGTACGGTGTATTTAACAACCGGCAGGCCGGTGGAAGAACTGCTGTAGTCGGTGGTTCCGTCGGACTCGTAGAACTTGAGCGGATTGGTGTTGTCAGTCCTGTAGGCGGTGTAAGGGTAGTAGGCCCAGAAGGAGATGGTGTTCTCTTCGTTGGAGGGCCAGTAGCGTTCGGGGGCGTAGGTGTAGTCGGTCCCGTCGTATTCCACCTCCTGGTCGAACATGAAATTGGGACTCCATTTGCTGCCGTTATGGTTGCCGTTGCCATCATCATCATCCCATCCTGCGGCTGTGCCATTCTCGACATCTCCTTCCTGGTAGAATGCGAACACGCCGAAGCTGCTGTTGTCGGGAAGGGAGGTGCCGTCCACGAAGCTACCGGAGTCCACCTTGCTGACGGGCTTGGGAGTGTAGGAGCTGAAAAGCATGGGGATGGGCTCCCCGGCGTTCACGCTCTCCACGACCTCCACCTTCGAGCAGGAGGCGAGGAGGAGAAGCGCGGCTGCAGTGCCGAGCACAGCTAAAAGCTTTCCGTATGTTACTGTCTTTCTCATTTTAGGACCCCGCCGGGCGGTCAGGCCCGGTGAGGCAAAAGGGTGATATGATTAGTTGATGTTGTAGTATCCGTTAGTTTCGCTATCCCAAGCTGTTGCAGCACCGGTGAAGAGAATCTGTTTCGGGCCGATGGTGATAGTGTAGGTGATGGATGCATTCTTCGCCCAGTCAAGATCCATTGCGGCAGCGGGGGCCGTGATGTTATCGGTGGTCTTGAGGTCGGTGTCGAAGTAGAGAGCCCTGCTGTTGTGAGTGGTCACGCCCTTGGTGATGACATCCCACTCGACAACAAGATACTGCGGCTTGCTGGAGGGGGAGAGGTTTGCAGGGATGTGGGGCTTGCCGTCCTGGAATTCAGGAGTAATCATATCCTGGGGAACCATCAGGAAGATGTCGGCGGCATTGTTAGTTGCGGGAGCAGCGGTAGCGGTGAGCTCAAAGTTGCTGATGTCGGCTCCGTTCACGAACACATCGTAAACGATCGGGGTGGCGGCGAGTGCCTGGCCGCTCCATACGGTGCTGGTTTCCCCAGTAAGAGGAATGTTGGTAGCGTCATAACCAACTTCGCCGTAATAGTTGCCAGAATTGTCTTTCAACCGATAGCTGGAGGTCAGGGTGCCGGTGGTGAGGGCGTTGTAAATCTTCGCATCGGTAACCTTGATGGTCGTGTTGGCATCGTCAACGATGGCCTGAGTGGTCTTGAACTTGAACTGCACGCGGGTAAGCATGTGCCTGAAGTTAAGGGCCACGGTGCCGTCGGTACCGCTGTTGGTTCCGGGATTGCCGTTGTCGTCGTTATAAGTCTGGTCCTTCACGACATCAGCTACCATGAAGTCAACCATGTTTACAGCGGCATCCTGTGCGGTGAAACTGTAGGCTCCGAGTCCGGAAGCAGGAGGAGTAATGCCGCTACCGTTGGAGGGATAATAAGCAGCGAAGTGCAGATAGTTCGGAGTGTCGCCGGTAGGCCAGTAACGAGCACCGTCGGGATAAGCGTTCTTGGTACCGTCGGAATTGCCACCGGACTTATAAGTTACCGTATACCAGGAAGCGGGATTACCGAAGAAATCCGTGCCGTTGGTGCCGTTGAAAGAGGTGCCATTTGCAGTGTACCAACCCCAGACATCAAAGTCTGCATCTGCAATGAGTGTGTTTCCGGAAACATAGTTGTCAGCATCGGCCTTGGTGATGCTGCGGGGGCTGTAGGTGCCGAATGAAAGTTCACGGGTGCTTTCCTCGACAGTGGGGATGAATTCGTTCTTGGAGCATGCGCTCAGAGCGACTGCGGCAACGGCCGCGAGAATCAAAGTCTTTTTCATTTTTACAGATCTGTTGTTAATTGTCAATTATTATTTTTTTTGTTTATGTTCTGGCACCCCGCCGGGCGGTCAGGCCCGGTGAGGCAAAAGGTAACGTATTAGTTTACGTTCATGTAACCGTTTGTCATGTCGGCCCAATTGTCCACCACGGCAGTGAACCAGATAGGCTTCGGACCGATGGTGATGGTGTAGTTGATGAAGTTGTTCTTCGCCCAGTTGATGGCACTGACGGAAGTGTCGTCGCTGTCACTGGTCACCAGGTTGCTGTACAGGGAGAGGGCCTTGGTGTTGACGGTCTCGGAAAGCATGCCGGTGCCGGCGGTGCCGCCGTTGGCGGTGGCGTTAGCTGCAGTATCATAAACCCTGACTCTCCACTTTACGGTGAGTTTCTGGGTGTCGGCTGCCATATCCTGGGGAACCATCAGGAAAATGTCGTTGTTGTGAACGGTGGAAGCGGTGGTTGTAAGCTTGATGGGTGCTCCGTCCTCGGGATTGACGTTGTTGACGGTGAGATCGTAGCTTGCGCTGCCGCTGACGGCGCTCCATGCAGTGCTGGTGGTACCCTGTTTGCCGTATCCTGCTTCGACACCGGGATTTGCATTCTCATAGGTAGCGGTGAGGGTGCCGGTGTTCTTTATGCCGGTAAGGTCAGCATCAAGAAGCTCGATGACGGTGGTGGTTGCGAGGCCCGCGATAGTCTTGAACTTGAACTGCACCTTGGTGAGCTGGTGCTTGAAGGTGAAATGCACGGTATTCTTGTAGGTAGTACTGACGTTGGTATAGCCATAAACCTGGTCATTCACCACATCGGCTACGCAGAAGTCAACCATTGTAGCGGGAGTTGCCTGTGCGGTGAAGGCATAGGTGCCTACGCCGGACGCGACGAACGGGTCGCCGCTGCCAAATGTAGGAGCGGTGATTCCGGCTCCGCCGTAGGGATAGTAAGCAGCGAAGGAGAGGTTGGCAGGTGTATCGCCTGAAGGCCAGTACTTCTTAGGAGAATAGGTGTTATTAGCTCCCTCATTGCTATTGTTGGTCCAAGTAACCACTGCGGGATTCATGAACGCAGGGGCCCCGGGGTTAGCGGTAAGGAAATTGTCGTAATCGGTCTTCCATGCATAAACGGCAAACTGTTTGTCTGCAACAAGCGATGTGCCGCTAATATAGGTGTCATTCACCTTGGTGAGAGATTTGGGAGTGTAGTTGGAGAAGCCGATGGCAGCTTCTTCGGGAACCGTGTTCACGGTCTCAAGGATTTCGTTCTTGGAGCATGCGCTCAGAGCGATTGCGGCAACAGCCGCGAGGATTAAAGCTTTTTTCATTTTTACAGATCTGTTAATTGTCAATTGATTTTCTTTGTTAATATTGGCACCCCGCCGGGCGGTCAGGTCCGGTGAGGCAAAGGGTAACGTATTAGTTTACGTTCATGTAACCGTTCTGCTCGCCAGCCCAGTTGGCAACAGTAGCGGTGAACCAGATGGGCTTCGGACCGATGGTAATGGTGTAGGTGATGAAGTTGTTCTTTGCCCAGTTTATAGCAGCGACAGAAGTGTCGTCGGTATCACTGGTCACCAGGTTGCTGTACAGGGAGAGGGTCTTGGTGTTGAGGGTCTCGGAAAGAAGGCCGGTGCCATCGTTGGCAGTAGCGTGAGCAGCGGTGTCATAGACCTTCACTCTCCATTTCACGACGAGTTTCTGAACGTCAGCAGCCATATCCTGCGGAACCATCAGGAAAATGTCGTTATTGTGAACGGTAGAAGCTTCATCGGTGAGCTTGATGCGCTTGGTGTCTGCATCTTCAGGATCAGCATTGTTGACGGTGACTTCATAGCTGGCTGCGCCGGTAACGCTGCTCCATGCGGTGGCGGTGGTGCCGAGCGCATTAACTGCAGGAGATGCGTTCTTGGTATAGGTGGCGGTGAGGGTGCCGGCGTTCTTGATGCCGGTAAGGTCGGCATCCACAAGTTCGATGACAGTGGTGTTGGCAAGTCCTGCAATGGTTTTAAATTTGAACTGAACCTTGGTAAGCTGATGCCTGAAGGTGAATTGTACGGTATTCTTGTAACTGGGACTGACGTTGGTGTTGTTATAAACCTGGTCGTTAACCACGTCGGCTACGCAGAAGTCTACCATTGCCGCGGGAGTGCTCTGTGCGGTAAAGGCATAGGTGCCTACGCCGGACGCGACGAACGGGTCGCCGCTGCCAAATGTAGGAGCGGTGATTCCGGCTCCGCCGTAAGGATAGTAGGCGGCGAAGGAAAGGTTCTGGGGGTTGTCGCCGGAGGGCCAATAGCGGACCGGGCTGTAAGTATTGCCTTCACCGGTAGTTTTGTCGTTGTTCCAGGTTACGACGGCGGGATTCATGAAATTGGGAGTTCCGGGGTTCTCGTCAAGGAAGACGCCATTGTTAGTCTGCCAAGCATACACGGCGAACTGCTTGCCGCTTACAAGAGTAGTGTTGGGAGTATTATTCTCCACTAAAGTGCCGTCCGCCTTGGTGAGAGATTTGGGAGTGTAGTTGGAGAAACCGATGGCGGCTCCTTCGGGAACCTTGTTGATGGTTTCGAGGATTTCGTTCTTGGAGCATGCGCTCAGAGCGATTGCGGCAACGGCCGCGAGGATCAAAGTCTTTTTCATTTTGTTTGTTTTGTTTTTTATTGTTTGTTCGTTTGTGTTGGCACCCGGGCGGACGGTCAGGCCCGCACAGGCAAAAAGGATATTACTCAATTACGTAATTGCCTTCAATTTCGGCATCCCAGTTGGTGGCCGTACCGGTGAATTTGATTTCCTTGAGGCCGATGCTGAAGATGTAGGTCACGAAATCGTTGATGCCCCATTCGGTGATGAACGCATCGGAGCCATTCTTTACCTTATTCAGCTGAACGGTGGCGGTGTTCTCGGTTACCGAACCATTCTGGTCGATGTCATAGGTGATGGTGACCTTTACATCGTTGGAAATAGTCTGGGGAACGAACAGGAAGTCGGTCTGGGTAACGGCGGTGCCGTTGTTCAGTTCCGCGTCGGTGGTCAGAATCTGACCGGCAGGAATGGCAGGATCGACAGTGTTGTCGCCCTCGGAGAAGGGGATGACAATATCAGCACCGTAAGCGGTGTTGGAGCTGTACGCAAAGGCGGTGGTGCCGAGTGCTCCGGCGGCGCCGGCGGTATAGCTGGGGGTGATGACCACTTTGCTGAGGGTTTCCTTTGCAATCTTGGCGGATTTAACCGTGATTTTAATGTCATTGCCGTAGTTGGACACGGTGCGGAACTTGAAGTTCACCTTGGTGAGCATGTGGTTGAATACCAGAGGCACTACGCCGTTGACGGCCTTTACACCTTTGTCGTTCGTGGGTTCGGCGGGTTCGGCGTCTTTCCAGTAGTACTGGTCGTTGGCAACGTTGGAAATCATGAAGTCTTCCATATCTGCAACAGTACCTGCCTGGGTGAAGGTGAAGGTGCCCATGCCTTCGGTAGACGCAGTGGGCTTGCCTTCGATCCTGGCGCTTTCCCTGGGATAGTATGCATAGAAGGACAGGAGGTTGGTGATGGTCTTGGGCCAGTAACGGACGGGATTCGTTGCAGTTGCGGTTGCGGAAGTGTTGGAGCCGTAGTCAACCTTAGCGTCGGTCATGAATATAGGCTTGGTCGTGAAGTTGGACTTCAGGTTGTCGGTTTCGGTGGAATAACCGAAGACACCAATCTGGGAGCCGGTAGGCAGGGCGCCGGAATTGACCAGGCTGCCGTTCGCCTTGGAGATCGCGCGGGGAGCGTAGTTGCTGAAGCCCACGGGAATGTCTTCCTGAACGGGAACGAAAACTTCGTTCTTGCCGCAGGAGGCGAGGATGAGTGCGGCTGCAGCCGCGAAGAGGATTGTTTTTTTCATAAAGCTTTAATGAGTTTATTTTTGCCTATTAGATTCTTTATTGTGCTCGGGATTACATCCCGCCGAAAAAATTTTTAAAACCGCTGAGCCGTTAAATCGGTATATCGACTTCTATTTCGTCCTCCCAGTCGGTAACGTTTGCGGTGAAACCGCCGCCGGCTTCCACCGGAATAACATCGGGCAGCACTATCGCAGGTTCTTCCTTGCTGCCGAAGATAAGGCGGTAGAGTTTCCTGTATCCGGGATTGGGCTCGAGTTCTTCTATCTTGTCGCCCACGTTGAACACGTAGTCGGCGATTGTCTTGTTGTCTACGAGCAGGGCGCTCACGTTGAGGGTGGAGTCGCGCAGCGTGCTCGGGGTCTGGCCCTCGGGAAGGCCGAAGGTGGTGATGAGGCCGTCGACGTGGCCTATGTGATGAGGCTGGTCGTCCAAGTTGAGGGACCAGTAGCGGATAACCTGCGTGGCCTGCTCCACGTCGGTGACGTCGAGGGTGAGGTCGAAGGTGCGGGCCATGCCAGAAATGGAGGCGCGCATGGACTGGAGCATGTCGGCATTACCCACGAAGATGGTCACCCAGAACTGCGAGACTACGTTGGTCGGGTGGACGGGAATCCTGACGGTGAGGTACTGCACCTCATCTTCGAGGGCCTGGATTTCCTGCTCGTCTTCGCTGGTGCCTCCGTTTTCAGCGATTTGGCGCTTTTTGTCTGTCCACTGCTTGTATGTTGTCTGGTATTCGACGGCCATGTCGTCGGTGATGTCGAATTCTTCGGCTACGCCTGCGAGCAGCACTTCGGGATCCTGTACGACTATTTCGTTGGGACCGCGGGTGGCCCAGTCGGCGGCGCCGGGCTCCAGGATCGAGCGTGCCCTGGTGAATTCGGTCATGTCCTCGAATTCCATGGTGCCGTATTCCTGGGTGGACTGGGAAATCATGTACATGGAATAGTGACCCTTCTCGAGCATGACTTCGCAGGAGTCCACGTTGGAGGTGGTGACGGAATTGTAGAATTCGCCGTCTTTGAAGAAGTACATGGTCATACCGGTGGGACGCTCCCCTTCGGGGTGGGCTTTCACTTCCCAGATGCACTTTACGATCACGCGGACGGTGAGGCTGGAGATGTATTCCAGCGGACGACGCTCACAGCCGGCGAGTATGGATGCCAGGAGGATGAAAGCGGCTGCTATTCCGGTTATTTTCGTATTCTTCATCGTGTCGCCCTCCTTGTTATGGTGCGGTTGAAAAGATATTTTATGCTGACACCTGCTTTCACGGGGCCGAGCCAGTAGTAGCGGCCGGTTTTCTTGTAAAGCAGATGGGCGCTGTCGTCAGTGCCCTCGTAGTAACGGTATTCGGTGCCCATCCAGCCCGCTCCGGCGGAAAGGTCGAGGCGCCAGTTGCCCTTTTTGCCGAGACGCCAAGCGTAGCCGTATTCCAGGCCTCCGAGGACGAATTCTCCCTGCCAGCCCTTGTTGTTGGGCTCGATGTCGTAGTAGCCGGCGCCGAGGTCCAGCCCCAGGAAGTGGCCGGTGAGAACGTCCTGCGCGCTGTTGCGGGGCGACATCCAGAAACGGGTACCGAGGTCCAGCTTGAGGATTTCCCATGCGCGGTTGTTCTTGCGGGTGACCCACCAGGGGAAGGTATAATCGGCATACATGCTCCAGCGCTTGCCGAGAGGGAGCTCCAGCGCGACGTTGGGAGTGATGGCCAGGTCGTACAGCAGGTTGGTGGCGACGGCGAGCACCGGCTTCTTCTCTTCGATCATCGGCATTTCCATGAAGCTGAATTCAGGAAGCGTTTCGTCGAGCGGCTCGAAATCGGGTATGGCCGGGAACGGCTCGTCCTCGATTTCGATGTCGGTGCCGAGTACGGGAACCGTGGGAGGCGGAATGATGTAGGCGAGGTAGAGATACGCATAGCGCAGCTCGGGGTAGTACTTGTCTACAATCTGCTTGTATTCGGGGAGGGCGCTCATGCGGGCCTTCTTGGTCTTAAGCGGAACGTTGGAATCGATGATTCCGAGGATGCGGGTGCGGAGGGACTCGTCGATAGTGGCGTCGGCCGCGACGAGACGGCGGAGGCCCTGCCAGTCTTCGCCGCCGTACTTGACGGAGGTGCGGCCCTTCAGGATGCCCTCGGGGATGCTGGCCTCGAGGAAGCGGGCGAGGGCCTGGCCACGCTGAACGGCAAGGCGGTTGTTCACTGCCTCGGGACCTTCCGGCGATGCACCTGACTCGATGACGACGTATTTGAGGTTGGCGGTGCCGGTGTTCTCGAGCAGGGTGCGCAGCTCCGCGATGGTGGCGGCGTTGTTCATGTAGCTGCTGTCGATGGCGGCTTTGCCCACCGCATAGTAGAACTTCTGCGATTCCTCGCGCTCCTGGGCGGAGAGCACCGGGCAGCACAGGCAGAGTGCAAGCAGCACAGCGGCTCCGAAGAGGGCTGTGAGGGCGTTTGCTTTGCGTGTGCGTGCGTAGGTCATATAATTCGCGTGCGTGTTCGTAATATAATTGGGTGCAAAGATATACCAATATTTTCTAAATCCAAAAAAAAATTAAACTTTTTTGAGAAAAAATTATTGATTTGGAAAAATGCGGTTTTGACGAAAATGAAAAATAATTGCTGTTTTATAAATTATTATGGGTGATTTTGGGGTGGAATTTGGGTAAAATGGGTGTATTTTGGGGGATTTAGGGGGGGGTAAACGTTGATAATCAATGAGTTGTGTGGTTTTGGATTCAAAATTTCCGAATTTGAAATTATTTTGATTTTTATTTGGAATGTTAAAAATAATGCATATATTTGCATCGGAAGATTTTTCTTCCCTTGCGCACAGGCGCACGCACGTATGTATATATTAAGGGTATAAACCTATATGTCCATGCATAAGTCCCTTGCCGTCCCGGCCGTCCATTTCCTACAACGACGATTACGCCTCCTACAACATCCCCTTCTCCCCCACCATAGAGGGCTGGGAAACCAAGATATTCGAAAATAACGATGACTTCTAAATGAACTTCTATACAGCTCTGCTCCTCCTGCCTTCGGTAGCGTGCTTCTTTTGGATGATTGTCCATTCCTGGCTGGCATCCAAAGTGATCACGTTCAGGGTTTTTATCGCTCTTCTCCTCACTGTCGGTCTTGTCATCATTACCGACGACAGTGATCTGCTCTTCGCGGAAACTCCGGGGGCGAGTGCAATTTCAAGACTGATTCTTCAGCTCACGGGGCCGTCTGTCATTCCTCTGCTCATCCTGTACCTCGACCATGTCGGGCGCGAACGCAAATTCCATCCCAATCAGATGGCCTGGTTACTGGCCCCTGTAATTCTTTTTGCCGCCGCGGGAGTGATGACTTTCATGATAGGCATACCCGAGGTGGAACGCTTCATCTCGCATGTCCGCTCCGCCGGCCACTCCGTCGTCCACGAACAGTATGCCGGAACCCTTCTGCATGCTTATTACCTTTCCACAAAGATAGCTCTCCGTGCAACGGTGTTCCTTGAACTTGCTATCTATCTGGCGTTCATAGTTTATCTCAGCAAGAAAAGACAGCTCAACTATAAGCGTCTGTTCAACAAGGAAGAGTTCCCGGTTCTGGAGGCGCAGGTCGTCTGCGGCACTATAACCCTGTTTGTGGTGATGGCCGGTGTCATTTCTCCCGGCAACATCATCATGCATTCCAGGCATCTCGGCGGAATCTGGGCCCTCGTATCGACGGCAAGCATCTTCATTACCTGCTATTTCGCTCTTTTCTGCGGCAGGAAGGTAGTATCGGTGCAGAACCGGAGGTCCGGATGGCGCTTCAACTACTCCGACAAAGACAAAGCCGCCCTGCTGGAACAGATTGCCGGTGACTTGGCGGAAGATGCCGACGAAACGACCATGGCAAGGATTCTTGCCCGTATCGGCTATGTCTCCGACATCGATTCGCTGAAGGCTGCGGGCGCCCAGGCAGAGAAGCACGGGCTGGCGGAATCCATCTTCTCGGCCGTTTCCAAATCGTGGGACGACCCGGGCCTGCTGTCCCGTTTCCGGCATCTCATGATGGACGAGCAGGCTTTCCTGGAGCCCGGGATTACCGTCGTCGACGTGGCCGAGCGGCTTGATTCCAACAAGACCTATGTGTCCAGGATGGTGAACGAGGCCTGCAATCTCACCTTCCGCGAATTGCTCAACATAATGCGCATCGACTACGCCGAGCAGTACGTCATGTCGCATCGCGATGCCAACCAGGAAGAAGTCGCGCGCGCCTGCGGCTTCCTCAGCGCATCGTCGTTCAACACCACATTCAAGCGCGTCACCGGCTATACGCCCAAGGTCTGGGCCGCCCGCGAGTACGAGCTCAACCCCGCCTCCTAACCTGCTGCCATACGGCGGCTTCGCTGTCCGCCCCTCCCGGTCATGAACATGGCCCAATCACCAGGTTCAAAAAAGCCGAAAAATGCTCCTACCCCCCGGCCGCGACCCCGGGGGTAGGCGCGAAAATGGCGGTTTTTGCGCCCGGCTACCTCAGGCTGTCCTAGCCGTACGACGGCGGGAGCAGGCTTAGACTTCTTGCCCTCTTAAGAAGACCTTGCGGATGAACGGGGTCTGGTGCAGGTAGGCGATGCTGCCGATAGTGTCGAAGCCGGGCAGCGTGAGGATGAGATTGGCAAGTTTTCCCCTGGCGATGGAACCGACGCGGTCGCTTACGCCCATGGCGTAGGCGCTGTTGAGCGTGACGGCGTTGAAGGCCTGCTCTGGGGTGAGCCGCATCTGGATGCAGCCCAACGCCATCACGAATCGCATGTCGCCGCTTGGGGACGAGCCGGGATTGTAGTCGGAAGCGAGCGCCACTCCGAGACCGTGTTCGATGTAATCCTTGGCGCGGCCGTAGGGCTCGCGAAGGAAGAAAGACGCCCCTGGAAGCATCGTGGGCATGGTCATGCTGCCCTTCAGGCACTCTTCCTCGGCCTCGCCGGTACGTTCGAGATGGTCGACGCTCAGGGCGCCGTGCCGCACTCCCACCTGCACTCCTCCGCTCACGTGAAGCTGGTTGGCGTGCAGCTTGGCCCGCAGGCCGAAACGTTCGCCGGCGGAGAGGATGCGGTCGGTGTCGTCGGGGCTGAAGAAGCCTTCCTCGCAGAACACGTCCACAAAATCGGCCAGTTTTTCAGCGGCCACGGCGGGGATCATTTCTTCGCACACCTTGCGCACGTAATCTTCGCGGGACATGCCGCGTGCGACGGCGTGGGCGCCCAGGAAGGTGGCCCGTACCTCGGCCGGTACGCTCTCGCGGATGCGGCGGATCACCCGCAGCATCTTGAGCTCATCTTCGGTGGAAAGCCCGTAACCGCTCTTGATTTCTATCGCGCCGGTGCCCTTAGCCATCATTTCACGGACGCGCTCCATGCTCTGGCGGAACAGCTCGTCTTCGGTGGTTTCGTGGAGCCGGTCGGCGGAATTGAGTATGCCGCCGCCGCGCGCCGCGATCTCGGCGTAGCTCAGGCCGCGAATCTTGTCTTCGAACTCCTGTTCGCGACTGCCGGCAAAAACGATGTGGGTATGCGAGTCGCAGAATGCCGGCATCAGCATCGCCCCGGCAGCGTCGATGACAGCGTCAGTTTCTGCCGGAGATGTGGATTCTCCCTGAGGGACGTAACACCCGCGGTTCGATAGCGGGGGGACCGCCCCGGAGGGGTGGTGGGGTGAGCCCGAAGGGCGAACTCCCGAAGGGGGAAGTCCACCTTCCGGAAGAGTGCCGCCGAAATCGGAGATTCTGTCGCCGTCGATCAGCAGCCAGGCGTCGCGAAGGCACGCCACTTCGTTCATGGCGGCGCCCTCCTTGCGGGTAGCGTCCGAAATGCCCGCCAGCAGGCCAATGTTCTTGATGAGCGTTTTCATACTACCCTCAAATATCGGAAAATGAAGGGACTTTGCAAAATCATTTTGGTTTTCAGACGGCAGCCACCGGCACCAATCACCCGTCCGTAAGATTTCGCCGCCGGAATTCTACGATTATCCAAGGCCTCCAGGCGCAAAAACCGCCTTTTTCGCGCTTACCCCCAGCATCGCGGCCGGGGGTAGGAGCATTTTCCGACTTTTTTGCGCTTACCCCCGGGGTCGCAGCCTAGGGGTAGGGGCATTTTTCGGGGTTTTTGCGCCTGGCGTTTGGCGTTTCCGTTTGCCGGAGGGCGACGGCTCGACTTGCGAAGGGGAGCCGGTGCCGGTGGCTTCAGAGGAGATGGCCGATCTTGGTTGGTCATGACGACGGAAGGCGCCTTTTACCCCTTTCGAGCAGGCTTCCCGAGTTCGAGAGCCGCCCCCTCCGGCACACGGAAATACCCCGCCGGCAACGATAGGGGCAATTTTCGCGGCCGGGGAGATCAGCCCGACATGGTAATCAGACAATACGGGATAAATCGTCCGGCTTCAAACCGAGGACACGAGCCAGCTGGCGGTGACCGCAACGGAATTCTTTCCGAAGAATCCTCGCCAAGGCTATCCTTTCATCGGCCGAGCATCTGGAAACCGTCTCCTTCCCATAGTCGATCCTGGCTATTTCCAAAGCTTTGTCCCTGACCTCGGAATCCGGGAGAGAAGGACTCTCCTCCATCATTTCCATGTTCACGGTCTTATCAATATTGCTGTTGTTTACCATGAACATGAAGTCCCCGACACCGGTGAAAAACCGTTCAGCAGTTTTGAAATCGGTGTACGACCCCGGCCAGATTACACCGTTGTTGAAGACGAGCCAGTCACCCGGGATTATCTCCTTGGATTTAACCATTTTGGCAACTGCCCGAGCGCTGAAAGACGACACAGGCCTGGCTCCGGACAGTGCAAGCGTGGAATCGGCGAACATCAGCTGGCCGCTGCTCCACGGATAGGAAAGTGGAGAAACGTTCAGGCGCGCCTCGACCATCTGCCGTATGTTGTAGACGATTTTGGTGCGGATCGACTCGCGGCCGGAAATCAGAAAAATGCTGGCTGTAACCCTTTCGTGAAGCCGTTCTCCCCTGTACTTCCTTATCCAAAGGCAAGTGGAATCTCTGTATTTTGCGATGAAGTCCGAGCATCCCTCCTCGGTCCCGAAAAGGACAAAGTGAACATGCGTATTCATGAGACAGAATGCCAGGATTACTACAGGATGCCCGCTCCTGGCGCATGACTGATGACATACGCCTATTCGGTTCATCCCGGCGATAAACTCTTGAGTATCCCTGAATAGCAGGTCAGTGGCGAGTCCCTTTGTGCAAATATGGTAATAGCTTTTCATTGTACCCCGCAAAATAATACTCCGATTTGAGATTGTCAACGGGGTAAAAGCAGGTTTTTCTGTTTCTTAAAACCATACAATTGTAATTGTTGGTTTTTCCGAGACGGCCGGGCGCAAAAACCGCCATTTTTGCGCTTACCCCTGGCGTTGCAGCCCGGGGGTAGGAGCATTTTCCGGCTTTTTTGCGTTTACCCCCGGGGTCGCAGCCGAGGGGTAGCGTCAATTTTCGGGGTTTTTGCGCCTGGCGCCGGAGTAGATGGCTGACCAGGGTGGCCAGGACAGGTGCCGGCGGCGGAAAGCGGAGCGGAAATTGGTGCCGGCGCGTCTCAACGCGCCCCCCCCCCGGAGGCCGGGACGGAGCTTGCAGAGCAAGCGATGTCGGTAGGCCGGGAGGAGCGGGGGTAGCGAAGTGAATAAGGGGCAGAGCCCCCTCAGAAAGGGCAGGCGGACTGAGTTTGAGAGCCGCCACCCTCCGTCAGCCAGGGGAAAGGCCCCGCCGCTACTCGCCTTGCGCCCGCAGGAAGCACTCGACGGTGTTCTGCATGAGCATGCAGATGGTCATGGGGCCTACACCGCCGGGAACCGGGGTGATGACCGAGGCTTTCGGCTCCACGGCTTCGAAATCTACATCTCCACACAGTTTGCCCGTTTCGGGATCGATGTCGATTCCTACGTCGACTACCGCCGCACCTTCCTTAACCATGTCGGCCTTCACGAACTTCGGCTTGCCTATCGCCGCCACCAGAATATCCGCCTGACGGGTGATTTCCGCCAGGTTTTCGGTGCGTGAATGGCAGATGGTTACGGTGGCGTCGGCGTTCAGCAGGAGCTTGGCCGCCGGAAGTCCGACTATGTTGCTGCGGCCGAGCACCACGGCGTGTTTGCCGCGGATCTGCACTCCGGCCTCTTCCAGCAGTCTCATCACGCCCGCGGGCGTGCAGGCCACGCAGAAGTCGCCCTTCTTGCGGTTGGTCCAGAGCTGCGCCACATTGAGGGGGTGGAAACCGTCCACGTCCTTCTCGTGGGCGATGGCCGAGATGACCTTGTTCTCGGAGATGTGCTTCGGCAGGGGGAGCTGCACCAGGATGCCGTCCACCGTGGAATCGTGGTTGAGTTCGTCTATGCGGGCGAGCAGCTCCTCTTCGGACGTGTCCGCTGGGAGCAGTATGGTAAGGTTCTCGATGCCCGTCTTCTCGCAGGCGATGGTCTTGTTGCGTACGTATCTGGCGCTGGCCTGGTCGTCCCCGACGAGTATAACCGCCAGTTTGGGCGCCCTGCCGTATTTCTGAGGGAACCCGGCTACCTGCTCCGCAAGGGCGGCCTTGATTGAATCGGAAAGTTGTTTACCGTTGATTATCATGATATTGTGCTTATATGTCGTGCTACCTCTTCGAGCAGCCACTTGGGGGTGGACGTGGCGCCGCAAACCCCTACGCTGTCGGAGGGCTTGAACCATTTGCCGTCGATGTCCCTGACCGAGCCCACCATGTATGTGCGGGGATTGGCGCTGCGGCAGAGTTCGAAAAGCACCCGGCCGTTGCTGCTCAGCGAGCCGGATACGAAAACTATCACGTCGTGCCCCTTGGCAAAGTCCGCCAGCATCCTGTGGCGCTCCGCCACCTGGCGGCAGATGGTATTGTGTACATTCAGGGCTATTCCCTTGGATGTGAGATAATTGCAGATGTCTTCGTATTCTTCGGGGTTCATGGTGGTCTGCGAAAACAGCTCCACCGGGGCCTGAATCTCACCCTTTTCGAAATGCTCTTTCAGCTGCGCGGTATTCTCCACCACCACGGCGTCGCCGCCGACCTGCCCCACGAGGCCGAGAACTTCGGCATGGCCTATTTTCCCGAAGATGACTATGGTGCCTTTGCCGTCCAGCTGCCTGTATGCACTGAGGATGCTTTCCTGCAGGCGCAGCACCACCGGACAGGTGCAGTCGATGATGTCCAGGCCCAGCTCGGCGGCCTTCCTGTAGGTTGCCGGGGGCTCGCCGTGGGCGCGGATCAGAAGGGCTTCCCCGGGGGAGAGCCTTTCCATGTCTTCGTGCCGGAGGGAGATGAGACCTTTGGCCCCCAGCCTTTCGAGTTCGGCTTCGTTATGCACCATCTCGCCCAGGGAGTGAAGCCTCGGCTGGTTTTCGAGATAGCGTTCGGCTTTGTCTATGGCGCGGATCACGCCGCCGCAGAAGCCGGACCGGGGGTCAATCTCTACATTTATCATTCAAGTATCCCGAATTTACCCTGGATGAGGCCGCGGAGCCAGACCGTCTCTTCGTGAAGGGTCATGTCGGAGTTGTCCATGACATAGGCGTCTTCGGCCTGCCTGAGGGGCGAGGTTTCGCGGTGGGAATCTATGTAGTCGCGCTCCTGGAGGTTCTTTGCAACCTCCTCGAGGTCGGCCTTTTCGCCTTTGGCAATGAGCTCGTCATAACGGCGCTGGGCGCGCACCTCGGGCTTTGCGGTCATGAATATCTTGAGCTCGGCGTTCGGGAAGACGGTGGTGCCGATGTCCCTTCCGTCCATGACCACCCGGCCGCCTTCGCTGAAGGCGTGCAGCCTTTCGTCCACCCACTTGCGGACGAAGGGGATGGCGGATATGGGGCTCACGTTGCCCGACACCTCCATGGTGCGGATCAGTTTCTCTATGTTCCTGTCCCCCATGAACAGGAGGGTGCTTCCTTCGGAATGCACGAAGTGCAGTTCGAGCCTGGGTAGAGACTTCTTCAGCGCTTTTTCGTCGATTTTGCCGTCTTTGGCTATGAAACCGTTTTCCATGGCGAAGAGGGTCACTCCGCGGTACATGGCTCCGGAATCAAGATAAAGGAAGGCGAATTCGCTGGCTATGAGTTTTGCAAACGTGCTTTTGCCGGTGGATGAGAAACCGTCCACTGCGATGATGATGTCGGGTACTTTCATAGTACTACAAAAATAGCTAATTTCTGTGCAAAACAAAAACTTGCATTAATTGGTGCAAATTATTATTTTTGCGAGTTGTGAACACGAAAACAATAATTTAATACAGTACAATATGGCAACAACAGCTGATTTCAAGAATGGACTTTGCATGAATTTCAACGGGAAACCCTGCGCAATCGTATGGTTCCAGCATGTAAAGCCGGGCAAGGGCCCCGCATTCGTAAAGTGCAAACTCCGCAACCTGGAGAACGGCCGCATCCTCGAGAATACCTTCACCGCCGGTGCCAAGATCGAAACCATCGACGTCGAGCGCCGTCCCTATCAGTTCCTCTATGCGGACGAAGACGGTTTCAACTTCATGCATGAAGAGACCTTCGAGCAGATCCATCTTCCCAAGAACGTCGTCGACAACTCCGACCTCATGAAGGAAGGCCAGCACGTGGAAATGATGTTCGTGGTTGGCGAAGAAAGGTGCCTCACCTGCGAGCTCCCCACCTACGTAACCCTCGAGGTCACCTATGCCGAGCCCGCCGTCAAGGGCAACACCGCCAGCACCAGCGCCAACAAGGAGGTCACCCTCGAGACCGGCGCCAAGATCATGGTCCCGCTCTTCATCAACCAGGGCGACGTCATCACCGTCAATACCACCGACCGCAGCTACGGCCAGCGTCAATCGTAACGGTCAAAGGTCTGAAAAACACAGGGTTCGGTGAAGCTTGTCTTCACCGAACCCTTTCTATTTTCATCTGCTGTATCGTATAGGTGTCTCCCTTTGAACTGACGAATATCGTCACCAGGAAATTCTCTCCTCCGGCGTTCAGCGTGCCCAGGGCGTATTTCATGTTGGCCCTGCCGGCGGTGTAGTTTATCTTGAACGAGCGGGGAGTGTAGGAGTCGAAGAAATTCTTGAGGATGCGTTTCGCCTGGTTGCGGCTCGAATTGCCTCCCTTGCTCAGCACGACTATGTCGAGGTTCTTCGCGTACCAGGCGGATATGGCGTCCACGTCGCCCATGGACATGTATTTGGCAATGGGGACGAACACATCATAATCGGCCGGCTGCGCGCCCGCGGCTGGGGCGTTCAGCAGGAGGATGGCAAGCACAGGAATCAGTCTTCCCAATAATTTCATACGAAGACATTCCATTTGCAAAATCTTTGCCACGTTATTATCTTTGCAGACGATGCGTATTTCGCTAATAACCATGGGCCGGACGGTCGTGCCCTGGGTAAGGCAGGGGCTCGACGAATATGTCTCCCGCCTCAGCCATTACGTGCCCTTTGAGCTGAAGGAAATCCCCGAACTCAAGGGTGTCTCCTCCCTCAGCGAAGCACAGATAAAGGAAAAGGAAGGGGCACTCATCCTCAAGGCTGCGGGCCAGGCGGAGATTATCCTGCTTGACGAAAAGGGGGTCGAATACCGTTCGGTCGAGTTCGCCGAAGCGCTCCGGAAGCGTCTCGCGCATGCGACGAAAGACCTCGCTTTCGTGGTCGGCGGGGCCTACGGCTTCTCCGCTGAAGTCTACGCAAAGGCCACGGGGAAGATATCCCTGTCCAAAATGACCTTCAACCACCAGATGGTGAGAACGGTTTTTGCAGAACAGCTCTACCGGGCTTTCACAATACTCAAGGGGGAACCCTATCATCACGAATGAACGGCAACGGTTTCAAAAAGGGCCTTGTGGTATCGGCCATAATCCTGCTGGCGGCGAGCATCATTTCGCTGCTGGCGGCGTTCGGGCTCCGGTCCTCCACCAATACCGACTCCACTGCCCGCCGTGTCGAAAGGACGGTAGGACGCCGGCTCGCCGTGCTGGAGTCCTTCACCCGGAAAGCGCTGGACTCCAATCCCCGAGAATGGCTGGAGATAGGCGAGCTGCCCTCCGACATGACCATCTACCGTTATGTCAACGATTCCCTCTCGAGCTGGGTTAACCGCTTCTCCACCTCCAACGACGAACTGCTGTCCGGTATGAGGTTCCAGAATATCGGCGGCACGCGTGCGTCGATGCGCTCGCCCCTTTCGAAGATAGGGGAAGACCTAACCTTCTGCAACATCGGGCCCAAGTGGTATCTGGCCAGGACGATAATCCGCGACAATGTCCGTTTCATCGTGGGTCTGGAGGTGATGAACACGCTGGACGAGAGGAGCTTCACGGGCATCAACCCCCGCCTGCGCGTGCCCGACAACTATTCGATACACGAACTGAGTTCCAGCGGAGGCAGCGAGGTGAGCATCGATGGCAGACCGCAGTTCAAGATTTCGTACGATTCGCTGAACGCCTCTTCCAGCGCCAACATGCCCCTGCTCTGGGCGGCGCTGCTGCTGTTCCTTGCCGCCGGCATGGTGTTTCTCCGTGCCGCTCCGGGCCTCAGGGGCCTGGCCACCGTGCTGCCGCTGTCGTTGCTGTCGCTCCTGCTGTTCTACATCTACGGCGGCGCCCTCAGCGCCAATTCCGGCCTGTTCTCGCCGCTGCTCTATGCCGACGGCAGGGTGTTCTACTCGCTCGGCGCCCTCATCCTTCTGTCGCTCATGATAGCGGTGCCCGTGCTGGGGCTGTTCATAAAACGGAAGGAAATCCGGCTCGACGGGGCATGGCGGCCGCTGGTATGGATATGGGCGATCTCTCTCCTGCTCATCTGCGCCGGGGTGGTGCTGTTCTCGTTCGTGGCCATCAGGAGCGTGCTGCTCAATTCCAACATCTGCCTGGAAATATACAAGATAAACGAGCTCTCCGGCGCCAGCCTGGCGGTGTATCTGCTGCTGGTCGTGCTGCTTTCCTGCGTGGCCATGCTGCTGCAGATGCTGCGGGACGCCGCCGGCACGCTTTTCGGCTTGCGCCGCGATTCGTTCCCGCTCTCCTTCAGGATAGGATTCTCGGTCGCCGCGGCGGCCTTCCTGGTCGTCTGTACCGCCGTTTTCGGCTTCCAGCGCGAGCAGGATAAACTCGAGGTATGGGCCAACCGTCTCGCGGTAACCAGGGACATCGGCCTGGAGATGCAGCTCCGCAGCGTCGAGAACCAGATTGCCTCCGACCCCATGATCGCCACGCTGTCGGCGGTGCCCAACGGCGCCTCGCTGATCCGCAACCGCATCGTCGACACCTACCTCCCGCGGGTGGCCCAGGAATACGACTTCCTCGTCACCGTGGGCGACCTCATAGACCTCTCGCTGCTGCGCGGGGGCGAATACATCTCGTCCGGCACCAGATTCATATATAAGGAAGAAAAGGACGGACTCGCCGCCTACTACGCCCTGTTCGGCTACAACCTCCCCGATTACGGCACCACGAGCGTGCTGCTGCAGATAGAGCAGAAGGGCGACTGGCGTTACCGCGGGTACACCAGCATCCTCGGGGGCGGCTCGCCGGGGGAGGTGCTCATCCCTTCGAGCTATTCGTTCGCCAGATACCAGGGCCGTAACATAATTACTCTCAGGGGCAGTTATGCCTATCCCGTGAAGATGGACGACAGGCTTGCGGAGAACGTGTACGAAAAAGGGGTGAGACACATGAACTCGGGCGGCTATACCCATTTCGTTTACGTGGTGGCCGAAGACGAGTCGGTGATAGTGTCGCGCAGGACCATCAGCGCGTTCTATTATGCGGGGTCCGCCGTCTTCATCGCCCTTGTCCTGTTCATCGTCCTGAGCCTTCTGGGCGGGGTTCGGCGCAGGGAAACTGTCTTCGACAAGAATTATTTCAGCACCAGGCTCAGGTGGGTGGTCATGATTTCCCTCACCCTTGCCCTGGTGAGCATGGCGGCCGTCAGCGTCTTCTTCGTGTACGAGCGAAACGAGCAGAACCGCCGCACGCTGATGACCGAGAAAATCAATTCCATCGCAGCGAGCATCTCCACCCGTATCAGGGGGGCCACAACCCCGGCGGACCTGCGCAACAACGATGTCCTCAGGCTCATCGAAGATGTCGGCAACAACACCAATTCCGACGTCACCCTTTACGACAGGAACGGCATGGTGATGATGAGCACCGCCCCCAACGTGTTCGACAGGATGCTCGTGGACAGCAGGATAGACGGTAAGGCCTACCATAACGTGATGCAGCTTACCAGCCGCTATTACATCCAGAAGGAGAAGGTTGGCCGTCACAGTTTCTACAGCATGTATTCGCCGCTCGTAGGGGATTCCGGCAACATCATCGCCATAATATGCGCTCCCTATACCGACGACACCTACGAGTTCGAGACCACCGCTGCGAACCATGCGATCACGGTGCTTTCGGTGTTCATCTTCCTGCTGCTCATATCCAGCTTCATGGCGAGGCGGGTGCTGGACAGGATGTTCAAGCCCCTGGTCGAAATCGGCCGCAAGATGGAAGATGCCGACCTCGGTTCGCTCGAATACATCGAATACGACAAGCAGGACGAAATCACTTCGCTGGTAAACGCTTACAACCGCATGGTCACCGACCTGTCGGAGAGCTCGCGGCAGCTGGCCGAGGCCGAGCGTGACAAGGCGTGGAGTGGCATGGCCCGCCAGGTCGCCCACGAAATCAAGAACCCGCTCACGCCCATGAAGTTGCAGATCCAGCGCCTCGTGCGCCTGAAGGACAAGGGGGATCCCGCCTGGCAGGAGAAATTCGACGAAGTGTCGAAGGTGCTGCTCGACCATATCGACATCCTCACCGACACCGCGAACGAGTTTTCCACCTTCGCCAGGCTCTATACTGAGGAGCCGACCGAAATCAATCTCGACGTGACTCTGCAGGAAGAAATCGCCATGTTCTCGGGGCGCGAAGACGTCCGCTTCGATTACATCGGCCTCGAGAACGCCGTGGTGACGGGCCCGAAGCCGCAGCTTACGCGCGTTTTCGTGAACCTCATCAACAATGCCGTGCAGGCGCTTGACGGGGTTCAGGACGGCCGTGTGATGGTGTCCCTTCGCAACTCGGTGAAGGAAGGCTATTACGACATTGTGTTCGAGGACAACGGCCCCGGGGTGGCTCCCGAAAACGTGGACCGGCTGTTCACGCCCAATTTCACCACCAAGACGGGCGGCAGCGGGCTGGGGCTAGCCATTTCGCGCAGCATCCTGCAGAAGTGCAGCGCCACGATATCCTACAGCAAGTCGTTCTCGCTTGGCGGAGCCTGCTTCACTATCCTTTATCCGAAGAACGTGTAATTATTTCTGCCGTAGGTAGATTTGGACCGGGCAGCCTGTCAGCTGGAAGTTTTCGCGAAGCTGGTTTTCGAGGAAGCGCTTGTACGGTTCTTTCACGTACTGCGGCAGGTTGCAGAAGAACGCGAAGGCCGGGAACTTCGTTGGCAGCTGGGTGATATACTTGATTTTGACGTATTTGCCCTTCCAGGCCGGGGGAGGAGTTTCCTGCAGGATGGGCAGCAGGGCTTCGTTGAGGCGGGCGGTGGGGATCCTGCGGGAATAGTTCTCGCTCACCGTGGCCACCGCGTCCAGTACGTCCTGGATACGCTGCATCTTGGTTACCGAGGTGAATACGATGGGAACGTCGTCGAACGGTGCAAGCCTCTCTCTCAGCGACTTGGTGTACTCGTTCAGGGTTTTGGAGTCCTTGATGAACAGGTCCCATTTGTTCACCACCAGCACGCAGCCCTTGCGGTTGCGGATGATGAGGTTCCAGATGTTCATGTCCTGGGCCTCCATGCCGGAGGTGGCGTCTATCATCATCACGCAGATATCCGAATGCTCTATGGCCCTGATGGAGCGCATGACCGAGTAGAATTCGAGATCCTCGTTCACCTTGGCCTTCTTGCGTATGCCGGCGGTGTCGACCAGCATGAATTCGTGGCCGAACTTGTTGTAATGGGTTTCGATGCTGTCGCGGGTGGTGCCGGCGACTGGGGTGACTATGTTCCTCTCCTCCCCGAGCAGGGCGTTGGTGAGGGAGGATTTGCCCACGTTGGGCTTTCCGACTATGGCCACCCTGGGCAGTCCGGCGTACGGGTCGGCCTCGTCCTTCTCTTCGGGAAGGGCCTTAACAACCGCGTCCATGAGGTCGCCGGTGCCGCTGCCGTTGGCCGCGGAGATGCTGAACACGTCGCCGAGGCCCAGGCTGTAGAACTGATAGGAGTCGTACATCTTTTCGCCGGTATCCACCTTGTTCACACACAGGATAACGGGCTTCTTGCTCCTGCGGAGCACGTCCGCGATTCCGGCGTCGTAGTCGGTAACGCCGGTGCCGGCCTCCACCATGAAGATGATTACGTCGGCTTCATCGATGGCAATGGCCACCTGACGGCGTATGGCGGCTTCGAAAACGTCTTCGGAACCAACTGCATAGCCGCCGGTGTCGACGACCGAGAATTCCCGGCCGTTCCAGTCGGACCTGCCGTAATGGCGGTCGCGGGTCACTCCGGAGGTGTCGTCGACTATGGCCTGCCTCATGCCTACGAGACGGTTGAAAAGGGTGCTCTTGCCCACGTTGGGGCGGCCTACTATGGCTACTAAACTCATTGTCTTGTCTGTTTTTCCAAATCAAAAAAAGCGCATCCTTTGCAGGAGGCAGAATAATTGCCGTCGCACTGTATGCCCGAAGCCCGGGTACCTTTACCTTGAAGAGCGGCGTCTTCGTGCCGGTAGCAGCTGATACCCCTCTTTTTCAGTTCGGGGTTGTCGTCGATATCGGAGCTCGGGAACTTTCTGCCGAAAAGTATTCCCACGCACATGACCGCGACGCAGAATGCCACGAGTATGACCGCCGCCAGGAAGACCTTCATATACTAATAGTCCTGGTGGAAGACGGGGCTGATGGGTTCGTACATATACACGTTGCGCATCATCATCGCAAAGAGCTCCGACATGCTCACCACGTGGATCTTGCTTGACTTGTCGAGCTTTCCGGCGGGCTGGGGCACGGTGTCGGTGACATAGACCTCGTCGATGTCGGAGGATTCTATCTTCTCCACTCCGTTGCCGCTCAGGAGGGCGTGGGTGGCGCAGGCGCGGACGCTGGAGGCTCCCTGCTTCTTGAGCTCGGTCGCGGCCTTGCAGAGCGTGCCGGCGGTATCGATTATGTCGTCCACGATCACTACGTCCCTGCCTTCGACGTCGCCGATGACCCTGATGGTGTCGACTTCGTTCTGCACCTTGCGGGTCTTGTGGCAGATGATGATGGGGGGTTCTTCGCCGGACAGCTTCTTGATGGTGTTGGCGTAGAAGTTAGCCCTCTTGGAACCGCCTATGTCGGGGGAAGCGATGGAGAGGTTGGGCAGCTTGAGCTCCTGGATGACCTGGATGAACAGGTTGCTGGCCATGAGATGGTCTACCGGGATGTCGAAGAAGCCCTGGATCTGGTCGGCATGGAGGTCGCAGGTCATGATGCGGTCGGCACCCGCGGCCCTGAGCAGATTGGCCACCACCTTGGCGCCGATGCTGGTGCGGGGCTTGTCCTTGCGGTCCTGGCGCGCCCATCCGAAATACGGGCACACCACTATGACCTTGGAGGCGGAGGCACGCTTTGCAGCATCGATGCAGAGGAGCAGTTCCATGAGGTTGTCGGACGGAGCGATGGTGCTCTGGATGAGGAATACCGTGGCACCGCGCACGCTGTCGTGGTAGTACGGCTGGAATTCACCGTCCGAGAAATGCTTGACCTCGAGATTGCCGAGCCGGACCTTGTCCTCGTCGTCGATGTCGAGTTTCTTCAGACGCCTGACTACTTTTTCCGCGAAAGCCCTGGACGCATCGCAGGTGAAAACCATCATTCTGTGTTCGTGTTGCATAATGCTATATGATTAATTCTTTTTTGCCTTGAGGGTGTCGAGGACGGAGCCTATGTAGGAGATGAGCTCTTCGCGGCCCCGGCCATCCTGCGAAGAGGTGGTGAATACCGGAGGGAGCTCTTCCCAGCGGGTGGAGAGCATGGCCGCGTTGCGGGCTATCTGCGCCGTTAGCGCGTCAGGCCCCATTTTGTCGCATTTGGTGTAGACCAGGGCGAAGGGCACCCCGGCTTCGCCGAGGGAGTTGATGAAATCGAAATCGTTCTGCTGGATGTCGTGACGGGAGTCGACGAGCACGAACAGCAGCACCAGTTCGGAGGATTTTTCGAGATAGTCGTAGATGATTTTCCTGAGCGCTTCGCGCTCCTTCTGGGACATGCGGGCGAAACCGTAGCCGGGCAGGTCGACCAGATACCAGGAGTCGTTGATCAGGAAGTGGTTGACCAGCTTGGTCTTGCCGGGAGTGGATGAAGTTTTGGCCAGCCCCCTTACCCCAGTGAGGGAGTTGATGAGGGAGGATTTGCCTACGTTGGAACGGCCTATGAAAGCAAACTCGGGCAGCCTTTTCGAAGGCCGCTGATCCACTCTTGTGCTGCTGCCTGCGAAAGTTGCCCGTGTGATTTTCATAACATGCAAATATAACTAATTTTCGGTATAATACCGAACCATATTTTCAATCGCGCGCGAGCACACCGGACAGAAACGCTCGCACTCGTTTATCTTCATGCGGCACTCCTGGACGGGCCTGTAGACGCCTTTGGACTGATATCCGCCGCCTTCATACACGCCGAGCTTGATGTTGAGGGCGTTTTTCTGCTCGTTATTGAGATCTTTCCATATCTTACGGACGTCCACGCCGGCCCATTCGGGGTCGGGCTTGGTGGGGATTGCCGTGCCCTGGGGCAGCATGTCGCTCCATTTGCTCTTGAAATCGGTGAGGGTGGTGATGTTGGGCTCCCACGGCTCCACTTTAGCGGGATAGCTGGTGGAGTACTGGTCGTCGTAGAAATACTCGTCCGCCAGGCCTGCGAACTCGTGGCCGAATTCGTGCACCAGAACCTGTTCGAAAGTGGGATGGTCGCTGGCCGCGAGGGTCACCGAGTTGTAGATTCCGCCGCCGCCGTAATTGGGCGTGTTCACCAGCACGATTATGTGTTCGAAGGGGATGCCGGCCAGCTGGAAATACAACTGCCTCATGTTGGAGGTGGTGAGGTAACGGTCGGTATAGAAAGTGTCGTAATGGCTTGACAGACAAGTGTTTCTCCATGTGCTGTCGTGAGGGACGCTCACCCCGGAGTCGTCCGAGACCGCCGCCACCGCCACAAAGTTGAACTTGTTGGCGAGGCTCTTGAACGGCTCGTGGCCCGTAATGGCCTCCACCGCCCTGACGGCGTCCGCATAGAACTTGCCCATGTCGTATTGCGAGTAGCCGTCGCCGACGATTGCGACATCTATGTTGTCGGCGCAGTATCCGCCTCCCAGGATCTGCCTGTAGGCGTTGCGGGGCTTGAGTGGCCTGATGAGGATGTCGGCCGGGTCGACGGGATGGGTCATCCGGCAGGTGACCTTGCGGTATTTGTCCATCAGGGTGACGGTCACCGTGACGGGCTTTTTGGGCCAGGGAACCTGGAAGCAGTTCTCGAAGCCCTTTTCAGTGGTAGTGGCCTCCTCTGTGTTCTGCCATTCCTGGAACAGGGAAGAGAAGGAGTTGCAGTACAGCAGCCTGCCGGTGGCGGCGTCGCTCACCGAGATTTCCCCGTTTCCGGCCAGCAGGGGCTTCTCGAGATGGGAGCGCCGTCCCGCCCAGGTTTCAGTGCGGTAGGCTTCCAGGAACGCGATGTGCTGGGTTTTGGAAGTGCCGGAGAAAATATAGTCGAGCCTGAGGGTGGCGTTCTCGAAGTAGTCGTCGAAGCCGTCGGCAAACGACGATACGCCCACGAGCAGAGCCGCGAGCAGAAGCAGAGTCTTTTTCATCTTATTGAAGAACTACTTGATAATCAGGAGTGTAGATGACGCGGCGCACGGCGGTGTTGACCTGCCCGGCACCCTCCCGGTCTTTGAATCCGAAGTTGGCCTGGAGCCCGCTCCAGCCGTTGTCGGGGAGCCTGTAGAACCAGCCGCGCCCGAGGGTTGCACACATCTTGGTGAAGCAGCTCATGACGTCGTAGCCATGGAAGGCGAAGGAATTGGGCTCGCCTCCGAACAGGGCCCTGTACGAAAGCACGAAAGCCTGTACGTCAGCGTCCGAGTAGTCGATGTGGTAGGTGGCTGATATGTGGGTTCTGATGTTGTGCAGGTTTTCCGCTTCGACGGTGGCGAAATTGCGGAGCCTGGACGTGGCGTAGAGCACCACGTTATGCCTTTTGAATGCCAGCACGTTCATGTTGCGGATGGCGTCGTTGACGAAGGACTCGTTCTCGGAGGCGAGCAGGAACCTGGTGGTTCCGCCGTTGCTGGCGTGACTTAGGAACGACGACTGGATGCGGGTGCCCTCGAGCATGCCGTAGCTTATGGTGGAGTAGCGGCGGCCGGAAGACTGCAGTTCGGACAGGATTGCGGAAATGTTATCGGTGAGCGGCTTGCCGCTTTCAATCACCACTACGAGCGAATCGCCCGGCGCCATCTCGTCGAGAGCCCAGCGGACGGCGTCCCTTGCCTGTTCGGAAGACGGGGAGGGAGCCTGCACTATCTGAAGGGAGTCGGCCAGGGCGGCGTTCTTAGGCTCCAGCGGCGAGATAATGCATTTGTTTGACGGACAAAGGGATACAGCGTCGATTACGTGTTCCCTGGAGATGGGGCCTATGATGACGTCGGCATCTTCCAGCATGGACGACTTGATGTCTCCGCCGGCTCCGATGTCATAGGTGTGCAGGTCGATGCCGAGCCCGGCATTGCCCAGGTCGCGGGCGGCGAGAAGCACGCCTGAGTAGAAATCGCGGCTGTTGGAATCGGCCGTGCCGGAGGCGTTGAACGGGAGGAGCACCGCAACGGATATCCTCTCGGGAATCTGGTTCATGTAGAATACCGAGTCGGCGTAACGCTGCGGGTCGGTGTCGAAGGAATAGTCCCTCGAGCCGGGGAACAGCGCCCTGTGGTCGATCAGGGTGTCGGCCTCCGCGGCCTCCTGCATGTAAGCCTCGTCTTCCGCGGTCTTCATGTGGCTGGGGACGGCCGTCATGTCCGGTTCGTCCATCTGACTCTGCTCTTCAATCTGCTCCTGCACGGCAGGTGCAGCCTCCTGTGGGAGGGCCTGTACGTCAGGGATGAACAGGACGTCGCCGATTTTCAGCCCCCTTTTCTCAAGGTCGAGCTTCTGGTTGGCTTCGATGATGTCGCGGACGGTCACCCCATAGGCCTTGCTGATGGAAAACAGGGTCTGCTTCGCGGTAACCACATGGGCGAAAAATGGTTTTCCGTCCACGAGGACCTTGTCCTTCGATATCTCTATTTCGGGAACCTGGTAATCCTGTGCCGCGACTGGCAGCGCAAGGGCCGAAAGGAGGAGAAGTATGGCGATTCTTTTCATAGCGTGTCGCAGAATTCGAGGAGTCTGTTGCAGAAACTTTGCCAGCTCAGGCGGACGAGTTCTTTTTTGATGTTTTCCCGGCAGCTCTGCTGCAGGCCCGGAGTATCGAAGAAGCGGAGTATTTCCCTGGAGATGAGCTCCGGTTCGGCCTTTTCGGCAACCAGTCCGGTGCCGGTGTCGCCTATGTCGGCCTTGAGGCTGCCGGTGTCGGTGACCACCATCGGTACTCCGAAATTGTAGGATACGGCCCTGACGCCGCTCTGGGTGGCGCTGCGGTAGGGGAGCACCGAGAGGTCGGCGCAGGAGAAGAAGGTCTTCACCCGGGCGTCGCCGATATATTCGGGGAAGCAGTGGATGCGGTTTTTCGCCGTGCTTGCGTCGATTATGGCCTGATACTCGTCGAAGCTGCCGTAAGGCTCGCCCGCCACGATGAGCTGATAGTCTTCGGGAAGGCTGTCGAAAGCCTTCAGGAGGATGTCCAGGCCCTTGTATTTGCGGATGAGCCCGAAGAACAGCAGGTTCTTGCGGCCGTGCTCGAGGCCCAGTGCGGTTTCAGCCTCCTCCCTTGGCAGGGGCTCCCCGAACTGATTGTAGACGGGATGGAAGAGCTCGGCGATGCGGAATTCGCCGAAATTCTCGAGGGACCGGGTGACTTCATTGCTGAGGGTGACGTGGCCGCTGCATGCGATGAGGAAATACCGGGTGAGCGGCTTGTCGTAGAAATGCGGTTCGTGGGGAATCACGTTGTGCAGCACCCCCACGACCTTGATGCCTTTTTTGGTAAGGATACCTGCCACCTGACCCAGGGACGGGCCGAAGAAGGACATCCACCAGTTGATCAGCACCAGGTCGGGCCCCCATTCGAGGATAGCCCGGGCCGTCCTGCTCCAGCTGAACGGATTGATGCTGTCGAGAAGCCTCTCTGACAGGAACGCAGGTGCCTCATCCCCGGGTGACACGTACTGTGTTTTGCCGGGGAAGAGGAAGGATGGATATTGCCTTTTGAAATTGAATGCGCGTACTTCGTGCTCTTTCCCGAGCTCGGACAACATGCGCTCGCCGAACTGGGAGATACCGCCCCTGTAGGGGTAGAGGCACGATAGGACGGCTATCTTCATCGGGGAAGTCGGCTACTTCTTTTCGGCCTTGGTCTTGATGTATTCAGCGTTGAGGCCGGCAAGGATATCGTCGGTGACGTCGAGGGTGGAATCGGCCACGGCTACCGGGGTGGAAAGGATCTGGCCCTGGGTGGCGAGAATCATGGCGAACTTCTTTTCCTCGTTGTACTTCTTGAGGTAGATGTCGATGGCGTCGGCGAGCTGGTTCATCATAACCTGCTGTTCCTCTGCGATTTCCTGCTGCTTCTGAGCAGCATACTGCTGGAACTCGTTCTGACGCTTCTGCAGATTGGCGCTCTGGACTTCGGCGGTGCTGGAGGTCATGAGACCCTTGTTTATCTTGTCCTGGAAGGCCTTGATGTCGTTTTCGAGCTTGGTGCCGCGGCGGTTGACCTCCTGGTTGATGCTGTTGATCTTGGTTTCTACGACGCTGCGGAGATCGTTTGCCATGTCGTATTCGTCGAGCACCCTGTCGAGGTTGAAGTACACGACGGAACCTGCTGCTGCAGAGCCGGCTGCGGCCTCGTTCTGGGATTCTTCGGCCGTCTTGGGCTGATTGCAGGATACAGTGAGCGCTGCCGCGAAGGCGAGAACGCTGAGGAATAAGGTTGTGCTTTTCATATTTCTTTGTTTGTAATTGTGTGCAAAGTTATTTAATTTTACAAAAGTAGTAAAATCCGTGCGGATAATCGTAAAAATAGTGCTAAATTTGACGACTTTTTATGAAACTCGGCTATTACATCCAAAAAGCAACGCTCGCAGGTGATTCCCGCGTGGAAGCGCTTCTGGAGCGGCTTGAAGCCGGCGGTGCGTCGCTGTACGCGATCCGCGGGGCGGACAGCCTCCTGGACGGCACCACGATGGTCCTGAGCTTCGGCGGGGACGGCACCTTCCTGAGCTGCGCGCGCCTGGTGTGCGAAGCCGGTGTGCCAATTCTCGGCGTCAACTTCGGCCGCATGGGTTTCCTTTCCGAAAACCGTGCCGACGACGTTGCGGGCCCCGTGCTTTCAGGCAATTACAGGGTGGAGGAGCGCACCATGCTCAAGGTTTCCGTCCATGGCGGCGAACCCGAAGGCTTCTGGCCCTACGCCCTCAACGAGGCCGGGCTTCACCGCAACGGTCCGGAAATGCTGGGGATAGATGCGGAGGTCGGAGACTGGCAGCTTCCCGCCTACTGGGCGGACGGCCTCCTTGTCGCCACGAGCTCCGGTTCCACCGCCTACAGCCTGAGTGCCGGCGGTCCCATCTGTGCACCCGATGCCGATGTCATCGTAATCAGCCCGGTAGCGCCTCACAACCTGAACCTGCGCCCGCTCGTGATTCCCGCTGAATCCCGCGTCACCATGGGGGCCATAGACCGCGGCGGCACGGCCATGCTCGCGCTCGACAACCGCAGCTATGTCATTCCCCAGGGCGTAAAGGTGGACATATCGGCCGCCCCCTTCAAGCTCAGAAGGGTGTGCATAGGCAAATCGAATTTCATTGACGCCCTGCGAAGCCGTCTTTTCTGGGGCCAGGACGTCCGAAACATTTCTGAATGATGGAAGATTTTAAGAAGCAGTTACCTACTCACGTGTCCCTGATCATGGACGGCAACGGCCGCTGGGCCAAAATGCGTGGAAAAGAAAGGATTTTCGGCCATCTCGAAGGCGTCGAAAGCGTGCGTGTAATAGCGCACGAATGCGTCGAGCTGGGCATTAAATATATTTCGGCCTTCGCGTTCTCGGAAGAGAACTGGAACAGGCCCGCCCCGGAGGTGGAAGGTCTCATGAAAATCTTCATCGAGAACCTGCTCAGGGAAGAATCCACCTTCATGAAAGACAATGTCCGCGTGATGGTTCTCGGCAACCGCGCCCGCCTCGGCGACAAGCTCAACGCGGTCATCGACCGGGTCATGGAAGAGACGTCCGGCAATACCGGCTGCACCATGATCCTGTTCATCAGCTATAGCGGAAAGTGGGATATCCAGCAGGCGGCCGACCGCATGGCCGCCGAGGGCGGGGACAGCATCGAGCCTTATCTCGTCACCCGCATGGCCGGCATTCCCGACCCCGACGTCATAATCCGCACCTCCGGCGAGAAGCGCATCAGCAATTATATGCTCTGGCAGGCCGCTTACAGCGAATTCGTGTTCACCGACACACTTTGGCCTGATTTTAGAAAGGATGAGTTCCATGCGGCACTGGAAGAATTCGCTTCCCGTGACCGTCGTTACGGAAAAGTGAAATAACGATAATGAAAAGACTGCTGCCCTTATTTGCCGCTCTTCTGTTTTCCTTCGCTCTGCAGGCCCAGGAAAGCGGTGTGGAGGTAGATTACAACAATCCTAAGAAATACATCGTGGGTGACGTCACCGTAGACGGCAACCACTACTTCAGCGCCAACCAGATAATCTCCCTCACCGGCCTTGTGAAGGGCGCGGAGGTTACCATTCCCGGCGAGGAAATGTCCAACATAGTGCGCCGCCTGTGGCTGCAGCGCTACTTCGAAGACGTTTCGCTCGATATCGACCACCTGAGCGAGAATGCCGACAGCGTCTACCTCGTAATCAAGATCGTCGAGCGCCCCCGCGTGTCGCGCTGGACTTTCTCCGGAGTCAAGTCCGGTGAAAAGAAAGATCTCGAAGACAGGCTCCATCTGCGCCGCGGCGGCGAGTTCTCGGACTATGTGGAAAAGACCGCCACCGACATCATCAAGCGCTTCTATGCCGAAAAAGGCTTCCTCAACTGCGATGTGAAGGCGGAGGTCAAGAAAGACACCGTCATCAACAACGCCATCCGGGTGAACTTCGCCGTGGACAGGGGAGTGAAGGTCAAGGTGAAGGACATCAACTTCGTGGGCAACGAACACGTAAAGGACTTCAAGCTCGCCAGGAGCATGAAGAAGACCAAGAGCAACAAGTGGTATAACCTCTTCAGTTCCAAGAAGTTCGACGCCAAGGAATATCCCAACGACAAAAAGACCCTCATCGAGGCCTTCAACGAGGCCGGCTACCGCGACGCCCGCATAGTCAAGGACACCATGTACTACATCGAGCCCGGCCGGCTCGGGATAGACATCACCGTCGAGGAGGGTGACAAATACTATTTCCGCGACGTCTCCTGGACCGGCAACTCGGTCTACACCACCGACGCTCTCAACGAGGTGCTCGGCATCAAGAAGGGGGATGTCTACGACATGGTCTCCATGCAGAAGCGGCTCTACGGCGGAGGCAAGCAGAACGAGTATGACGTGAGCAAGCTCTACCGCGACAACGGCTACCTCTTCTTCAGCGTCACCCCGGTCGAAACCAACATCCAGAACGATTCGGTCGACGTGGAGATGCGCATCTCCGAGGGCAAGCAGGCCATACTCAACAACATAGTCATCAACGGCAACGACCTCACCAACGAGAAGGTCGTCCGCAGGCAGATATTCACCCGTCCGGGCTACCTGTTCAGCCAGACCGACTTCGAACGGAGCATCCGTGAGATATCCTCCCTCGGCCAGTTCGACGCCGAGGCGGCGATGGATCCCAACAAGGGCTGGACCATAGTCCCCAACCAAGCGAACAACACCGTCGACATCATCTACAACGTGGTGGAGAAGCCCTCGAGCCAGCTGGAACTCTCCGGCGGCTGGGGCGGCCGCACCTTCGTGGCCACGGCTGGCGTGAGCTTCAATAACTTCAGCACCCACCGCATGTTCGAGAAGGGCGCCTGGAGGCCCGTTCCGCTCGGCGACGCGCAGAACCTCGCTTTCCATTTCCAGACCAACGGTTCGTACTACACCGCCCTCAACGCCAGCTTCACCGAGCCCTGGCTGTTCGGCAAGAAGCCCACTTCGCTCAATCTGGGCGTTTACTACACCCGCCAGACGGCGTCCAATTCATCGGGCTACTACAACTATTTCTACAATTACACGGTCGACAGGATTCTGGAGATCTACGGCTTCTCCGGTTCGCTCGGCACCCGTCTGAAATGGCCCGACAACTTCTTCGTCCTCTACAACGGCCTGAGCTGGCAGAGCTACAAGCTCACCAACTGGTATCAGGGCTTCTTCATGTTCCAGGACGGCCTGTCGCACAACCTCAACTACCAGATGACGCTGGCGCGCAACTCCACCGACCAGCAGATATATCCCAGGCAGGGTACCGACATGTCGCTGCAGCTGCAGCTTACCCCGCCGTACTCCCTGTTCCGCAAGCATACCTTCGATTCCGAAGGCAACAAGGTGGCCGTGGGCAGCTGGAGAGACGTCGATTACAGCCAGTGGACCTCCGACGAGCGCTACCGCTGGATCGAATACTGGAAGGTCAAGTTCAACGCCGCCACGTACACCAAGCTCGTGGGAGACCTCGTGCTCATGACGAGGGCCCAGTTCGGTTACCTCGGCTACTACAACCGCAACTGGGGCTATTCGCCCTTCGAGTACTTCCTGGTCGGCGGCGACGGCATGAGCGGCTACAGCACCTACGGCAGCGACGTCATCCCTCTCCGCGGATACGAGAACTACTCGCTCACCCCGCAGAAGACCACCGCCTACAACTCCTCTGGCCTGTCATACGCGGGTAACGTCTACGACAAATTCACGGTCGAGTTGAGGTACCCGGTGATCCTGCAGCCGCAGAGCACCATTTTCGTACTGGCCTTCCTCGAAGGCGGTAACTGCTGGGCCGATATCAGAGACTTCAATCCCTTCCAGATCAAGCGCAGCGCCGGTGTGGGCGTGCGCATCTTCCTGCCCATGATAGGCCTGCTCGGTATAGACTGGGGATACGGCTTCGACGACGCCGTGAACGGAGGCAGTCAGTTCCACTTCGTGATAGGCCAACAGTTCTAGCATGATGTTTGCGAATTGAAACAAAAAATCGTAAATTTGCGTGATTTATAAACAAAGACTAAAAATCAATTAAGAACCGATATGAAAAAGATCATCGTAGTCGCAGCTATGCTGCTTCTCTGCTCGGCGGCATGGGCCCAGCCCAAGTTCGCCCATGTCAATTTCTCGGAGCTCGTTCAGCTCATGCCCGAGTCCGACCAGGCCCGTGCAACCATTCAGGCTTCGAGCAAGGAGGCCCAGGATACCTATCAGGGCATGGTTGACGAATATAACAACAAGTACAACCAGTATGTCGAGAAGGTCAACACCATGACCCCCGCCATCAAGGAAAGCAAGGAAAAGGAGCTTACCGATATCCAGGTCCGCATCCAGCAGTTCTCCCAGAGCATCCAGCAGGAGCTCGCTCAGCAGGAGCAGCAGCTGATGGCCCCCATCTACAAGAAGGCCCAGGATACGATTAACGACCTTGCCAAGAAGGGAGGCTACATCTACGTGTTCGACCGCACCAGCATCCTTTACATCGACGAAACCCAGAGCACCGATCTCACCCCGGCTGCCCGTAAGGTTCTCAACATCCCCGCCGACAGGACTCTGGAAAGCCTTCAGGCTGAACTCCAGGCCCAGGCAGCACAGCAATAACCAATCAGAATAACCAATTTGCAATAACCACATAATCTGAAATGCAACACAAGGTAATCGACGCCAAAGATGTTGTTATAAGATTTGCAGGAGATTCCGGTGACGGCATGCAGCTCACCGGAACTCTTTTTGCGAATACGTCAGCAGTCTACGGCAACGAACTCTCGACTTTCCCGGACTATCCGGCTGAAATCCGCGCCCCGCACGGCACGGTTTCCGGCGTATCCGGGTTCCAGGTCCACATCGGAAGCAGCGATGTGACCACTCCCGGAGACTTTTGCGACATGCTGGTCGCAATGAATCCGGCGGCCCTGAAGGCGAACGCCAAATGGTGCAAGCGTACCGCCACCATCCTGGTCGACGCGGACTCCCTTACCGACGCCCTAATCCAAAGGGCTGGTTTCAAGACGGACAACCCCTTCACCGAGCTCAAGGTGGACGACCGCAACCTTATCGTCGCGCCCATCACCACCCTCACCGAGGAAAGCCTGAAGGACAGCGGCATGGACAAGAAGGCCATGGACAAGTGCAAGAACATGTTCACTCTCGGCATGGCCTGCTTCATCTTCGACCGCCCGCTGGACTACACTTTCGAGTACATCGAAAAGAAGTTCGCGAAGAAGCATCCCGAGGTCATCGAACCCAACAAGAAGGTGCTCAGGGACGGCTACAATTATGCTGCCAACCTTCAGATGGTCGCAGATACCTACCACATCGCTCCCGCGAAGCTCAAGAAGGGCATCTACCGCAACATCACCGGCAACCAGGCCACCGCATGGGGCCTCATGGCTGCGAGCGAAAAGAGCGGACTGCCCCTTTTCTGCGGCTCCTATCCCATAACGCCCGCGACTGCCATCCTCGAGGAACTTGCAATCCATAAGTATTTGGGTGTCAAGACGCTCCAGGCAGAGGACGAAATCGCCGGCGTATGCACCGCCATCGGTGCAGCCTTTGCCGGCAATCTCGCCGTCACCACCACTTCAGGCCCCGGCCTTTCCCTCAAGAGCGAGGCCCTCGGGCTTGCGGTCATGACCGAGCTTCCGCTCGTGGTAGTAGACGTCCAGCGCGCCGGCCCCTCCACCGGCATCCCCACCAAGACCGAACAGACCGACCTCGGCCAGGCCCTTTACGGTCGAAACGGCGAATGCCCCATGCCCATCGTGGCGGCCCATTCCCCGGCTCATTGCTTCAACGCGGCCTTCAATGCCGCCAAGATAGCCCTGGAGCACATGACTCCCGTCTTCCTGCTCAGCGAAGGTTTCCTTGGCAACGGCAGTGAACCCTGGCTGATTCCCAGCATGAGCGACTATCCCGAGATCAAGCCTCCCTTCGCAAAATCCGTTTCCGAAGACGGCAAGTTCCATCCCTTCGAACGCGACGAGAATTTCGTCCGCAAGTGGGCTATCCCCGGACAGAAGGGCTTTGAACACCGCGTCGGCGGTCTCGAGAAGAACCACGAAGGCGTGCTCTCCTCCGATCCTCAGAACCATCAGCTCATGGTTGAGGAGCGTGCCGCCAAGGTGCAGAAAATCGCAGATTTCATCCCCGAACTCGAAGTGGACGGTCCCGAAAAGGGCAAGCTCCTCGTAGTGGGCTGGGGCGGAACCTACGGCCATATCCTTTCAGCCATAAACGAAGTCCGTTCCGCAGGGAAGCAGGTGTCGCGCGTCCATTTCGACTACATCGTGCCCGTTCCCCGCAACACCAAAAAGGTTCTCGAATCCTTCGATACCATCCTTGTATGCGAACTCAACAGCGGTCAGTTCGCAGGCTATCTCCGCACCCTGTATCCCGGGCTCAACATCAAGAGCTTCGGCAAGGTGCAGGGGCAGCCTTTCCTCGTAAATGAACTCGTAGACGCAATCAGCAAGGAGGTTTAAACTATGGCAACACTTTCATTCAAAGATTTCAAGTCCGACCAGGAAGTGCGCTGGTGCCCGGGTTGCGGCGACCATGCCGTCCTTGCAGCTCTCCAGAGGGCTCTTCCGATAGCTGCGGAAGCGCACAATTACGGCAAGGAACGTTATGTGGTGGTGAGCGGCATCGGCTGCTCCTCCCGCCTTCCTTATTACATGGACACCTACGGTTTCCATTCCATCCACGGAAGGGCTACGGCTATCTCCACCGGCATCAAGGTGGCGAATCCCTACCTCCGCGTATGGCAGGCCTGCGGTGACGGCGACGCCCTCGCAATCGGCGGCAACCACTTCATCCATGCCATCCGCAGGAACATCGACATCAACATAATCCTCTTCAATAACCAGATTTACGGCCTCACCAAGGGGCAGTATTCTCCCACCTCCAAGTTCGGCGCGATCACCAAGACCAGCCCCTACGGCACGGTGGAGCATCCCTTCAATCCGGGTAGCCTCGTGCTGGGCGCAAAGGGCACCTTCTTCGCCCGCAGCCTCGATGTGGAACTGGCCCTTACCCAGGAGATCATGACTGCGGCGGTCGACCACGACGGCACGTCCGTGCTGGAGATGCTCACCAACTGCGTCATCTTCAACGACGGTGCTCACCGCGATATCTCCGACCCGGCCTGGCGCGCCGACCGCACGATTGTGCTCCGCCAAGGCGAGAAGATGGTTTTCGGAAAGAATCACGACCGCGGGCTTGTGCTCGAAGGCATGGGCCTCAAGGTGGTGACGATAGGGGAGGACGGCTATACGCTCGACGATATCCTTGTGCACGACGCACACAACCAGAATGCCGGCTTGCAGATGATGCTGGCCGACATGAAGTATCCGGAGTTCCCTGTTGCGCTCGGAGTGATCCGCGACGTCAAGGACATCACCTACGACGACGGTGTCACCGACCAGGTGAATGAAGTCACCGCAAAGGCGAAGATCCACAACATGGACGAGCTCCTCCACAGCGGAAGCACATGGGAAGTCAAATAGAATCAGTATTAATCAACCACTAATATTAACATTATGAAAACAAGTGAAATCATGGCAAAACTCCAGGTGAAGCATCCTGGGGAAAGCGAGTATCTTCAGGCAGTGCAGGAAGTGCTCGAAAGCATCGAAGAAGTTTACAATCAGCATCCCGAGTTCGAGAAGGCTAAGATTATCGAGCGCATGGTGGAACCCGAGCGCATCTACACCTTCCGCGTGACCTGGGTAGATGATAAGGGCGAGATCCAGACCAACCTCGCATACCGTGTCCAGTTCAACAGCGCTATCGGCCCCTACAAGGGAGGTCTCCGCTTCCACAAGGCCGTTACGCCCTCCATGCTCAAGTTCCTCGGCTTCGAGCAGACCTTCAAGAACGCTCTCACCACTCTTCCGATGGGTGGCGGCAAGGGCGGCTCCGACTTCGACCCGGTTGGAAAGAGCGATGACGAAATCATGCGCTTCTGCCAGGCCTTCATGCTCGAGCTCTGGCGCTGCATCGGTCCCGATGAGGACGTTCCCGCAGGCGACGTGGGTGTCGGCGGTCGCGAAATCGGCTTCCTCGACGGTATGTACCGCAAGCTCGCCCGTCAGTACAACACCGGCGTTCTCACCGGCAAGGGCATGACCTGGGGCGGTTCCATCCTTCGTCCCGAGGCTACCGGCTACGGTGCACTGTACTTCGCTAACCTTGCCCTCAAGAAGATCGGCAAGAGCCTCGAAGGCCAGAAGGTCTCCCTCTCCGGCTTCGGTAACGTGGCATGGGGCGCCGCCAAGAAGGCAAAGCAGCTCGGTGCCAAGGTCGTCGCCATCAGCGGTCCCGACGGAGTCTGCGAAATCAAGGACGGCATCACCGACGAAATGATCGACTACATGCTTGTCATGCGTTCCTCCAACCGCAACAAGGTTCAGGATATGGCCGACAAGTTCCCCGGCAAGGCCGTGTTCACTCCCGGCAAGAAGAGCTGGAGCGTTCCCGTAGACATCGCATTCCCCTCCGCATTCCAGAACGAGCTCAGCAAGGCCGACGCCGAAGAGCTCAAGAAGAATGGCTGCTGGGCGGTGTTCGAGATTTCCAACATGGGCTGCCAGGCCGACGCTATCCACTGGATGCAGCACAACGGCATGCTCTTCGCTCCCGGCAAGGCTGTCAACGCAGGCGGCGTAGCCACCTCCGGTCTTGAAATGACCCAGAACGCCGAGCATATCAGCTGGACCGCCGACGAGGTCGACCGCAACCTGCACAACATCATGGCCGCCATCCATGAGCAGTGCGTCAAGTTCGGCACCCAGCCGGACGGCCATGTCGACTACGTGAAGGGCGCCAATATCGCCGGCTTCATGAAGGTCGCGCAGGCCATGCTCGAGCAGGGCATCATCTAGTGTCATTTGTCGAAATAAATGACTAACTTTGCAGTCGCCTTCCCAGTAAGGCGACTGTTTTTTTGTACTGTTACAAAAACTCGATATGGAAAACCGTAAATTCAACGTAAAACTCTGTGTGCTCCTGCCTCTCGTGCTGATCATCACAGTGTTCCTGCTGGCCGTGCCCACTTCCTTCTTCGGGATCGACGCGCTTACGGCCACCCAGCAGAGGGTCATCGCCCTCTTTGTCTTTGCAGCCCTCATGTGGATCTTCGAGATCATCCCCAACTGGACCACGTCCCTGCTGGTGATCGTGATGGCCCTGCTCATGGTGTCCAACAAGGGGCTCGGATTCCTCTGCACCCCCGAAGCCGGCAAGCTGGTGAATTACAAAGAGCTCATGGCCTCGTTCGCCGACCCTGTGGTGATGCTTTTCCTCGGCGGCTTCGTGCTCGCCATCGTGGCTGAGAAATACGGTCTTGACGTCACCCTGGCCCGCGTCCTCCTGGCGCCCTTCGGCAAAAAGCCGCGCGCAGTGCTGCTGGGCTTCCTCATCGTCATCAGCATCTTCTCGATGTTCATGAGCAATACCGCGACCGCCGCCATGATGCTTGCGTTCCTCGCCCCGGTGCTATCCGTCCTTCCCAAGGACGACCGCGGCCGCGTGGGCCTCGCCCTTGCGATTCCAGTCGCCGCAAACATCGGCGGTATCGGCACCCCCATCGGCACGCCCCCGAACGCCACTGCCGTGAAGTTCCTGGCAGAAGCCGGCGCCGACATCAGTTTCGGCACCTGGATGCTGCACATGGTGCCCTACGTGATCATCATGATCGCATTCGCCTGGGTGCTCCTGCAGCTTTTCTTCCCGTTCAAGGCCAAGGAGGTCGTGCTCGAAATCCCCGAGAACACCAGGAAGAAAGACTGGAAATACTATACCGTCTGGGTCGTTTTCCTCGGAACCATCCTTCTCTGGATGACGGAGCAGGTTCATAAGGTCAACTCCAACGTGGTGGCCCTCGTGCCGCTTGCCGTGCTCACGATGCTCGGCATTTTCGACAAGGAAGACATCAAGAAGATCAACTGGAGCGTGCTCTGGTTGGTGGCGGGAGGTTTCGCCCTCGGCACCGCCCTTCAAGGCACCGGCCTGGCCAAGGTTCTCATCGAGGCCATTCCGTTCGGCAGCATGAGCGTCGTGCTGGTGCTCATCATCGCCGGTCTGGTCTGCTACTTCCTTTCGAACTTCATCAGCAACTCCGCGACGGCGGCCCTGCTCATCCCCATCCTTATCGTGGTGGCGGAAGGCATGGCGGATCCGGCCGCGGCCAACAACGCCGCTTTCGTGGCCATGGGCGGAACCAGGGCGATGATTACCTTCATCGCGGTCTGCGCATCCATCGCAATGTGTTTCCCGATTTCCACGCCCCCGAATGCCATCGCATCCTCCACCGGTCTTGTGGAAACGAAGGACATGTCCAAGGTCGGCATCATCATCGGCGTAGTCGGTTTCATCTTCGGATTCTTCTGGCTCACGAAGATCTTCCCGTTCTAGCCGCTGGAGCGACATGTGTCGCGAAAAATGAAAATTGGCCGACCCTTAAGTCGGCCTTTTTCGTGCTGCGGCGGAGTCGGCCGGGCTGGCAGCCAGCCGCTGGCCTGTATGGTGCGGCTCTTCGACTTCAGGAAGCCTCCCCTCCGGGCGCTTCAGCGCCTATGCTGCGGAACTCGGCGTCTTAGTCGCTTCGCGCCTAACGCCTCAGACAGTCCTCGCATTCCGGGTCATTCGCCCCCGGACCGGCGCTTCTGCCCCCTCCGTGCTGCCGTCGTCTTCACTCGTTATGGCTGACCGAGGTCGCCATAACGAGTGAATCCGCCTGCACCGTCTTCCTTCGCAAGTCGAGCCGCACCATCCGCCAGCGGCTGCTCCCAGCCCGCCCACTCTGCCGCAGCAGAGGCGGCAACCCCATTCTTTTCCCCCAGTGATGGTAACCTCCCCAAAATACAACAGGTTACCGTCAAAAAAGGCCTAGAATGACGGTAGCCTGTAAAATTTTGGCCGGTTACCATCACTCACACTGCCGAGGCGGAGTCTGCCAACATTTGCTCGTATGTAAAAAATACTTGCTATATTTGTAGTCAGAAAAAACGTAAAACCTTTTACTAAATTTTTTGAAATTACATACTGTCAATAGCATTATGAAAAAATTATTCACAATCGCAGCATTAATCGCACTGTGTTTCAGCGCTTTTGCCCAGGAAGAGGCTAAACCCGATTACGGTTACAAACAGACCGGATTCATGAGCACTCCCAAAGTAGGTGCCTATATCATCGGCTCCTACAAGTACAGCGACCGTGAAGGCGCGAACGGCGGCCCCGGATTCGGCCTTAGGCTTATCCGTGCCTATGTCGACGGCAGCATTTTCGGCGAATTCAATTATCGCGTGCAGTTCCAGGCCGGCGGCGGAACCCCTCATGTGAAGGACTACTTCATCGAGTGGGCCAGGTTTAAGGAGTTCTCAGTCAAGATGGGACAGTTCAAGAGGGCGTTCACCTTCGAGAATCCCATGAATCCCTGGGATGTGGGCGTAGGCGATTTCTCGCTGCTTGTCCAGAAGTTCGCCGGCATGGGCGACCGTCTCGGTGAGGCCAATATGGGCGGACGCGACCAGGGCATCCAGGTCCAGGGCGACCTCTTCCCCATCGGGAAAGACCAGCATCGCCTTGTGCACTATCAGCTTGGCTTATACAACGGTCAGGGTATCAACGTGGTCGATGCCAACAAGAACAAGGACATCATCGGAACCCTCCAGTTCCAGCCCATCAAGGGCCTCTATGTAGGTGCTTTCGGATGGAAGGGCACCTGGACCAACGGTTCGGGAACCGAGCTCAAGCGTGAGCGTGTGAGCGCCGGCCTGAAGTACGACGTGAACAACTGGACCCTGCGCGCCGAATATGCGACCGCCATCGGCGGCGAAAAGAAGGAGAGCGGCGCTTCCGACGCCCTGTACGTAACAGCAGGCCTTCCCGTGGCCGACTGGCTTAAGATTTATCTCAAATGGGATGAGTTCCGTGTAGACGGCACCTCCGCAAAGAGCCACGACATGTATTCCGCAGCCGCCAACTTCCGCCTGCACAAGAATCTCAACTTCCAGCTGGAGTACCGCCACCACACCGACCGTGTCCTCTCCAGCCCGAACTACAACGAGATCTGGCTCCAGACCTACATCCGCTGGTAGCAACACGCTTTTTATCGGCTGAGAATCAGCCGGATACAGGAAAGAGGTCGACAAAAAAGGAAGGCGATCGCCTTCCTTTTTTTGTGTCGGGATGAGCTGACTCGAACAGCCGACCCCTACGTCCCGAACGTAGTGCGCTACCAACTGCGCTACATCCCGAAAAGAAACGCGGGCCGAAACCCGCGCCCTTTTATTTACGACAATTTGTTGATGTACAGCTGAATGCCGCTCTTGAGGTTGTTAGCCTTGTTCTTGTGGATGACACCGATCTTCGCGAGCTTGTCGATCATTGCGTAGACCTTGGGTGCATCGGCCTGTGCGGCGGCCTTGTCAGTTGTGGTGCGGATTGCACGTATAGCATTACGGGTAGTCTTTGCATAATAACGGTTATGCAGCCGGCGCCTTTCGCCCTGGCGATTGGCCTTCTCAGCTGAAGCATTCTTCTTAGCTGGCTCTTTTGCGTTTGAAGCGTTTGCCATTGTATTACTTTTTTATATTTTTTTTTCGTAGTGGGTAGGAGAATCGAACTCCTATTGCAGGAATGAAAATCCTGAGTACTAACCGTTATACGAACCCACCAATCCAAATAAGGGATGCAAAGGTAGAAATAATTTCTGATTTGACAAATTATTTTTCAGCTTTCTTTTCTTCAGCCCACTCCCAGGAGTAAAGAAGCGACTCTACCTGACGCAAATACTGCCTCTTGTCGTACTTGGGAGCGTACAGGAAAGCCTCGGTCACGATGATGTCCTTTCCGTCCTTGCTGTAGAATGACTGCGATACGAAAGGCCCAGCCATATAGTCGTTCTCGACCTCCCACCAGCCGCGCACCTGGGCGAAATCGCGTCCGTTGTACTTGACGTATTCGATGTAGGGTTCCGGAATCTTGCCGGTAGTCATGTAGGTGTTCTCGAACATGCCGGGAACGTTGGCCTTCAGGATGGCATTGCGGTGCGCCACTATTTTGTCGAGGGTGAGGGGATCGTCATCTGCAGGATACCTGTAGACGAGCACCGCCTGGTTGGTGTATTGCTTTTCGTCGGCAATCCATACGAAATTGGAGGTTTTCTTCTTGAGGCTGTAGCCGATGGGGAAGTGGGGGGAGCCTCCGAAGATTTCGGAAACCTGCTGGGCAAGCTGCCTTTCTTCGTAGTGCATGGTGTTGGAAATCACCCTGTTTCGCTCGGCCTGCTCGATGTATGAGGTAATCTTGGCGCTGTTGTCCTTGAGCAGGGTAAGGGCCTCGTCGGAAGTAGCTGCGGCGATATAGACCAGACACTGGGGAGTGGCCCATTTGTCCTTCACGTATTTCACCGTGCTTTCGCTCACCTGGGGATTCACGTCGAAGTACACTATGTTCCTGTGTACCTTGAACAGATTCGCGAAGTCGTTCGGGATGATGTTCACCAGCGAGTAGAGGGGCTCCCTCAGAGGAAGCCACGGGCAGTCCGCGGCAAGGATGTCGCGTGCAGCGTTGCCGAGCGCCCCTTCCCAGTCGGCCTTGGTCATTACTACGATCACTTCGCCGGCCTTGCCGCTGACATTGGGCAGAAGTACGGCCTTGCGGTTGCCGCAGGAGTTGAAGAGCGCGAGCGCTGCAAGCAGGATTGCTGTTAACTTTTTCATACTATTCTTATTTTATCAATCTTCCTATGTCGTTTCCGAAGGCCAGCATCATGAGCGCCAGGAGCAGGATCATGCCCACCCACTGGGCGATGATCATGAAGCGGTCGCTCGGCTTGCGGCCAGATATCATTTCATAAAGGGTGAACAGGATGTGTCCGCCGTCCAGCCCCGGTATCGGCAGCAGGTTCATCACGCCCAGCATTATGCTCAGCAGGGCGAGGATGTACATGAAGCGGTACCAGTCCCAAACCGAGGGGAATACCTGCCCTATGGCTATGAAGCTGCCCACGGACTTGTAGGCTCCGGTGCTCGGATTCGCCAGCAGGCGAAGGTCGTCCACATAGCCCGAGATCATCTCGCCGGTAAGGCGAAGCCCGGCGGGGATGGCCTGTATCACATTGTAATGCTCATACACCACGGACGGCGTGTGCATGAGCACTCCGATACGCCCCGCGCTGTCCACCATTACGGGAACCTGGAGGGTGTCGGCGCCGCGGACGACGGTGGCCGGCACGGTCTGGCCGGAAAGGGTGGCGAGTACGCCCCTGGCATCTTGCAGGTACGAAACTTCCTGCCCGTCGAAAGCGATTATATGGTCCCCTTTGAGCAGGGCTTTGTTGGCGTTTTCGGCCGTTACGGAGTCCACCACGAACGGGATGGCCAGGTCGAACATGAGGTCGGAATTCAGGATCTCGTCCGTCATGTTGCGGTCTATGTAGAGCGTGAGGGTGTCGCCGTCGCGCAGGACGATGGCCTTCTTCACGCCGCGGCGGGCCAGGTCGGCCTGGAGCGTGCCGAAGTTCTGCGGCCTGTAGTCGTCGAGGGCGAGGATCTCGTCGCCGGCGCGGAATCCCATCTGCTCCGCCAGCTTGTTGGGGTAGATCTTGGCGCCCTCGTTGCTCACGTAACTGTCGCCCCAGATGGCCATTATGGAAATGAACACTATGACGGCGAAGATGAAGTTGTAGAGCACGCCTCCCGCCATGACCAGCAGACGCTGCCACGGGCTGTGGGTACGGAACTCCCAGGGCTGGGGTTCCTGTTTCAGCTGCTCGGTGTCCATGCTTTCGTCTATCATCCCGGCGATTTTGCAGTAACCTCCGAGCGGCAGCCAGCCTATTCCGTATTCGGTCTCCCTGTCAAGGGCCTTCGGGAACAGTTTGGTGAACCAGCGGGAGCGCTTCGAACTGAAGATGAACTTTCCGCCGACGTCGAAGAAGAGGAAAAATTTCTCGACCCGGATATGGAATATCTTGGCGAAGGTATAGTGCCCCAGCTCGTGGAAGACGATAAGTATGGAAAGTGCAAGGATTACTTGCAGGACTTTCATTAAGACGGCCATTTCTACAGAATTTCGCTCGCTTTCCTGGCGGCTTCCCCGTTTGTGGAGAAGATACAGTCAAGCGAAGGAAACTCTACAAAATTTACGCCATTCATTACAGCTTCGAGAACCCTCGGGATGTCATAGAAGCCGATGCGGCCTTCGAGATAGGCCTTTACGGCAACTTCGTCCGCCGCGTTGAGGGCGCAGGG
>JAILQG010000032.1 GCA_024699055.1 Bacteroidales bacterium
ATGAGCGGCCTCTTCATCTGCCACGACTGGCAGCGCAAAGCTTCCATCGAAGATCCTGAAGGCCACGGCCTGATACCCTCGGAGATGGAGACGGCGGTACGCGGAGCCCTCGACGCCGGCGCCGCCGGCATCTGCCTTTTCACATATGGCAGCATGACTCCCGAGCACTGGGAGGCGCTCGAAAAAGCGCTTCAGCGGTAGAGTTTTCCCGCTTCGTTTATCGCGATGCTGTTCCCGTCCGGGAGCTGCATCGTGGTTTTATACCCGTGCGGCCACACTTCGGTGCCAAGAGACGCACCACCGGGCATCAGCTCCCTGTCTTTGGCGGACAGGGGCACGTCCTTCATGTATTTTCCAGTTTTCGAAAAATGCTCTTCCTGCGCGTAGAAGACAGTCCAGAGCAGTTTTTCGGCATTCATCAGGGCCGGATATTCGAATTCGCAAGCTTCTTCCTGCAGCCATACATAGCCCCAGCGTTCGGGCATGTGCATGGCTATCATGCCGGTCGGGCCCCAGGTCCAGTTGAATTCGGGCAGAGGCTTGCCGTCTTCCCCGTTCTTATGGGCGCCGTTTTCCCACTGCCATTCCACGCGGGAAAACCCGACGCGGAGATAGCTGCCGGCAACGAACACCTTGTCGAATTCCGGGACTATCGCCTTCTGGGGTATTGCCAGCTCCAGCGTCCAGCCGGTATCGGAATCGCTGTCGTCATTGAGCGTACCCGAGGTTTTCACGGCCGATACAAGCCCCTGGCAGTCCCAGTGGAATATGATGTAAGGCCTTTCAGGGCAACGGTACGGCCCCTCCAGGAAGAGGTCGAAAACCGTTCCGAGGGCGTTGAACTCCATCTCGTAGTAATTCCTGCCGTCACCGTCGGGATCGAGGAAGACTTCGAAGTCGTTGTCTTTCCAGATAATTTCGTCGCGGCCGGTGATGCTCCCCTGCAGGAAAGGCTCCTCAAGCTCGGCGCCGATATAAAGGAAATCGTCGTCCCACAACATCTTGACCTTTGTGTTCCGGTAGGGCTCCGGGAAGCCTTCGCCGCTGATATCATGGAATTCGGAGTTGAATCCGGCCTTCTCCCAGCACCCGTCGGAGAGGACGCCGTCGATGACAGGAGGCACGTCGGTCTTTACGCACACATAGCCGTTCGGGGAGGTGAGGAACCTCGCGTATTTTTCGGTGAGGTTTTCACGGTTTCCGCAGGCTGCGGCGACGAGTGCGGCCAGTATCAATAATAGCTTTCTCATAACTCGGAAGGAAGTGCATTCAGGAAATTCCTGACTGCGTTGAAGGAGTCTTCGGCCACGGCTGCCCAGAAATTGTCGTATTCGCTCTGATGGTCTTCCCCTGCGGTGTCGGAGATTATGCGCAGGCTGATGAAAGGCACGTCGTGCAGATGGCACACCTGCGCGAGAGCCCCTGATTCCATGTCCACTGCCATGCCCTCTGGGAAATGGTCGAGGATGGCCTTCGCCTGGGCGGAGGTGCTGATGAAGAAATCGCCGCTGCAGAAAAGCCCGCCGCGGGCACCGGTCGCGAGAGCTTTGGCATAGAGTACGTCGTTGGTCCGGAAGCGCTCCGGCAGACCCTGGACCTGCCCGTAGGCGTTACCTTCGCCGCACCAGACGTCGTGATACACCACTTCCCTGGCCGCAACCACGTCGAGACTGCGGAGCGAAGGGTCGAGCCCCCCGGCCACGCCGGTGCTCACAAGACAGTCGAGAGGATACTCATTGATGAATTCCGCAGCTCCGAGCGCGGCATTCACCTTTCCCATTCCGCTCATCCGTACGACTACTTCATTCTGCCCCACCACTCCCTCGGAGCGGCCTCCGAGCAGCTTTCTCACCTGCTCGTATTCCTGTTGGAGGGCAACTATCAGACCTATTTTCATTTCTTTGACAATTCGATTAACAAATGTATGGAAAAACGGCGAATATTCCTAAATTTGCAAGACTGGAAATCATAACCATTTAACTATATGCAATTCAGACACATCACCATGGCAGCAGCCGTATTAGCACTCGGCGCGTGCGCTTCCCGCAACGAAGGGGCTTCCACGCAGCCCGCAATCCCCTCAGACAAAGCCATAGAGGCAAAGGTCGAAAAGACGCTGAAGAGTCTCACCCTTGAAGAAAAGGTCGGACAGATGATTCAGCTGTCGATCGAGAGCCTCCTTCTCCCCGATTTCTCGGGTCTCGACATGGACAAGCTCCAGACCGCCATCGGGAAATACAAGGTAGGCAGCATCCTCAACGTCTACGCCAGCACCGCGCAGGACCGCTTCTTCACCGCAGATTACATCTCCAAGATTCAGGAACTCTCCATGAAGGAGCTCGGCATACCCTGCATCTACGGTCTCGACATGATCCACGGCGCGTCGTATCTCTCCGACGGCACCTTCTTCCCCCAGGAAATAAACCTCGGCGCCTCCTTCAATCCGGAGCATGCCCGCAGGATGGGTGAAATCATGGCCTACGAGACCCGCGCGGCGATGTGCCCGTGGGTATTCTCCCCCGTCATGGACCTCTCCCGCAATCCGTCCTGGCCCCGCGTGTGGGAAAGCTACGGTGAAGATCCGTACCTCCAGAGCGTGATGGCCGAGGCCGAAACCCGCGCCCTTCAGGGAGACGACCCCAACCACATCGACACCGAGCACGTGTCGGTCAGCATCAAGCACTACATGGCCTACGGCGCCGCCGCTACGGGCCGCGACCGCACCCCGGCCTATGTCTCGCCCCTCGACCTCCGCGAAAAGTACTTCGCTCCCTTCAAGGCCTGCATCCAGGCCGGAGCGCTCAACGTCATGGTCAACTCCGCGTCCATCAACGGCACGCCCGTGCATGCCAGCCACGAGCTTCTCACCGGCTGGCTCAAGGAAGGCCTGAACTGGGACGGCATGATAGTCACCGACTGGGCTGACATCGAGAATCTCTGGACCCGCGAACGCGTGGCGGCGGACAGGAAGGAAGCCCTCGCCCTCGGCGTCAACGCCGGCATCGACATGATCATGGAGCCCTATAACATGACCTCTTGCGACGACCTCATCGCCGCGGTGAAGGAGGGCCTGGTCTCCCAGGGCCGCATCGACGACGCGGTGCGCAGGATACTCCGCCTCAAATACCGTCTCGGCCTGTTTGACAATCCCACCTGGGACATTGCCGGCTACGACAAATACGGCTGCCAGGAATTCAAGGACGCGGCCCTCGCGGCAGCGGTGGAAAGCGAAGTCCTCTTGAAGAACGACGGCATCCTTCCCCTCAAGAAAGGCACCCGCATCCTTGTCACCGGCCCCAACGGCAACACCATGCGCGCCCTCAACGGCGGCTGGAGTTATCAGTGGCAGGGCACCGACGATCCCCGCTACACCGAGCCCTACAACACCATCTACGAAGCTCTCCGTAACGAGTTCGGCAGCGTGAATTTCGTGCCCGGAATGGAATATGTGCAGGATTATGGCAGATGGATGGAAGAAAAGAATGTGAACATCCCCGCGGCGGTCGCAGCAGCCCGCACGGCCGACGTCATAGTGGCCTGCGTCGGTGAGAACTCCTACTGTGAGACTCCCGGAAACCTCGAGGACCTCAACCTCTCCGCAAACCAGAAAGCGCTCGTAAAGGCCCTCTCCGCCACCGGCAAGCCCATAGTGCTGGTACTCAACGAAGGCCGTCCCCGCATCATCAACGACCTTGTGGACCTGCCCGGCGTGAAGGCCATCGTGGACATCATGCTCCCCGGCAACTACGGCGCGGACGCCCTTGCCCTCCTGCTCAGCGGCAAGGAGAATTTCAGCGGCAAGCTCCCGTTCACCTACTCCATGAACGTGAACGACCTGCACACCTACGACTACAAGGTGTCCGAGAACGTAGCCACCATGGCCGGCGCCTACAACTACGACGCTTCGATGAAGGTCCAGTGGCCCTTCGGCAGCGGCCTCAGCTACACCACCTTCGAATACAGCGACCTGCAGGCCGACAGGAAGGATTTCACCGCCGACGACGTGATAGGCGTGAAGGTGACCGTCAAGAACACCGGCTCCGTTGCCGGCAAGGAATCTGTCCTGCTTTACTCCTCCGACCTTGTGGCCAGCGTGGTTCCGGACGTGAAGCGCCTCCGCGCTTTCACCAAGATTGAACTTCAGCCGGGCGAAAGCAAGGTGGTCGAGTTCCAGATTCCCGCTAAGGACCTCGCATTCGTGGGCGCCGACGGCAAGTGGCGTCTCGAAAAGGGCGAATTCAGGCTTGGCGCTGGCGGCCTGGGCACCATGGTCAACTGCACCGCGACCAAGGTCTGGAACACCCAGAACATCTGATCCTGCAAAAAGGAAATTATCCAAAAAAAAGACGCCCCATTCGGAGCGTCTTTTTTTGAGCCACTTGACAGACTTGAACTGACGACCTGCGCGTTACGAATGCGCTGCTCTACCGACTGAGCTAAAGTGGCATTGAGTTTGCAAAGATACTAATTATTTTGAAAATTACTACCTTTGTCCGCAATGAACGTAGCAGCATTACTCTTCTCCCTGGCCATGGCCGCCATACCGCTCAAGAGCGGCACAGAGAACTCATTCCGCAGCAATGAGGAACAGGTATACGTAATCCATTACAAATGGGGTGTCCTCAATGCCGACGTGGCCCGTGCCCATGTCACCACGAGCGTCACCACCCACGGCGGCAAGCCGGCCGTGAAGGCCAGGATGTACGGGCATACCGAAAAATTCTGTGAGATGTTCGTGAAGGTCCGTCTCAATTTCGAATCCCTCTTCCTCCGCGACAACCATAGGGCTGTCAAGGCCAAGCGCACCGCGAACGAATCCAAATACAGCTGTACCAACGAATACGCCTACCTCTGGGATAAGGGCTACATCGACGCCAAGCTGAGTTCCTCTAATGGAAAGCTCAAAGACTGCCACATTCCGCTGGACGAGTCGGTCATGGATGTTCCCACCCTGTTCACCTCCTTCCGCGACATAGACCTGGCCAAGGTTTCCGACGGCAAGCCCTTCCGCGTGAAGGTGGCCGTCGACAACGACTGTACCGACCTGCTGTTCAAATACATGGGAAAAGAAGAGCTGAACAGGCGCGGAGTGGAGAAAAAGGTGTACAACAAGTTCACCCTGAACGTCACCTCCGGCGAAGTGTTCGACACCGAAAACGCCTTCAAGATCTGGTGTACCGACGAAGGCGGCGTGGTGATTCCCGTTTACTTCGAGATACCCCTCAAACTCGGCCGCGTAGTGGGCCGCATCGAAAAGAATACAAGATAGGCTCAGCCTTTCGCAGCCACCGTCTCGGCGCAGCGTATGCCGTCGATGGCGGAAGATACGATACCACCTGAATACCCTGCCCCTTCACCGGCAGGGTATATTCCTTTAAAGGACAGATACTCAAGGCTTTCGGCATCGCGTGGAATGCGCACCGGCGAGGATGTGCGGGATTCGGTGCCGAGCAGCAGCGCCGCGCCCGGAACGCAGTAATTGTGCACTTTGACCCTCGGGAAAACCTTCCTGAGGCGCGATGCCACCATGGGAGGCAGCAGCTCGTGCAGAGGCGCGGATACCACGCCGGGATGGTAGGTGGTTTCGGGCATGGTCTTGCTCATGCGTCCAGAGATGAAATCCTCCAGGCGCTGTGCGGGCGCACAGAGCGGATTCGCGGGCCCCATCGATGCGCTGTATTCGTACATCTTCCTCTCCACATCGTGTTGGAAGTCCATGAGCCTGAACGGGTTGCTTCCGGGCACATCCTCCGGCTCAACCTGTACCACCACGCCCGCATTCGCGAACTTGCCGCTACGGGCCGAATTGGACATGCCGTTCAGGACCACGGTCTCGGGTTCGGTAGAAGACGGCACGAGGATGCCTCCCGGACACATGCAGAAGCTGAATACTCCCCTGCCGTCCTGCTGCTCCACGAAAGAGTATTCGGCAGCCGGCATTCCGGGCTTCCATTTCCCGTGATACTGGGCGTAATTTATCTTTTCCTGAAGATGCTCCACCCGCACGCCGAGGGCGAAACCCTTGGCCTCGAGGGAGCCTCCCATCGAACGCAGCATCTCATACACATCCCTGGCCGAATGGCCGGTCGCGAGAATCACCGCCGTGCCCTTGAATTCCTCTCCGGAAGCGGTGGAGACGGTAAGGTCGCCGGGATTGCCGGAAATGGCAGTCACCCGGGCCCCGAAATGATATTCGCCGCCATGGGCGAGGATGCACTTGCGGATGTTCTCCACCACCACGGGGAGTTTATCGGAGCCTATGTGGGGATGGGAGTCGAAAAGGATATCGCCCGGTGCGCCGAACTGCACCAGCTGATGCAGCACTTCGCGGTTGTCCCCGCGCTTTGAGGATCGAGTGTAAAGCTTGCCGTCGGAAAAAGCGCCGGCCCCACCCTCGCCGTAGCAGTAATTGGAGTCGGGATCCACCACTCCGGTGCGGGAAAGGACTGCCATGTCGAGCTTGCGGGCATGGACGTCCTTGCCCCTCTCCAGCACTATGGGCTTGAGCCCCAGGGTAAGGAGCTTAAGCGCAGCGAACATTCCAGCTGGCCCTGCGCCCACCACTATCACGGGCCTACTGGAGGCCACATTCTGATATTCCGGAAGACGGTAAGGCTCGTATTCGCCAGGAGCATAAGCCGCATAGCGATAGCGCCAGACGGGCTCCTTGCGGGCGTCAAGCGAACGTTTCACGAGCACGGCCTCGAGGTTTCCAGCCTGCGCCGCGATGGATTTCGCAGTGGGTTCGTGCCCTACCGGCACCGTTATCTCGAATTCTTTCATTTTTCTATCACTCCGCTTCCAAGCATTTCATATTCCTGCGACATCGCCGGCGCCTCGGGAAAGGCCGGAACATACCATGCTGCGAACTGGCCGGCGGTGATGCTGCGCTGGGGGGCATCGAAAAGGATGTAAAGGCCGTCTTCGTACATCAGGAGGGTGGCCGCCTGCAGGGGCTGGCGGTAGCGGATGCGCACCATCACCCTCATCTCCTCCCCCGGCGCCAGGGCCAGGTCAGGCCTGATCCAGTGGATTTCCGAAGGCGCGACGCGCAGGCAGCTCCGGTAAAGTCCCGGATGGTTCTCCCCTTCCCCGACGAAGACGATGTTCCGGTCCACGTCGGTGGAAACCACGAACAGCGGGTCTTTGTGGCCGCCTATGGCAAGCCCCTTGCGCTGGCCGTTGGTGAAGAACTGGGCGCCTCCGTGTTTTCCGGCATGCTCCCAGAGGCCGTTCCGGACATAACGCGTCTTCTTGGTATGGTGGCGGCCGGAGCGGTAGGTCTCGGTGACGAGCTCCACGTCGGAATAGTCAAGGGGAGATGCGAGCAGCGAAAGTTCCTCCTGGCTGAAAGGCCCTCCCCTCTGCAGAAGCCGCCGCTGCTCGGCGAACAGCCGGTTGCCGTCGTAATAGGCCGGCAGGATCTCCACGGCGTCGCCTTCCACGGCCTTGAGCTTCTGCTGCAGGAACACCGGCAGGTCGACCTTTCCGACAAAGCAAATGCCCTGGGAATCCTTCTTGTCGGCCGAGGGGAGGTCCGCCTCGTGTGCAAGGGCGCGCACCTCTGCCTTGCGAAGGTCTCCGATGGGGAAAAGAGCCCTGGAGAGCTGCTTCTGCGTGAGTTGGCAGAGGAAATAGCTCTGGTCCTTGCCGGGATCGGAGCCCTCGAGGATACGGTAGACCGTGCCGCCGTCCCTCTGGATTTCCGCCTTCCGGCAATAATGGCCGGTAGCCACCATGTCGGCCCCCATCCTGCGGGCCACGTTCAGGAACGCGTCGAACTTGATTTCCCTGTTGCAAAGGACATCCGGGTTGGGGGTTCGGCCTTTCGAATACTCGTCGAACATGTAATCCACCACCCGCTTGCGGTACTCGCCGCTCAGATCCACGAAATAGAACGGGATTTCAAGCTTGCGGGCGACCATCTCGGCCACGAACTTCTCCTCTTCCCACTCGCAGTCGCCGTGCAGGGTGCCGGTGACATCGTTCCAGTTCTGCATGAACATCGCAAAGACGTCATGGCCCTGCCTCTTGAGAAGCAGCGCCGCCACGCTGGAGTCTACGCCCCCTGACAGTCCCACACATATTTTCACGTGGCAAAGTTAGCTAAATTCAAAATAAATTCACATCTTTGCAGACTAATTAAGCACTGAACAAAGAACCTGTCTGCAAATCATGAAAAAATTTGCAATCCTTGCAGCCACATTGCTCTTCCCACTGCTTGCGTTCGCCCAGGGAGGCAATACCGGAATGGGTTTTGAAATGTACGGTCAGGAATCTTTTTTCGAAAGGCTTTCCGCCCTTGAAAAACGTTCCGACGCCTTCAATCTTTACCTGAATTTCGCCGGCAGCTATCAGGTCGAAAACGGTAATGAATTTGCCCGCACCCCGTGGAACGGCAAATTCCGGGCAAGGGATCTCCGGCTCGAAATCAAGGGCACGCTTACCGACAGGATCTATTACAGAATGCGCCAGAAGCTCAACCGCGCCGCCTCCGCCGGTACGCTCGACGACTTCGCCAAATCGATGGACATCATGATGGTAGGCTACCGCTTCCGCCATTTCGCTGTGGAAGCCGGCAAGATCTGTCAGCACTGGGGAGGTTTCGACTACGACGAGAATCCCATGTACGTCTACCAGTACAGCGACCTGCTGAACAGCATGGACATCTTCTTTGCCGGCGTCGACCTCTACTGGATGCCCATCCCCCTCCACGAGTTCGTGTTCGAGATCTCCAATCCGCTCGTATCCTCTTTCGAGCAGACATACGGGTCCCGGGTATGCACGGCTGGGCCTTCATTTGCGGCAGGGCCTACATTCATGCCCGTCACGGGAACGCGCTTCCCCGTGAACGCGCTGGTCAACTGGAACGGCAATTTCCGCAACGGAATCGTACAGACGCGCGTTGCCGCCGGATTCATGACCCAGACGAACGAATTCATGGGCAAACTCATAAACGGCGGCATCAAGTTTAACTTCCCCAACCTCAAGTGGTATGTCGACTACATGCTCGAAGCCGACGGCATCGACAGGCTCGGATTCGCATCGGCCGATTTCTCCATGCCGGAAGACGCCAGGCTCAGGGACGTCACCTACACCACGCTCATCAGCAAGGCTGTCTGGCAGTTCATTCCCGGCTGGAACCTGGTCGCCAAGGGCAGTTACGACACCGTCAGCACGGCCATCGCAGACGGCCGCTACCGTTCCAGCCTCATGGGTGTGCTGAGCCTCGAATATATGCCGGAGCCCACACAGGATTTCCGCGTTTTCCTTGCAGCCACCGGCCACAGGGTAATGTTCACCCCGGTCTCCGGGCTCGAATCCTTCAACACCGGAAGGGTGGAGTTCGGCATCATGTACAGAATAAAATGTTATTAACCGATACTATGTCAGACAACAAATTCCGCATCGAGTCCGACCTTCTGGGCGAACTCCAGGTACCCGCAGACGCCTACTACGGCGTGCAGACCCAAAGGGCCATCAACAACTACAAGATTTCCTGCAACCACATGAGCGACTATCCCGAGTATGTGGTGAGCATGGCCTACGTGAAATGGGCCGCCGCTCTCGCCAACAAGGAACTCGGAGCGCTCGAGCCGCACATCGCCGACGCCATCTGCGCAGCCTGCAAGGAACTCACCGAAGGCAAATTCGTGGACCAGTTCCCCGTGGACATGATGCAGGGCGGTGCTGGCACCTCTGTCAACATGAACGCCAACGAGGTAATCGCCAACCGCGCCCTCGAAATCATGGGCCACAAGAAGGGCGAATATCAGTTCTGCTCTCCCAATGACCATGTAAACTGCGCCCAGAGCACGAATGACGCATATCCCTCGGCTTTCCGCTATACTTTCGTCCGCATGGACCGCAAACTTCAGGAGTCCCTCAAAAACCTCGTGGACGCCCTGCGTAAGAAGGGCAAGGAATTCAAGCACGTCATCAAGATGGGCCGCACCCAGCTCCAGGACGCCGTTCCCATGACCTCCGGTCAGGAATTCGACGCCTTCGCCGACAACCTCGAAGAAGAGCTCGCCAACCTTGAAAGGAACGCCGTGCTCCTCGAAGAGATCAACATGGGCGGCACCGCCATCGGCACCGGCCTGAACGCGGTTCCCGGCTTCGCTGAACTCTGCGCCGTCAAGATGAGCGAGCTCACCGGCGACAAACTCGTTTCCGCCCCCAACCTGGTGGAAGCCACTCCCGACACCGGCGCTTACGTTTCCTTCTCAGCAGCGCTCAAGCGCCTTGCAGTGAAGCTTTCCAAGACCTGCAACGACCTTCGTCTCCTCGCATCCGGTCCCCGCTGCGGTCTCCACGAAATCAACCTGCCTCCCATGGCTCCCGGTTCCTCCATCATGCCCGGCAAGGTGAATCCTGTCATCCCCGAAGTCACCAACCAGGTGTGCTTCAAGGTGTTCGGCAATGACTTCGCAGTCACCTTCGCCGCCGAAGCCGGCCAGCTCCAGCTCAACGTCATGGAGCCCGTCATCGTGGAATGCATCCTCGAGAGCATCACCTGGCTCATCAATGCCATGGACACTCTCCGCACGAAGTGCATTGAAGGCATCACCGTCAACAAGGAGCACTGCGAGAAGATGGTCCGCAACAGCATCGGCATCGTCACCGCACTCAATCCCTATATCGGATACAAGAACAGCACAAAGATAGCCAAGGAAGCCCTTGCTACCGGCGGCAGCGTCTACGACATCGTGCTCGAGCACGGCATCCTCTCCAAGGAAGAGCTCGACAAGATCCTCGACCCGGAGAACATGCTCGCCGCCCACAAGGTTCCGCAGCTTTAAACCGAACTACCACTATTATGGCAGATAAGAAGATAGACATCACCTACCACGAATACGCATCCCTGGACGAGCTTTCCGAACAAGACCGCCAGCTCGCGAACGAGGCCATCCTTGCAATGAAGGGCGCCTATGCCCCCTACTCCCATTTCCACGTAGGGGCGGCCATCCGCATGAGCAACGGCAAGATCGTACGCGGCGCCAACCAGGAAAACGCCGCCTTCCCCTCCGGCCTCTGCGCCGAGCGGACGGCGATGTTCTCCGCGGGGGCACAGTACCCCGACAAGGGAATGGAAAGCCTGGCCCTCGCCGGCGGAGTCATGGGCCGTCTCACAAAGGAACCGGCCACGCCCTGCGGGGCCTGCCGACAGGTAATGGCCCAGTACCAGGCCAAGTCCGGCAAGCCCATGTCCATCATCATGGTGGGCAGTTCCAAAATCTGGAAATTCGACCGCGTCGACGATATCCTGCCGCTGATCTTCGACAGCATCTAGATAGCCTGGAGCAGGCTCTTTGCGGCGGACTGGCCGGCCAGAAGACCGGTGGCGAAGGCCGTGTGCAGATTGTAGCCTCCGGTATCGGAATCGATGTCCATCACTTCTCCGCAGAAGTAGAGGCCCTCGTGTTTTTTCGACTCGAGGGTCTTTGCTATTATTTCGTCGGTGGAGACTCCGCCAGCAGTCACGACCGCACGCTCATAGCCAACGTAGCCCGATATGTCGAAAGTCCACTCTTTCAAGCATTTGGCTATGGTCGGCAGATTCACCCACAGCTTGGTGTCCGCCCGGCCGCGGCGCTCGAGGGTGACGATTCCGGGATTCATCGCCCTGAAACCGGGAATGAGGTCCCATGGCATGAGTTTCCCGAGGAGGATGCGACATTTCTCCTTTTCGTGAAGACGCTTGCTGCGGGGGTCCTTGTCCACTTCCTGCCAGAGTTCCTTTACCCGCGCTGTGAGTTCGGAAAGCGGCACTCCGGCCTTGAGGTCCACCACGAGCGACACCCTGGATCCGTTGATGAGCGACTTTACGGCCTTGCGGCTAACCTGGAAGCCCAGGGGGCCTTCGATTCCCCCGTCGGTGAAATCGATGTCGCCGAATTCGCTCTGCGCGAGGGAACCCTCCACCAGAAGCTGCACTCCCACGTTCTTCAGCTGAACCCCGCAAAGGGATTTTCCCAGCTCACTCAAGGGAGTGCTTCTGTCTATATGCAAGTCCTTGGTTTCCTGCAATTTATACCCCTTTGGCACAAGTGCGGTCAAAGATGGGAAAAGCGGCGTCAGGGTATGCCCCGCATCCACGGCGAAACGGTATCCGTCGCCGGTTGAGCCGGTGGTGGGATAGCTCATTCCGCCGGTCGCTACGATAAGGCGGCTGCAGGTCCATTTGCGGCCGTCGGCGGAAAGCACTTCCAGTCCGGGACCGACGCTTTTCACCTCGACCTCCGTCTCAATCTTGACGCCGGCTCCGTGGCATGCGCGCACGAGCGCATCTACCACGTCGGATGCATGGTGACTGGCCGGATAGGCACGGTCGCCCCGCTCCACCACGCTCTGCATGCCGAGCGCCGCAAAGAAATCCAGGGCCTCCGAGGGGGTGAAATTATAGAACGACGGCTTGAGGAAATTGGGATTGGTGCGTATATGGGCGCTGAACTCGTTCCAGTCCTTCACGTTGGTGAAATTGCACCGCCCCTTTCCGGTAATCATGATCTTCCTGCCGGGACGCGGCATTTTCTCTAGCACGGTGACACGGGCGGAAGAGCCGGCGTCAACAAGGGTGCGCGCCGCGCCGCATGCCGCGGCCAGTCCTGCCGCACCTCCGCCGATGACTATGATCTCCGAAAACATACAAAAAAAGGGAAAGCTTGATACATCGCACCGCTACAACCTCCTACCCTTGCTGCATTCCTGCCCTGGGGGAGTTGAGAGGGAGCTGGTCGTGTATGACTTTCCCCGCCGCAAATGTAACAATTATTTTTGGAAAACAACTAAAAATCCGCCATTCTGGACACGGGAGCCACGTCCAGCGGGGTGCGTTCTCCGGCAAGATAGTGGTAATAGCCCGCGATGGCTATCATGGCCGCGTTGTCGGTGGTGAACTTGAAGGCGGGCAGATAGGTATGCCAGCCGCGCTTGCGCCCCTCTTCGGCGATGCGGGCACGCAGGCCGCTGTTCGCCGACACTCCCCCTCCTATCGCCACTTCCTTGATGCCCGTCTGCCTGGCGGCCTTCACGAGTTTGTCCATGAGGATGTCTATCAGCGTTTTCTGGAAGGAGGCGCAGATGTCTTCCTTGTTGTTTTCAAGGAAAGACGGGTCCTTCGCCATTTCGTCACGGACAAAATACAGCAGCGATGTCTTGATGCCACTGAAACTGTAGTCCAGGCCCGGGATATGCGGTTTGGCGAACTTGAAACGGGTAGGATCTCCCAGTTTCGCGAGGCGGTCTATCACCGGCCCTCCGGGATAGCCCAGGCCCATCATCTTTGAGCATTTGTCGAAAGCTTCGCCCACAGCATCGTCGATGGTCTGCCCAAGGATGGTGAACTCCAGCGGGCTGTCCACCCTGACTATCTGGGAATTGCCGCCCGATACCAGGAGGCAGAGGTACGGGAACGAGGGACTGACGGACTCCTGTCCCTTTTCCTTCACGAAACCTGCAAGCAGATGCCCCTGAAGATGGTTCACCATGATGATTGGGATGTCCAGGGCAAGGCCCAGGGCCTTAGCGAACGAGGTGCCCACCAGCAGCGAGCCAAGCAGGCCCGGACCGCGGGTGAAGGCGATGGCGGTGAGGTCGGAGGGAGCTACGCCCGCCCTCGAAAGGGCTTCCGAAACCACGGGAACGATATTCTGCTCGTGTGCGCGGGAAGCGAGTTCCGGCACCACCCCGCCATAGGCCCGGTGCACGTCCTGCGAGGCTATCACGTTGGACAGCAGGACGCCATCGCAGATGACGGCCGCGGAAGTGTCGTCACATGAGGATTCTATTCCCAAAATTATATCTGCCATACTTCTGGCGGCAAAATTAACAAATATTTGTTATATTTGTTGGTTGTACCAGAATGCTTTTGAACTATCAGGAAATATTCTGACATAAGCGCCCGCGTTTTCGGCTTCATCGTCATGCTCATCGGCACGGCGCTGATCCTCCTTCAATCCCCGTCCGTCCAGACAAGGGTTGTGGAGAGGGTCCTCGACCGCATCAACGCCGGACTCGACGGCGCAATAGAAGCCCGCGACATCCACGTGGCGCCGTTCAATTCATTCATACTCAGGGATGTAGTCATAATCGACCACGATCCGTACGACAAACAGGCTCCGGTCGACACCTTCGCATACATCAGACAGGTTTCCGGCCGGGTGTCCCTCAGGGGGCTGCTCTCGAAGAAGGGAGTCTATCTCAGCCGGGCCGAGCTTGACGGCGGCATGATGCATCTCACCTCCGAACCAGCGCCTCCGGGATCTGAAGAAGAGACCACATCCAACCTTTCGAGGATATTCAAGCTCGTTCCGGAAGAGAAGACCGGCCAGTACAATCCTACCCCGGGCATCTTCCAGATCGAGAAGGCGGATATAAAGGACTTCATCTACCGCATGACCAGCTACACCGCTCCGCTGCCGGACAAGCCCGCTGCCATCAACTGGTCCGACATGGAGGTGCGCGTGAACGCCAGGGTACACAGCCTCAAATACACCGGAGGCCGTATGTCGGGCGTAGTTGACATGCTGAACGCCAGGGAAAAATGCGGCTACAACATCAGGAGTCTGACAGGACGCGCCACGGTGGGCATGGGCAAGGCCACGCTCGAGAACGTCCGTCTTGTCGACGACTGGTCCGACCTTACCGTCTCCCGCTACACCATGTCCTGGAACGACGTATCCGAAGACTTCGCGAATTTCCTCGAGAACATCCGCCAGGATCTCACCATCTCCGGGGGGCATCTGTCCTCTCGCACTATCAACGCCTTCGGCGGTATCTCCCCCACCATGGACGTGGCCCTCACCCTCGAGAAGTGCCATGCCTCGGGTTATATCAACGACCTTTACGTCGACAAATTCGTCTTCTCCGAGAAGCCGAGCGGCATCAACGGCCGCCTCTCGACCAGGATAACCGGCATTCCCGACTCCAGGCACATGCTGCTGGACGCGGATGTGGATGAACTGAACTTCACCACCGGCGGGCTCTCCGCGCTCCTTTCCGAACTTGGAGCAAGTGTAGATCTCGGCAACCTGGCCCCCGGCGAGCGCTTCAGGTTCAGCGGCAGCGCCAAAGGTCCCATGAGCAACATAGTGGCGCAGGGCAGGCTCTCCTCTGGCATAGGCGACGCCGCATTCGACATGACGGTGAGGAACCTGACGGATCCGAACACCCCGATCGACATCGCGGGCCGCTTCACCTCCACCGACATGGGCATGGACAAGCTCCTCGGCTCGGCCGCCCTCGGCAACCTGACCGCCTCCACCGGTTTCAGCGCAAGGCTCGACGGCAAGCGCAGTTCCTTCAGCATCGACGACCTCAAGCTTGACAAGATAGGCCTGCTGGGCTACGAATACAGCGGCATCAAAGCGAACGGCACCTTCGACGGAAATACCTTCAACGGAGACATCGACATCGCCGATCCCAGCCTGCAGGCCACCCTCCACGGAGTCTTCAATCTCCCGCAGGGAGACGGCGACGGACACTACATTTTCACAGCCGACATAGCCAAGGCCGACCTCCAGGCCATGAATCTCGACACCAGGGGTACCAGTAACGTATCCGGGCACCTCGATGCCGACCTCATCATGAGCGCGGGCGAAAGACCCGTCGGTAAAGTGGTCGTCAGCGACATCGTACTCGAGAACGACCACGGCGCAAAGAACATCGGAAACATCGTCGTGGATTCCCGCAATTCCGGCGGCATGGATTCCGTCAATATCAGCTCCTCCTTCCTCGACTTCGAATACGAAGGCGACGGAGACTACGACGAAATCATCCGCAATCTCCAAACCGTCACCACCCGCAGGGAACTGCCCGCGCTTTATCATGCCTCGGACATCGACAGGGGCACCGCGGACCACTACTACAGGATGGACATCTCCTTCCACGACTCGAGGGATCTACTGTCATTCATGGTTCCGGGGTTGTATGTCGCCGACTCCACCCACCTTTCGCTCATCAGCGACCACGGCAGCCTGGAAGGGAAGATGGCCTCGTCCCGCCTGGCCCTGGCAAAGAACTATCTCAAGGGCGTCGACATCAGTTTCGACAATCTCGGGCACAGCCTCAACGCCACGGTGCTCAGCAAAGACATCTCGCTCGGCGGCATATCCATAACGGACGTCGCCCTCACGGCCTACGCACAGGAGAACAACCTCTTCGGAGGCTTCCATTACGACGGCATCAAAGGCGTCGACACGGTGGGCGAGCTCTATCTCTCCGGCGACCTATCCCGCGACGCGGACGACATGCTCGAAGTAACGGCGAACCCGCTTTCCAGCTACATCCGCCTCAATTCCAGGCAATGGGACATCGACGAATCGCAGATAACGTTCAAGGGCGGCAACACAGTCATCGACGGTTTCAGGATGCACAACGGCGAGCAGGTCCTCAGCATAGACGGAGGTCTGTCCCTCAAGTCGGCGGACACCCTCGCCGTCAACGTCCGCAACCTTAACATGAGACTGCTCAACTACTTCACGAAGACAGACTACGGCTTCAAGGGAGACCTCAACGGCAGGATGCTGCTCTCGTCGCCCCTCGACAAGAACCTCAGGGCGCTTGCCAACTTCGTCTGCGACTCCCTCAGCATCAGCGGAGTCAATGCCGGCACGCTGCGCCTCGCCGGCGTATGGGACGGAGCCGAAGACGTGATCAACGCCTACGTCCGCAACATGATCGACGGCAGGGACGCCCTGAACGCCTCGGGCTCCTTCTCCCCCGGCTCCAAGGAGGTGGACCTGACCGTGGCGATGGACGGCACCGAGCTCGTCCTGGCGAAACCGTTCCTCCAGGGCTTCATAGACGACATCAGCGGCAAGCTGAACGGCTACGTCACCGCGAAGGGAACGCTCGACGACATCAAGCTCGCCAGCGAAGACTTCAACATCAGCAACGCCAGTTTCATCGTGAACTATACCGGCGTCCCGTATGTCATCAACGGCCCCCTGCACCTCGACAACGAGGGCGTCCACTTCGACGACATCTCCATCCTCGACGACGAGACCGGCTATGCCGTACTTTCCGGCGGCATCAACTTCCAGAGCTTCGATGACATGGTGATGAACTCGGCCCTGCGTTTCCGCAACCTCAAGATGATAGACGTCAGCCACGGAAAGAGTATCAGCGGCCTCATGTATGCCAGCGGCGACGTGAACATCACGGGGCCCCAGGACGCACTCGTGGTAAACGCGGACATCTCCACGGCTGGCGACGGACACATCGACGTCCCGGTTTCCCAATTCTCGTCCACCGCTAAGAGCAACCTGCTTACCTTCAAGGACCACTCGGCTGACACACCGCTCGACCCGTACGAAGCCATGCTGGCCGCCATGTTCGAGCGCCAGGAAAAGAAGATAAAGAAGGGCAGTGACCTTACGGCCAGGGTCCGGCTCCGCATCAATCCCGGTCTCGAGGCCACGGTAGACCTCGACGACACAGGAGGCAACTCCCTCAAAGCCAGCGGCGAAGGCAATATCGGCCTGCTTGTGCGTCCCGCCAGGAACATCTTCGACCTCAACGGAGAATACAGCATTTCCAAAGGCAGCTACCGCTTCTCCATCCCGGGCCTCGTGAGCAAGAACTTCACCATCGACGACGGCAGCAGCGTCACCTTCAACGGCGACCTCATGCAGACCGCCCTCGACATAGGGGCTACCTATTCGCTCCGCACCAACATGAACGCGCTCCTGACGGATACCACCAGCGTGAGCACCCGCCGCCTGGTAGAATGCGGAATCAGGATCACCGACCGCCTTTCCGCGCCCAAGGTGTCGTTCAGCATAGACATTCCCGACCTCGACCCCACCTCCAAGGCCGAAATCGAATCGTCCCTGAACACCGAGGACAAAATCCAGAAACAGTTCGTGGCGCTCCTCGTCACGGGTTCGTTCCTCCCCGGCGACCAGGCGGGAATCGTTGACAACCCGAACATCCTCTATTCCAACGTCACGGAAATGGTGTCCAGCCAGCTGACCAACATGCTCGAACGCATGAACATCCCGCTCGACATGGGCCTGGGATACCAGCAGAGCTACTCCGGAGCCAATCTTTTCGACATCGCGGTGAGCACCCAGCTATTCAACAACCGCGTAGTGGTCAACGGCGTGGTGGGCAACAGACAGTACAGCGGGAACAGCGGCGCCCGCGGTGACCTGGTGGGCGACCTCGACATCGACGTAAAACTGAACAAGAGCGGAAACTTCCGGCTCAATCTCTTCTCGCACTCCGCCGATGAGTTCTCGTCCTACCTCGACTTCTCGCAGCGCAACGGCGGAGGGTTCACGTACCAGCAGGAATTCGGCACCTGGAAGTATTTCTTCAGACGCCTTTTCCATCCCCGCAGAAGACAGGACCAGCAGGGCACGGGACGTACGCAGAGGGACATCCCGACAGTAACCGTAGAGATAGATGATGAAGAATAAGCTCTACCTCATACCCTCCGATATCGGTTCCGACCCCATGAAGGTGATTCCGGCGGCGACGCTGGAGCATATCGCCCGCATCGGCGTCTTCGTGGTGGAGAACGTCCGCAGCGCCCGGAGGTTCCTCAGCGCCGCAGGTCTGAAGGGACGCATAGACGGCCTCGAATTCCACGAGCTGAGCGAGCATACCTCCGATTCCGAGGTGGAAGCCCTCCTGCCCCTCTTCGACAAAGGGGACGTGGGGCTCATTACCGAAGCGGGGCTTCCCGCCGTCGCCGACCCAGGCGCCCCACTCGTGGCCCTCTGCCACGCACATGGCATACAGGTAGTACCGCTGACGGGACCGTCTTCGCTGATGCTGGCCCTCATGGCTTCCGGCCTGAACGGACAGGAATTCGCCTTTGTCGGCTATCTTCCCGCCAAAACCGCGGAACGGCGCGACGCCGTCAAAAAGATTGAAAAAGACTCCTCCGCCCGCAGGCAGACCCAGATTTTCATAGAGACCCCCTACCGGAACGACGCCCTCCTGGAAGACCTGGTCAATTGCCTCTCCCCCGGCACCATGCTGTGCATCGCGGCGGACATCACACTCGAATCCGAAACCATAATCACCCTGCCGGTCAGCGCCTGGCGCAGGAAAGCAGGCTTTAAAATAGGCAAAAGACCATGTGTGTTTCTAATTTTGGCCAGATAGAACTGGACAGCATGCAGTTCGTGTCGTTCCACGGCCTGCTTCCGAAAGAGAAATCGGAGGGGAATCTCTTCCTCGTGGATTTCAAGTGCCGTTACGACATCTCGGCGGCCATGGCGTCCGACAACATCGACGACACCCTCGACTACTCCAAGATCCACAGTATCGTCGCTGAAGAGATGGCAATTCCCTCCGACCTGCTCGAGCACGTGGCGGGAAGGATAGCGCGGCGCATAGAAAAAGACTATCCGGGCATTCCATGGTTCTCGGTCAGGGTTTCCAAGCAGAATCCTCCGGTGGAAGGCAAGGCCGAATGGTCCCGGATAACAGTCGAAGGAGGCTGCGGAAAGTGAAAATCGCGTTCATAACGCTCGGATGCAAGCTGAATTACGCCGAGACATCCACCTATGAACGGGGTTTCAAGGCCGCCGGCCTCGAGGCTGTACCGTGGAAGGAGGGTGCCGACGTGTTCCTTGTGAACACCTGCACGGTCACGGAGACCGCCAACAAGAAGTCCCGCGGCGAAATCCGCAAACTCCACAGGATCAATCCGTCCGCCCCCATCATAGTAACCGGATGCTATGCCCAGATGAAGTCCGCGGAAGTAGCCGGCATAGAAGGGGTGGCGAGAGTGTTCCTGTCGGACGAGAAGGACAAGGTGGTCCCCGAAACCCTGAAACTGCTGGGAATAGTAAAAACCGTCCCGACGATGGTATCAGGGGCATATTCATCCGGCGAACGGACGAGATCCTTCCTGAAAGTGCAGGACGGATGCGACAACTTCTGCAGATACTGCACCGTGCCCTATGCTCGCGGAAGGAGCCGCAACATCCCCATCTGCGAAGCGGTGAAACATGCCGGAGAAATCGCCGCTCTCGGCATCAGGGAGATAGTGCTCACCGGCGTGAACACCGGCGATTTCGGGCGCAGCACCGGCGAGTCGTTCCTGGACCTGCTGAAGGCCCTCGACGGGGTGGTGGGCATCGACCGCTACCGCATTTCCAGCATCGAGCCCAACCTCCTCACCGAAGAGATAGTCGACTGGATAGCCTCCGGAACCAAGTTCCAGCCACATTTCCACATTCCGCTGCAGGTGGGCTGCGACGAACTGCTCGCCGCCATGGGCCGCAAATACACCACCGCCGAATTCGCTGCAAAGATTGCTTACATCCGGAAAGCCATGGAAGGTCCGGGCAAGCCCCTCGTCTTCTTCGGGATAGACGTGATGGCCGGGCTCCCTGGCGAAACCGAGGAGCTGTTCCGCAAGACCTGCGCCTTCCTCGAAGAGCTCAGGCCCGCCTTCATCCATATCTTCCCTTATTCCAAGAGGCCGGGAACCCCCGCGGCCGTCATGCCGGGCCAGGTCTCCCCCGCCGTCAAGGCGGAGCGTGTCGCCGTACTCGAGGAACTCTGCTCCAGGCTTCATTCCTCCTTCGTGGAAGCCAACCGCGGCATCCGCGAGAAAGTGCTCTGGGAGTCGCGTGACAAGGACGGCACGATGAGCGGCTACACCGGCAACTATATCCGGCTCACCAGGCCGTACGATTCCGGCAAGGTCAACACGATTGAAGATGTAATCATCTGATTTTTCGATATTTATTAATATATTGCAGGCGTTATGCTCCTACATGTAAGATATTTTCCGAAAAGACTCGTCCCCCTTCTGGCAGCGCTCTTGCTTGCCGTCCCGACGGCTTTCGGACAGGAATACGCGCCAGAAACGATTCAGGATTCACTCCGCTACAGCGTCAGCGGAAAAGTCAAGGACGCGCAGAACGGGAGTTCCCTCCAGTTCGTGAACGTCGTGGTGCCCGACAGGCATTACACCACGGTCACCAACGCCGACGGCGAATTCACGATAAAGTCCGACATCCCCATCACCGCCCTCAGCTTCTCCCTGCTGGGCTACAAGACCCTCAGCATCCCGGTATCTGGCTCCAACATGAAGGTAGCGCTGGAACCGGACGCGCTAAGGCTTGCTCCGGCCGTCGTGGTGGCCGGCGAACCCCGCGCCATCGTCCGCGAGGCGATGGAACGCATCAGGAACAACTACATGGACCGGGACGAGCTCCTGAAATGCTTCTACCGTGAAACCCTGCAGAAACGGCAGCGTTACATATATGTCTCCGAAGCGGTCGCAAGGATTTTCAAGACATCCTATTCTTACGGCATCTACAAGGACTGCGCAGCCCTCGAAAAGAGCAGGGTCCTGCTGAGCCAGAGGAAGAGCGACACCCTCAGCGTCAAGTTCCTGGGCGGGCCCTCCCAGGCCACCGACTTCGACGTGGTGAAGAACACCGATATCCTCCTGTCCATCGAGGAGTTCAACTACTACGCCATGAAGATGGGCTCGCCTGTGATGATCAACGACAGGCTGAACTACGCGGTCGAAATATCGCCCGCTTCAGAAGTGGAGTATCCGCTCTATTTCGGAACCCTTTTCATCGACGCCCAGAGCTATGCCTTCACCCGCATCGAACTGTCCCTCGACATGCGCGACGAACAGAAAGCCACGCGCGCCGTGCTGGTGAGCAAACCGGCCGGTCTGAGGTTCCATCCCAAAGAGATGTCAGTGGTTATCGACTACCGGCTTGAAGGGGACCGCTGGCGCCTCAACTACTTCCGCAGCATCATACGCTTCGCCTGCGACTGGCGCAAGCGCCTCCTCCATACCAACTATACTTCCGTAAACGAACTGGTAGTGACGGACAAGTATCCCGAGGCGGTTCCCATCCCCCGCAAGGAGCAGTTCCGCCGTCGCGACGCCCTCTCCGAAAAGGCGGCCTTCTTCGCGGATCCGGACTTCTGGAAAGACTACAACATCATAGAGCCTTCGACCAGCCTGGAACACGCGGTTGACAGATTGATGAAGCGATGACCAGACTTACTTTCCTTGGTACGGGCACATCCTCCGGAGTGCCGATGATAGGCTGCACCTGTCCGGTGTGCACTTCGGATGACCCCCGCGACAATCGGCTGAGAGCCTCCGCGCTGGTGGAGACGGGCGGCCTGACGATAACGGTGGACGCCGGACCCGATTTCCGGCAGCAGCTGCTGCGCGCAGGCGTCCGGCACCTCGACGCCATCCTGCTCACCCACAATCACATGGACCATATAGGAGGGCTCGACGAAACCAGGGCCCTGAACCTGTTCGAAGCCAAACCGGTGAACATCTACTGCGAAGAGTACGTGCTGGAAAGCCTGCGGCACACCTTCGGCTACGCTTTCGCCGAGCCGCGGTATCCGGGCTCCCCCGAATGGCACATGCACCTGATAGACGGCCGGCAACCCTTCGAGGTGCAGTCCAACGCCGCCGAGAAGGAACTTGTCTGGATAAGCGGCGTGGGATACCGCTATACGGGTGTCGCCGGCGCCGCACAGGTCCCCTCCGTCACCGTGATCCCCATCCGGGGCTGGCATCACAAGACCAAGGACCAGTCGGTGCTGGGCTACCGCTTCGGCGACATAGCCTACATCACCGACTTCAATCTCATCGAAGACGAAGAGTTCGAAAAACTGAAGGGGCTGAAATACGTAACAGTGAACTGTGTCAAGAAGGCTCCTCACTTCTCACATTTCTCGCTTGACGAAGCGCTCGCATTCTTCGAGCGCGTGGGTGCGGC
>JAILQG010000010.1 GCA_024699055.1 Bacteroidales bacterium
GTGCAGAGCTTGCCGCCCCACCAGAACCAGCTGCCGATGTTTTCGTGCCACGGACGGAAGATAACGGGAACCCCGAGGCTTCCGATGAATTCCGCCGCGCTGTCGAGCCAGCCCAGGAACTTTTCGTGATTCTCGCCCCCTTCAAGGACGGAAGCCACCGTGCCGGGATCGGAAACGTCCCAGGCGTCGCCCCCGGTCTTGGGATTGCGGGGATGCCAGCTGAAGGTAACGAGACCGCCGCGGCTGACGTGGATCCGGGCCGCCCTGCGCATGAAATCAAAGGGGACGCCGTCGAGATTGACATCGCTGCCGAGCTCGATTCCGCCCAGGTCGAAACCTATCATAGCCGGATATTGGCCGCAAACGTCCTTGACGTCGCTGCGGGTGAGGTCGTCGCCGGCATAATCATCGACCTTCCAGTTCTTGCCGTACGAGAGGCCGTCCTGGTGGCCGAAGATGAAGCAGCCGCTTTCGGAAGCCTGCGAGAGAGCCTCGCGCATGGTAGCCGGAGCATCGGCCTTTCTGCCGCATCCTGCAATGAGCACTGCGGCGAGAGCAAGGGTAAGGGTTTGGTATTTCATAAGTTTACGAATTTACGTATTTTTGGCAAGAAATACAACGTTTTTTCGTAAGTTTGTATATTCAACTCAATAGTACAGATGTCTGCATCACAAAAGGTTTCTGCTGCTGCAATGACGGTGCTCGCGGGCGTCGGCATATACTGCTTTTTCGCTTTACGCTACCCGTATCACATTCATTTCCAGGAGCAGTGCCAGCTTTTCGAAAGCACCTGGGCATATTTCGCCTCCGTCTCTGCGGTTCCGGGCGGATTCGCCGACTGGCTCGGCCGTTTCCTCACCCAGTTCTTCTACTACGCACCTGCCGGAGCGCTTGTCATGGCCCTGCTGCTATGCGGCGTCCAGCTGCTGACCTGGGCAGTCTGCAAGAAAGGGAGCCTGCTCTCATACGCGCTCAGCTTCATCCCGTCCGTCCTTCTGCTGCTCTTTTTCTGCGACGAGAGCGCACTCGCCGGAGGAGCTGTCGCCATAGTGCTGTCCCTCGCCACGGCCGCCCTCTGCCTGCTTGTCCGCAGCGACAGGGTCCGCCATCTCCTTGAAACCGTCGCTGTACCCGTCCTTTACTTCCTGTGCGGGCCGGTCGCCCTCGCATTTGTACTTGCCATAATTATCAGGGAAATCGGCGGCACCGGAGCCAAAGTGATACCTTTCTCCATCATGCTCCGCGCCCTGCTGGCAGTCTGTCCCCTCATAGCCAGCCTCCTGACGCCCTATCCGCTGTCCAGGCTCTATGTCGGTATACACTATTACCGCTACCACAACATAGTAACGGGCATGCTGTGGCTTTCAGTGTTTTCCACGGCCATACCGGTCATCGTTTCGCTGCTCCGTACCAGGGGCAAAGGCATCCTTCCCGGAGCGGCGGCGTACGTACTCATCGCAGCGGCCGGAATCCTCATGCTCTTCCGCACTGCCGATTTCCCCAAGGAGGAATGGATGCGCTACGACTTCATGGTCCGCATGCAGATGTGGAACCGCATAATGATGGCAGCCGATACCCGCAATCCCGACAACCCCAAGACGGTCTCCTGCCTCAACCTCGCCCTGGCCAAGACCGGCCGCATGCCCGATGCGCAGTTCAGCTATTTCCAGAACGGTCCGTACGGCCTCATCCCCGGTTTCAGGGGCGACTACACCAACCCCGTCTCCACCGGGGAGATCTACTGGCATCTGGGCATGGTGAACACCGCCCAGCGCTTCGCTTTCGAGGCCCAGGAAGCCCTGCCCGATTTCCAGAAAAGCGCCCGCTGTTACAAGCGCCTGGCCGAGACCAACATAGTGAACGGCGACATCGAGGTCGCCCGCAAATACCTGGGGGCCCTCTGCAACGCCACCTTCTACCGCAAATGGGCCCGTGAAACCCTTGCCCTCCTGGACGACGGCACAATCTTCGAGAAGAGGCCGGAGCTGGCAAGGGCCCGGGACTGCCGCCTGCGCGAGCACGATTTCCTGTTCAGCGACACGGAGATGGACTCGATGCTCGGCCTCCTGAAGGTAGAGAATGCTTCAAACTCGATGGCTCTCGATTACCTGATGTCCTGGTGCCTCCTGCGCAAAGACCTCGACCGTTTCGTGGAATGCATCCCCCTGGTCGACGCCCCCGCGATGCCGAAATCGTACCAGGAGGCCCTCCTCCTGCGCTGGGTCCTCACCCACAGCGACTACAACGGCCTTCCCTCTTATATTAGCATTGCCAATGTCCGGCGCATGAGCGAATTCCTCTCCGATCTTCAGGCGAAAAAGAGCAGCGAATTCATCCAGAAGAACTACGGGGACACTTACTGGTTCTACTACTATTTCAGATACCTTTCCGAAAATGACCTTTCACGCGATGAAAAGAATACTTCCGGTCCTGACAGCGGCCCTTATTCTGGCGGCCTGTAGCGCAGGAGCCCGCGACGCCGTACGCAGCGACGAGCTTCCGCCGCTCTACCCCGATTATGTCGGGGTCACGATTCCCGTGGGGATAGCTCCGCTCGATTTCACCGTCCGCGGGGCGGACGCAGTCGACGTCACCCTTTCCGCGACCGGCGGCAGCGCAGTACTCAGGAGCCGCAGCGGAAAGTGCGCCCGCTTCCCAGCCCGCCGCTGGGCTGCCCTGCTCTCCAAAGCAGCCGGAAGCTCACTCTCCGTTACGGTATCCGCCCGCTTCGGCGACGGCTGGAAGGAGTACAAGCCTTTCCCGCTTTACGTTTCGGAAGACGCCATCGACTACGGGCTCACCTACCGTCTCATCGAACCCGGATACGAAATCTACAGCCACATGGGCATCTACGAAAGGGAGCTTTCATCGTACAGGCAACGCGAGCTGCTCGTGAACACCCGCTTCGACGGATGCGTCAACTGCCACAGTTTCAACCACAACAGCCCTGAAGCCATGAGCCTGCATATCCGCGGGCCGCACGGTGCCACCATCCTCACCGGTGAAGAGGGCATGAAGGCATACAACACTAAGACCGATTCCACCCTGGGCTTCTGCGTCTATCCGTACTGGCATCCGGACGGCAGGTACATCGCCTATTCCACGAACAGTACCCGGCAGGGCTTCCACGTCCAGCAGGACAAGCTCATCGAGGTGTTCGACCTCGACTCCGACCTTCAGGTTTACGACATTCAGGACAACAAGGTGATTAGCGCCCCCCAGATCAAGAGGAAAGGCATCTGGGAATCGTTCCCGGCCTTCTCCCCCGACGGAAAGACGCTCTATTTCACCTCCGCCGTGCAGGTGGAGATACCAGGCGGACTCCCCCAGTCCCGCTACAATCTCATGAAGGTGGGCTTCGATCCCGCCACAGGCACCATCGGCAAGGATGTCGAGATGCTGGTGGATGCGGCGGCGGCAGGCTGCAGCATCTCCTTCCCGAGGCCTTCATACGACGGCAGATATCTCATGTACACCGTCTGCGACTACGGCACCTTCCCCATCTGGCACCACGAGGCCGACCTCTGGCTGCTCGACCTTGAAACCGGGGAAACCCGTCCCGTCGACGAGGCCAACAGCGACGACACCGACAGCTTCCACAACTGGAGCTCCAACTCCCGCTGGTTCGTCTTCTCGAGCCGCAGGGACGACGGCCTTTTCACTCGCCTGTACATCGCCCATTTCGGCGCGGACGGCAGCGTAGGCAAGCCTTTCATGCTGCCACAGCGCGATCCCGAAAACTACTATCAGGATCTGTTCCGTTCCTACAACGTGCCCGAATTCGTAACCGGGCCCGTCAAGTTCGACAGAATACGCGCCCAGAAGATAATCAATTCTCCTGAGCGCGTTCAGTTCGGTTTCCGCTGGTCAGATTAAGGCGCTGAGTTGTAGACGCTTTCGAGCGTATAGGCTGGGTCGGTAGTGGTCACGGCCTTCACGATGCGTCCTACGCATTCTTTGGCATAGTCGTCAAACAGCGCTCCGGTGCCGTGGTCTATGTAGCCGTGCTTCTCAGCCCCGGTTCCCGACGCCCCGTTGTCCCAGAGGTATCCGGGCAGACCGCGGTCGGCGGCCGCCTTGCAGAAAAACTCCAGATAATAGTACTGGTAGGGCAGGTCGGCGGCATTGTGCCTCGAGCAGCCCATTTCACCCAGATACACCGGGATGTCGTTGTCGATGTAGGCTGCCTTCAGATTGTCGAATACCGCCACCACATTCTCTTCATCCCTGTCGCTGCAGCGCTTAGTAGGATCGGCCGTGTGGCCCCACTGGGCCTTCAGCGGATTATTGAGGGTGTATTCGTAGGGATCGTAGTCATGGACGGCCACCATCAGGCGGTTTGCGCTGGTGTAATCATGGGGAAGGACCAGTCCGGCGATCGTGAACCCGGGACTGGCTGCATAACCCGGCACTCCGAGCCAGCGGGTAGCGTTGTTTCCGCCGGTGGAACGGACTGCGTCGACAAACACCTGATTCCAGCTGTTCAGGATGTCATACTGCGGCTGGGGATTGTTCTTGAAGGCGTCGCTCCAGCCCCATCCGCCGTCCTGGATCTCGTTGAACGATTCGAGCACCAGCCATTCGCCCTTGTCCTTGAAACGCTGAGCGATCTGGCTCCATACGGAGAATATCTCGTCTTTGGTGCTTTCCTTGGCCTTGTTGATATCCAGCCAGTAGCTCTCGTCGTGATGGGTGTTGACGATGGCCACAAGGCCGGCCTTCTCGGCGTAGCCGACGATTTCCTCGACGCGCGAGAGCCATTTCTCCTCCAAACGGTAGGCAGGACCGTCGCCGATGTGGCCCGTCCAGGTGACGCAGATGCGCACGGCCTTGAAACCGGCAGCCTTAACCCCGTCCATGGTGGCCTGGGTGCACTTGGAATTCCCCCAGACGGTTTCGCCGGCGATGCCGTTCGAGATGGCGTCCATATGATTGCCCATGTTCCAGCCGGGAGCCATGGCGCCGAAGACCATTTCCTGCGTGAGAGCGGAGGTGGCAACCGTAGCCGGGGTCTGGTATGCTTCCAGCGACACGGCAATCTTCACGCTCTGGCCGCCGCAGCTGACGGTGACCTCGCCGCTCTTGGCATCCGTGCTTCTGTTCGCGGGAGTTGCGATGAGCAGGGTGGTTTTCTTATCGGAATCGATGCTGCCGAGGCTGGCGGTGCACCAGGAAGGGACGCTGACCGATATTTCCGGCTGGCTGGAAGAAGTTATCGTAATCTCCATTTCCCCTCCGAAACGGTCGAAAGCTGCAGAGGTCTTGTCGGCGGTCATGGGAACTTCCGCCACATTCTGGTTCACAGGTATCATCAGGCTCTGCTTGTCACCGATTACGCGGATGGTGCCGCTACGCTTGGCGGTACCTGTATTTTCCTTTGCGGTAACGCTCACCGCAAGGGATGTTCCCGAATAGTTGCCTTCCGATACGGAAAGCCATGAGTCCGAGCAGCTTACGGTCGGCTTAATGCCGCTCGTAATTACAATCTCCTTCGTGCCTCCGGCGGCGTCGAAAGTAAGCTCGGCCGGGTTGGCGGTCAGTTTCAGCGGTTCAGTATCATCCGGTTTGGATCCGCAAGCCAACGCGACAACTGCCATGTAAAAAGCAACTAAAAGGCATTTGATGTTCTGCATAATATCGTCAATTATCAATTATTCAAACTGTTCGGCCTGCACTTCCTTCAGCAGCCGCCCCGTTTCCACGGCGTCGAAGCCGACGGGGGCGTCACCCAGGTCGGGGACATTGAAGGAGCGCAGCATATTGTCATAAAAAAGGGGATCCCGCTGCGGGAGCAGGAAGGGCCTGGTAGTGCTTCCGTCCTCCGAGACATGGCTGAAATACGGTTTTCCGTAGAGGCCGTCCCCTCGCTTGGACGCGAACACGAGCCATTTCGAGTCCGACGACCAACTGTGATAAGTATCTGATTTGTCAGAATTTACCTTATCAAGCGGGAAGACTTCGCCAGTGGCGAGATTCATCATATACAGCTCGCATTCCCTGTGGTTGATGGGGAAGGTGCCGTAGTCGGCCACGGTGAAGAGCAGCCAGCGGCCGTCGGGAGATGCTTTGGGATGGCACACGGAGCCGCCCCTGGCCGAAGCGCTCCACAGTGTGTCGGCCGGTCCCCCGAGTTCCCCAGTTTCGGGGTCGAAAGGCACCCGCACGAGCGAGTAATGCATCTGTTGCAGTCCTGCGGGCAGCTTGCTGTACGGGGCGGTGCAGAAGAACACCGACCGGCCGTCCGCCGAAAACACGGGGAAAGTTTCCAGGACATCCTTCCGGGCAAAGGCCGGGAAGGTGAGCATGCGGTTATCGTCGAAATCGGCCACGCAAAGGTCGGAGGCAGTGTCGTACACCTCCATCCGGCTGTATTGCGCGGTGTGCATGGCTGGTATAATGATATTGGTGGAGAACACGCCCCAGCGCCCTTCCGGATGGATCTCCCCGTAAACCGTGGAGGATACCATGTCTGAGCTGCGCAGGTTCAGCTTGCGAAGGCTCCCGCCGCGGTTCAGGATGGCACCTCCCCCTTCCCCGCGGATGTAGAGCATCGAAAGGCTCCCCCGCCCCTGGGAATGGATGTGGCAGTTCATGCACTTGTTGCCGGTATTGCGCCAGTCGGAAATCGCCCTGGTATCGAAGTTTTCCAGGTTCCGCTCCTGGATTTCCAGGTCGTCCCAAACCTCGAAGCCGGGTTCGATGAGGCGGTATGTAAGATACCCGTCGATCGGATCCGGGCTAACGAGGATCCGCCACAGGAAAGACTCCTCTCCGGAGCTTGTCCTGTAGGATGAAACCACTTGTATCTCAGAATCTTTCGCTGCTTCCAGAAGCTGTTTCCAGGCCTTTTCCTTCCACACTACCTCGCGCCCCCGGAGGGTAAAGCTAAGGTCACCGGCCCGGAAAAAAGTCCTGAAACGGGACGCATCGGACACGGTATAGTAGAAGTTCAGCGGGGCGATGTTGCAGGGGACGGTGACGTCCCTGTAATCCGGAAAAACGGCGGCGGGGCGGAAAGTGCCTTCGCCGGACGCACGCACGTCGCGGCTTCTTCCGCATCCCGACAGAAGAAGCAGGCTCAAAACCAGCAGTATGGCATTACCGTTCCTCATTTCTCTGCGCAAAATAGAAGTAATACCAATAGGTTTTTCCGAAATCAGCCGTAAGGTTCGCAAGCGAGCCGCCGTCCCGCTTGTAGATGCGCACAAAGCTGTTGAAACGCTCCAGCATATCGGCGGGGATATGATAATGCTCCAGGTTCTCACGGTTTATCCCGCCCTTGGCGGCCAGGAATATGAGCATGGCCTCTCCGTACAGGCGGGAGCCGGTCAGGGAGGGTTCATAATCGGCCACGAAAGCGTCCAGGTCCTTCACCAGAAGGTCATGGCAGAGCAGGTAATCGAGGGCCATCCTGTTGGAGGGATTGGCGGTCAGCAGAATCCGGAGGATGAGCGGAGCCTGGTCCATGCCGTGCACCATGTCGAAGCCCGGCATAAGCGCCCGCATCTCTTCAATACGTTTACGATACTCAGGGCTCCAGGCATCCGGAAGACGCTCCTGCGCCCATTTCCTGTCCGTGCGGGAATTGAGCAGCATGCCCAGGTACTTGGAAGCCGCCTCATAGTCCCCTTTCACCAGGTTCGTCTCCGCCAGACGGCGCAGATAGCGGGAACCGGTGTGCGCAGGGGAAAACAGCAAGCCCAGCATGGCATCCCTCTCGGCCAGGGGCATATAGCCCAGGGCCCACCACACGTCGCCAGCGCAGGCAATCACGAACGGCTGGGTCTTTTCCCCCACCGGCAGGAACAGCCCCCTCTCGAAAGGCTGATAGTAGTCGAGAAGCTTGTCCGCCAGCTGCCCTTTGACGGCATTGGCGAGGTTATAGTAGTATGTGCCGAGTTCCGATTTGCGGTCTTCGGCAGCCATGGCTTCCACGGCATCCCAATTCTCCAGCGAAGCCTCCACGGCAAGGCCCATGGCCACTTCGGAAATATCGGAAGGATGCCCCCAGGCCTTGCGGGCCTGGCGGAGGGAAACGCCGTTCATGGCGGCGTAACGGCGGAAATAGGGATAGCGCAGGAAAAACCAGACCTGGCTCGCTCCGGCGGCCAGGGCAAGCACTGCAATCGCTGTTCCTATGATACGCCTTGCCTTCATTCCTTGGGAAGCGGATACAGTTTAAGCAGGAACTCGCCGGCGGCACTGTCTTCCCCGAGGGCAAGAGCCATCTCCCGCGTGCGCTGCTTATAGGCATTCCGGACAGAATCGGCTTCGGCCTTCATGCCCGAGTCGTACAGATACCCGCACTGACGGTTCACCTGAGTGGTAAGGGTTTTCCATACCTGCAGACTGTCGTTCTGGGGAGTTCCGCCGCCGCTGCTCTCCGGGCCTATGGTCACGTAGATGTCGCCGGGCTCGGTGACTATCAGCAGATTCTGGCCCTTGTCACGGTGATAGCGGTCCAGCCGGATTTCGCAGATCCACTCTTTCCTTCCCTTGAAGGTAAACCCGTGGTTGCGGATTTTCACTGAATCCACGTTTTCGCGTTCTTCATGCCCCACCGGGACAAGGAACACCTGCACGCCCTCCAGTTCATTGGAGGTGACACGCCCGTGGATACGGTACTGGCCCTTGCCGCAGGAACACAGCGCCAAAGCGCACAGTGCAAACAGGATTATTCTTTTCATTCTTTTACGCTGGCTTTTATACGTTCATCGGAAAAAACCGTTTCATAGACTCCCCTCGTGTCGAAATGTACCTTTTCACTGGTAAAATCGGGCACGTTGAAGGAATACAGCGTACTTCCATAAAATTTCCGGGGATTCTTCTGCGGAAGCACGAAGGGTTTTGTGCAATGGCCTTCGCTGTCGATGGAAGAGAAGTACACCTGCACGTACAGGCCGTCGTAGCGGCGGCTGCTAAAGAGGAACCAGCGGCTGTTGGAACTCCAGTTGTGGAAGCTCTCGGAGAAGTCGCTGTTTACTTCGTCGATGGGGCGGGATTCCCCGGTTTCGAGGTCCATGAGCCACAGGTCGGACTCTTTGTGGGAAATGGGGAAAACGCCGAAATCGGCCTTGTTGTACATCAGCCAGCGTCCGTCGTACGACGGGCGGGGAAATGCAATGCTCCGGTCCTGTCCGCTGGCCGGAATCACGGTTTCCGGTTCCCCGAGGGCTCCGGTTTCGGGGTCGAAGCTCACCTTCATCAGGTCGTATTTCACCTTTTCCACCTCGGCCGGCACGTTGAAGGCCACGGAACGGCAGAAATACAGGGTTTTCCCGTCCGGCGAGAAGGCGGGGGAAGATTCCAGATACTCCTTCGTGGTAAGCCTCGGGTCCGCAATGACGCTGTAATCCCGCGCATCCACTATTACCAGATCCGATGCCAGGTCAAACACCTCTATGGTTCTGGTGTGGCCCGTCCAGAAACTCTGCCTGACGGGGTTGATGGAGCCCGCGAACCAGTTGCCGCCGGGATGCCAGTAACAATAGGCCACATTGCCTATGGTACTGTCCGTTTTGGTGGTAACCCACTCGCGTTCAACTCCTTTCTGGACCAGCGTGGCGCCGTGTTTGCCACGCAGGTGGAAGAGGAATTGCGAAGGGTCGGTTGCATTTGGGGTGTGGCAGTTGACGCACTGCCCGGGCGTAAGGGTACTTTCGATTATGGGTTCCTCCTTGAAACTATGGATATCCCTCTGGTACAGGCCGATGCGGCTGTAGGTGGTGTATCCGGGAGCTATCTTTCTGTAGGTGATGCCATAATCATCGAGGGGCGCGTCGCTCACGTACATTATAAAATCGCGCCACTGGGTCCATTCGCCGTTTTTCCGGCCCAGGACGGTGAAGGAAAGCATTCCTCCGGCATTCTGCGCAGTAAGCGCATGCCATTTCTTTTCGGGAAAAGCGGCATAGGGGCCACGGCATTTGATTTCCCCGCCGTTGCTGCCCGTAACGCGCACGAATACGCGGTCGTAGCCTTCGGGCAGGTTGAAGTTCATGGGTGCTATCCCGACCGGAATCGTTACACCTATATAATCGGGATAGATGTCCGGGAGCCGGTCCGAGGGGACAGTCTTCCCGGTACAGGAGACAATAAGCAGAGCCGTAACGAGCGGGAACCAGTTTTTCATAGTCATTTCTCCTCCGCGCTTTTGAGTTTCTGCCACACGGTGTAATACTCTGCGGCCATGTAATTGTTCTTGTTCTGATTGTACAGGATGGCCATCATGCCGTCCAGCGCCGCGTAGTTGGTGATGAAATCGTCTTTGAAACGCACGCTGCGGATGTAGGAATAGTAGGGATCGGCCATCACGAGCGACTCGTCCTGAATCATGCGCTTGCGCTCCCGGGCCCATTTGCCGTAGAAGAGGCTCTTTTCGAGGATGTCAAGGTAGCGGACAGCCCTGTCGTACCAGCCGTTCACTATATTGCATTCGGCTATACGGGAAGTGAAGCGGCCGCTCTTCCGGCCGTTCTGAATGGATTCCTGCAGGTCGAAACTGTACTGCAGGGTAATGTTGGGCATTCCCATCATCCACAAAGCCTCCGCCGAAGGAGAGTCGGAGAGATTGTCGCGAATGGACGGAAGGATGAGCCCCTCGGTTCCGCACTGGTAGTACTCCATGAAGTGCTCCTGGAGCTGTCCTTCGAGGAAGAGGCAGAGGTTCACCGCGCTGGCGCTAACGGCGTTCCGCGGCTGATACTTCCGTGCCCTGCGAAGCACCTCGCCATACCGCTTGTTGCGGATAAGCCAGTCGTACGCCAGGGTTTCATGCGCGTCTTTGTCGTAGGTGCGAGTGACACCCCAGAACGTTCCGCCGGCAATGAGCAGCAATACTATGATTGCTGCAGGCACCGGACGAGCCAGGGAGAAACGCTGGCCGCATACGATGATGACAGCCCCGCACACTATGGGAAGGATCCACTGGAAAGCGGGAAGGCTCTCGACCAGACGGTAATAATTGAGGCCGAACAGAGCGTCGCGCAGCGGATACTGCGGCGCAAGCAGACGGTATTCGGCGTAGAACATCACGGCGGCATAGGCCACCATGACCAGATCCGCCCATTTGCGTCCATGAAGGACTGAAAGCGCCAGCGGCAGCAGGATCATCGGGCCGATTAGCCACCAGCCAAGCGGCAGAAGCCACAGGCGGTGCCAGCCGCCCTTAATGAAAAGCGGACAGAGTGCGACTGCCAGAAGCAGGGCGGTGGGATAGCTGAGCAGCACCTCGACATCTCCCTGATACACAAGGGCAAGGAGGGATGGAATCACTGTAAGGGTATAGGCGCTGGCATAGCCCGGGACGCCAGCGCTTTTTGCCGCGCACCAGACGGCGCGCTGAAGCAGTACGGCCAGCAGGGCCATTACCAGGGCTCCGGCCCACCTTAAATAGAAGAACTGCACCAGGAACTCGGAGAGCCAGTCGGCCAGACCGCCGGGAAGGCGGAGGCGTTCGCCCAGGTAATCCCAGGTGAAGAGAAACAGCTGGTTCTGTTCCTGATAGTTCAGGTCCTGCGGGAAAAGCCACATCCAGAAAGCGAACACGGCAACGCCCAGCAGGCACGGGAGCATCCATCTGTAAACCTTGTCCATAGTTTTTTAAAAAGAAAGGCAGCCGCTATACCGGCGACTGCCTTTCAAAAAGAAGTGTTCAGTTATTTCTTGGGCTGGAATCTCCACCAGGTGCATTCGCCCCATCCCCATTCGGCGTTGTCACCCTTGTAGATAAGGGTCATCAGAGTGCCGTCGAGATAGAGAAGCTCATACTCACTGGCCTTGCTGCCGCCCGTATTGATGATGAACGGGAACAGGATACCGGGAGTGTCGCCGGGAGTAAGAAGGTCACCCATCTTGTACTCTCCCTGCCAGTCAAAGTTCTCCACTGAATAAGCGGAAGAAGCGATCTGGGAGCCGTCTGCAGCAAAGGAAGTTACGGTGCCCATGGCATTGTCGAACACCATGTAGGCGTCGTCGCTGCCGTAGCCGTAGACCACGCCGCCGGAGTGCTGAACCTGCTCGGTTTCAAGGTCTCCAGGCACGCAGCCCCACCACTTGCCGGGAATCTCGCCCGCGGCGACATTGGCCTGGCCGCCGACACCGATATAACCGGCATTGCCCCAGGTGGCGCCGTCGAAGGCGTTGTAAGTCCAAGCGCGCTGTCCGTTGCCGGCAAGAGCTGCATCGGCGTCGGAAGCGTTCTTGAAGCGCCACCATGTGGATTCGGACCAACCCCATTCGGCGTTGCCGTTACGGTCGATGAGGGTCATCATGTTGGGATCGATGTAGACCACTTCGAACTCGTTCACACGGGTGCCGCCGCTATTGATGCGGAAAGGCATGAGGATGGGAGCGTCGGTGGTGACCAGAGTGCCGTAGAGGTAGTTCTCTCCGGAAGGATCGTAATCGTTAAGAGAGTACGTACCCTTGACTATCTGGGTGCCGTCGGACTTGTAGGAGATGCATTCGCCGTCCTCGTTGAACACCATGTAGGCGTTGCTGTCACCATATCCGTAGACAACGTTGCCGGTATGGGCAATCTGTTCGGTCTCGAGCTCCTCCGGGGTGCAGCCCCACCATTTTCCGGGAATTTCACCGGCTGCCACGTTGGCCTGGCCGGCCACGCCGATATAACCGGCATTGCCCCAGCAGGCACCGTCGATAGTGTACCATTTCCATGCTTTCTGGCCGGACTCACCTGTGAGGACCTTAACCTCCGGGGCGAGGTCGGCGGGAACGTAAACGTTCACGGTAGACTCGAAAGATACTACGGAAGCGTCCTGGTTGATGGTCGAAACCGTAAAGGCCTGGGTGGAACTCTGGCCGCGCTTGGGAGTGATGTTGAACACGCCGGATGCGCCGGTGGCGAGGATGTTCTTGGTACCGTCAGCCTTCAGATTGGTAATCTGAACGGTCCTGGCGGGAGAAGTGGAGAACATTATGTAGTTACCGTCGGCCTGGGCCTGGGTGCATGCGGCGTCGGCGAACTGACCGTCGATCTTGAAGGCCGACTGAAGTTCGGAAGACGCGACGCTGGCCGCAGCCTCGGGGCCTTTGATGAGCTCGGGCTCGCAGGAAGCGAGGGCCGCGAGCGCAAAGGCAGCAAATGTGAAGTATATTAATTTCTTCATAATTCTTCTATCATTTTAAGGTGAGGAATCTGCTACCAGCCGGGGAAATCGAAGCTGGTGCCCCAGCCTTCGTTCTGGGTGAACGTATATTCTTCTCCGGCACCTGCAGACAGTGAAATCTGGCTGCTCGGCAATTTCACGAAGCCCTTGGTAGCCTTGTAGCGTTCGCCGTAACTGCCGTTGTACTTGGAAGCGTTGTTGGTGCCTTCGACGCCGTTGTTCCACACTTTGACGCCTTCCTGCTTGTTGAGGGCGGCGACGGCGTATTCCTCGCCATAACGGCGGATATCATTGAAGCGCACACCCTCGAAGGCGAGCTCCCAGCGGCGCTCGTTGCGGAGGTTCTCGTCGTTGAGCGGCTTGCTGGACAGGCCGGCACGGGCGCGGACCTTGTCGAAGGAAGACTGGTTGCCATTGATTTCGGCATCCATGAGGAGCACCTCGGCGAAACGGATCATGACCATGTCATTTACGGCATTCAGCTGGAAGTTGTCCTCGTTGCCGGAAGACCATGTCAGGTTAGGGAACATGACATTGGTGAAAGACTTGAAGTACTTGCCACCGTCTTCAGTGTCACCCCAGGCGATGACCGGCATGTTTTTGGTCTGGTAATAACCGGACTCCTGTATGTTGGAGTCGCCTCCGAACACATAGGTGCCGTTAAAGTTACCGACTGGAATGATGGAGGCGTCGAGACGGGCGTCGTTCGGTTCGAGGGCCTTCCAGTCGTCAACAAGCTGCGGGGAGACAGGACACATGCCCCAGCCGGTGCCGAAAGGCATGCATTCGCCGTTATCGAGGCTCTGGCCGCGGACACCCAGGAACAGGCAGGTCTGGTTGGAGTAGCCGATGGTGGTGTCCCAGCTGGGCTGGGTGTTGAACTTGATGATGAACATGGCCTCGGGGTTGCGGGCGCCGTCATCTTCGACCCACTTGTAACCTTTACCATACCAGGGGTTCTTCGTGTCGTTGATGGTGCAACGGTTGGTATAGGCCCAGAGGTTGTGGAAGTCGGAGACAAGGGTGTAACCGGAGTTGTTCACACAGTCGGTAATGTATGCGCCGACTTCGGACTTGGTGATCTTGGTTCCTTCAGCGATGCTCACGCCGATAGCCTCATTCTCATAGGCAGGAAGGGTGATGGCGTCCAGACCGAAGAAACCGGTGGCGAACAGGAAGGCGCGGCCCAGCAGGGCTTCCGCGCAATACTTATCCACGTGTCCGTCACCGATGGCCTGCTTGGCAGGCATGATGTCGGCAGCGATCTTGCAGTCTTCGATAATCTGGCCCCAGAGTTCTTCACCGCTGATCTGCGGCTGGGTGGGGTCGGCCTGCGAGCTCACGGGGCAAGGGATATTGCCGAACATGGAGGCAAGTTCATAGTAGTACCAGGCACGGAGGAAGAAAGCCTCGCCCATGTACTGGTTGAGCTGCGCGACACCGCAGTTGGGCATAGCCTCGATGGCGGCGTTCGCACGGGCGATTCCTTTGTAGCGGTCCACATAGAAACCGTTGTACATATCGGAACCGAAGTTGAGCAAAAGATCTTCCGCCTGCATGGCCTGGTCGTTCTGACCACCTCCGCCGAGGGCGTCGTCGGAAGCCGCCATCGACCACAGGAAGTGGTTGAGGTGGACGTTGTTGCCGATCGAGACGTTCAGGTTGTTGTAGATACCGGCGAGCATCTGCTCAGCATCGGTAGCGTTCACCGGGAAGTTGCTGCTGTCTTTCGACCAGTAGTTCGTGGTGTCGAGGAACGACTCACAGGATGCAAACGAAAGAGTGAGGGCGGCAATGGCCGCAAATTTCAATATTCTTTTCATGACGCTTTCGTTCTAATTATTTGACAATACATACGGCAACGCGGTTGGATTCGGGGCTGCGGGAAGCGTCCCGGTCACCGCCGACGGCATTGCTGATGATGCGGCTGGCAGCGATGCCCGCCTGCTTGAGCATATCGATGACGGCCTGGGCACGGCGCTGGGAGAGATCATTGTTGATCGTAGCGTTGCCGGTGCCGCTGTCGGCATAACCCGTGACGGAGATGGTCGCATCGGGGTTGTCTTTCATGATCTGGGCGATCCGGCCCAGTTTGAAGGCCTCGTCCGGACGGAGCTCAGCCTGATTGATCACGAAGTAGAGATCGTCGGTATAAGGGCCCGTGAAGGAGGAGCCGACAGGAACCTTGACTTCCTTGACGACTTCCTTGACGACTTCCACGGGAACTTCCTTGACAACTTCCTTGATGACTTCCTTCTCGATCACCTTCTGCGTGAAGTTGTCGGGAACGTAGGCATTCACGACCTGGGCGGATTCGTTGCCCTTGCTGTTATAGGCGCCGCCGCCGAAAGCCAGATTGAGGCCGACGACGAAGCTGCGGGCCTGCGGATAGTAACCGAGGTCGATGCCCTTGGCCCATCCGTCGAAACCGGAGGAAGAACCGACTTCCGGATCAAGACCCTTGAACTTGGTGAAGACCCAAGGGTTCTGAGCCTGAACATAGAGGTGGCACTTCTCGAACGGGGCGTTCTTCCAAAGCCGTTTGAAATCGTAACCGAACGTGACGGTCTGGATCCTGAAGAAGTCCGCATCCTCGATGAAGATGTCGGAGTTGTTCATATAGTTGTAGTTGGTACCGGCCACGAGGCGCGGATAGTGGTTGGACGTTCCCTCGCCGTGCCAGTAGTCGTACACCTCGGTGGTGTAGTTGTTCCACTGGCTGTCGGAGTAACGGCGGTAAGCACGGAAGATCTGCTGTCCGAACATGCCGTATCCGCTCAGGGCGAAATCGAAGCCCTTGAAGTTCACGGAGAAGTTGACGCCGAGGGTGAAGTCCGGGTTCGGATCGCCCGTCATCGTCTTGTCCTTGTCGTCGATTACGCCGTCTTTGTTGAGGTCGATGAACTTCAGGTCACCGGGGACGATGTCGCTGACAATGGTGCCGTTGCCGGCCGCCTTCCAAGCGTTGATCTCATCCTGGTTCTGGAAGACACCGTCGGTCTTGAAAGTCCAGAAGTAGCCGATCGGGAAGCCGACCTGCGCGCGGTAGAGCTCGGCGATGCCCTGGACGACATTGCCCTGGCCGTGGATGATGCCTTCGTCGTTCGCGATGCGGGTGACGATATTCTTGTTGTAGGCACCGTTCACGCCGATGGTATAGGAGAAGTCCTGGCTGCGGGCTTCGTTCCAGCTGAGAGCCAGCTCGACACCGGTGTTGCGGACGTCACCGCCGTTGATGTACGGGGCATTGGCGCCGAAGTGACCCATGATCGGAGCGTTGACCAGCCAGTCCTTGGTATCTTTCTGGTACCAGTCGAAGGCGATGTTCAGACGGCTGTCGAACATACGGGCGTCGAAGCCGAGGTCAAGCTGCTGGGACGTTTCCCAGGTGATGTCGGGGTTGGCGAGCTTGTCGGCATAGGCGCCGGTACCGGAAGTCGTGGACGTCGGACCGGTGTAGAAGGAGTATCCGCCGTCGGCCGCGCCGACCGAGATGGTCGACAGGTACTGGAAGTTCGAGATGTTGCAGTTACCGTTCTGGCCCCAGCTTCCGCGGAGTTTCAGGAAGTTGACCAGACGGGTGTTCCACCACGGCTCGTTGGAAACCACCCAACCGGCGGAAACGGAGGGGAAGGTACCCCAGCGGTGGCCGCGCATGAAGTTGGAGGAACCGTCGTGACGGAGAATGAGGGAGAGCATATAGCGTTCGTCGTAGTTGTAGTTGACACGGCCGAAGAAGGAGACCAGACCGCTGTCACCCCAGGTGGAGCCGGAAACGTCGGTGAGTGAAGGATCGCCCGACGTATTGCTGACGTAAGCGTACTTCCACTGGTTCGGCCAGAGGACGCTGCTGTTGCCGGCACCTACGTCTTCGCCGAAGCCGCTGTGCTCGAGGGTGTTACCGACCAAGACGTCGATATTGTGCTTGTTGTTGAGGTTGAGCACGTAGTTGATGGTGTTTTCCCACGACCAGTTCCAACCGGCGCCCGCGCTCTGGCTGACGTTGTCGACATCCGAGAATGCGTAGTTGGTGAGCTTGTAAGCGAGGCCGTACTGACGGTAGGTATAGGAGCTCATCTTGTAGTTGAACTGGCTCTTGAAGATCAGGCCCTTGATAGGCTGGATCCGGACGTTTGCCGACATATTCAGACCGTAGTTGTGGCTCTCGTTGTTGCCGCGGGAGGAATAAACCATCGAGGCAATCGGGTTGCCGGTGTACGGGTCGAGATTCCAGATGCCGCTCTGGCTCAGCCAGTCGTATTCGGTATAGCCTCCGTCGGGCAGGTAGACGGGTACCAGCGGGTTGGCGGAGAGCATATTATAGACGTCGTTCCAATAGTGGTTGCCCGTGCCGATACCGCCTTTCGAACTGGTGGTGAAGGACACGTTCTCGCCGAAGGTGATGATGTCAAGGTCGCCATTGCGCCAGATCACGTGGTCGGAGTTGAGGCGGGCGGTCAGACGCTTGTAGTTGGAAGCGACCGGCTTGCCGAAGATACCTTCCTGGTCGGTGTAGCTCACACCCATCGAGAATTTGGAGATATCCGAACCGCCGATGATATTGACCGCGTGGTTCATATTGGGGGCGTTGACGTTGCGGATGGCGTCGAGCCAGTTCGTTCCGGTGAAGGAACCGTCTTTGATGCTGTTGTAAAGTGCAGGATTCAGGGTTCCGATCCAGTCGACGGGCTCCTTGCCCATATTGAAGTTGACCTGGTCCTGGATGTCCATATACTGCTGGGCAGTCAGGAGCTGGGGCATTCTCTGGACGTTCTGGATGCCGTAGAAACCGTCGTAGGTGACGGTGATCTTGCCGGATTTGCCCTGCTTGGTGGTGACCAGGATGACACCGTTCGCACCACGGGCACCGTAGATGGCGCAGGATGCGGCATCCTTCAGGACGTCGATGCTCTCGATGTCGGAAGGGTTGAGGGAGTTGATGTCACCGCCCGTCACGCCGTCGATCACATAGAGCGGGGCGTAGGAACCGGTGGTACCCATACCGCGGATGTTGACGTTGTAGCCGGAGCCCGGCTGGCCGTTGGAGCTCATGATGCTCACACCTGGCGTAGAGGACTGCATGGCGCCCAGAGCGCTGGTTGTGTTGAGCTTGGCCAGTTCCTCGCCCTTGACCTGGACGGTCGAACCGGTCACGAGTTTCTTCTTCTGAACACCGTAACCGATGACCACCGTTTCTTCAAGGAACTCGGCGTCTTCCTCAAGGAATACGTTGAAGACCGTCTGGTTTCCAATCGGAATCACTTGAGTCTTGTAACCGATGGATGAAATTTCGATCGTCGCGCCGGGTTGGACGTTCAGCGTGAAATTACCATCCAAGTCGGTCGAGGCACCGTTCTGGGTGCCGCTCTCAATGACGCTCGCTCCGATGACAGGACCGTATGTGTCGGTGACCGTACCTGTGATCCGTACGGTCTGCGCCATTGCGGTTATGCCGAGGAGCAGAAACATCAGAGAAGCAAAAAACTTGCTTTTCATTGGTTGGATTGAGTTGGTTAAAAATTAAGTTATTGTTTAAATATCGTGTATTTCCGTGTGCGTGCACACAGGCGCGCAATTAAACGCTTAAAGGTATAAAATAAAATTAATATAAGGTATCGGCGGAAAGGCGGCATGTTGGAAAAGTATCAGTAAATAGGGAGAAAATACAATTTTTTCGTATCTTTGTCCTGTTATGGCCAATGTACTCCGGGAAATCACGTCCATTACGGACAATGACTGTTTTTATATCGTCGAACGGCATAAGAGCGAGTTCACTTTTCCAATTCATTCCCACGAGGAATTCGAACTCAATTTCATCGAGGGCGGGCGCGGCGTCCGCCGCGTGGTGGGCGACAGTATCGAGACCATCGGCGACTTCGAACTGACGCTCGTCACGGGCGACGGCCTGGAGCACGCCTGGGAGCAGGGCGACTGCCGGGAGAAGGACATCCGGGAGATCACTATCCAGTTCTCGTCCCGGCTTCTTGATGACAAGTTATTGTCCCGCAATCAGTTCGCATCGATCCGAAAGATGTTTGAGCGGGCCCGGATGGGCCTGACTTTCTCGATGCCCGCCATTATGCGCGTGTATTGCCTGATCGACACGCTGGCCTCAAAGGAGGAGCGGATGGACCAATTCCTCGACATGCTCCGCATTCTCTATGAACTCTCCCTCGACACGGGCGCCCGCACGCTTGCTTCCAACTCATTTGCCAAGACCGTTACCGGCCGGGAGAGCCGCCGCGTAAACAAGGTCAAGGAGTACATCGCGCAGCACTATACGGAGGAAATCAAGCTCGACGACCTGGCCTGCCTCGTGGCGATGTCGCCTTCCGCCTTCAGCCGCTTTTTCAAGCAATACACCGGCCGGGGTCCTGTGGACTATATCATCGATGTCCGAATGGGTGTCGCCGCCCGGATGCTTGTCGACACAACTACTTCTGTCAGTGAGATTTGCTATGCATGCGGGTTCAATAACCTTTCCAACTTCAACCGTACCTTCAAGGCCAGGCGCGGTTATACGCCCCGCGACTTCCGGGCGTTGTTTACCAAGAACCGCATCTATGTCTGACCCTTGCAAAAATAGTATTGGTTTTTAATAATTATTTGCTGGCTCGGGCCGGGTAAAAAACATAAATTTGCATATCTTTCTTTTTAAGGTATCAAGTTTATCCCGGCTCGCTTATGAAACGTTTTTTCAAGGTCCTGGCGATGTGCATCCTGGCGGTTTCCGCCTTTGCCTGCGGTCGCCCGCAAGCCTCATTTGTCACGGTCAAGGACGGCCATTTCGTCCGCGACGGAAAACCCTATACCTTCGTCGGCACCAATTTCTGGTACGGCCCCATCCTGGCGTCCGAGGGCCGGGGCGGTGATTACGACCGCCTTGTCCGCGAACTCGACGCTATGAAGGACCTGGGTATTGAAAATCTCCGTGTCCTTGTGGGCGGGGACGGTGCGGATGGCGTCTATTCCCGTGTAGAACCCACACTGCAGACTGCGCCTGGCGTATACAACGATACGCTGCTCGTGGGTCTCGACCGATTCCTGGTGGAGCTCGGAAAACGGGATATGCAGGCGGTCCTCTACGTGAACAACTCCTGGGAATGGAGCGGGGGTTATGGCCAGTACCTGGAATGGGCTACCGGCGAGAAGACGCTGATCCCGCTGGTGGATGGCTACTGGCCATTCATGCAGCAGATGCGGAAGTTCCAGACTTCCGGGGAAGCGCAGCAACTGTACTTCAATCATCTTCGCAACATCGTTTCCCGCGTGAATTCCATCACAGGGAAACCCTATAAGGACGATCCGGCCATCTTCGCCTGGCAGTTGGGCAACGAACCGCGCTGCTTCTCCGATGATCCCGACATCCGCGCAGGCTTCATCGGCTGGATGACGGAGGCGGCCCGAATCGTGAAGGAAATCGACCCGAACCATCTGCTGTCCACGGGCAATGAAGGCCTGATGGGCTGCGAGGAGGACCCGGCCCTGGTCCGGGCTGTCAACGAGATTCCCGGCATCGATTATATGACCATCCATATCTGGCCCTACAATTGGAGCTGGGTGCGGCCCGACAGTCTGGCGGAAGACGTGGATACCGCCATCGAAAAGACCGCCGCGTATCTGACGTTCCACAAGGCGCTGGCCGGAGAACTGGGCCTGCCCGTGGTCGCCGAGGAATTCGGTTTCCCGCGCGACGGTTTCCAGGCCTCGATGGATGCTTCCACGAATGCCCGTGACGCATACTATTCTTATGTTTTCTCCCGCATCGGCGAAGAACTCGACGGTGCGAATTTCTGGGGCTGGAGCGGTTTCGCCGTTCCGCCGCACGAGCAGTGGGAGAGCGGTGATCCCTATACGGGCGACCCTTCCCAGGAAGCCCAGGGCCTGAACGGCGTCTATGTTTCCGATTCGACGGTCGACGTCATTGCGAAAGCCAATGGACGGGAATGGGCGGAAAACCCCGGCAAGATCCTGTATGGCCATCAGGACGACCTGGTCTATGGCCACAACTGGGTGGTGACCGACGTGGAAAGTGATCCGCTCGAGCGTTCGGACGTCCGTGACGTAGCGGGAAAGTATCCCGCCATCGTGGGGTTCGACCTGGGCGGCATTGAACTGGGCAACGCCTGCAATCTCGACGGCGTGCCTTTCGACCTGATGCGGCGGGCTGCGCTGAAACACGTGGAACGCGGCGGCACGGTGACTTTCTCCTGGCATCCGCGCAATCCCTTTACCGGCGGCGATGCGTGGGACATCTCGTCGACGGAAGTAGTGCGTTCTGTCCTGCCGGGCGGCTCGAAACACGATGCGTTCATGGTGTGGCTGCAGCGTGCCGGCGACTTCCTGGCGAGCCTCGACGGCGCGCCGGCCATCTTCCGTCCCTGGCACGAAAACATCGGCAGCTGGTTCTGGTGGGGAGGCCGGCTCTGCACGGTCGACGAGTATGTGGCCCTGTTCCGGATGACGCACGACTACCTCGTGCGGGAACGCGGGCTGACGAACCTGCAGTGGTGCTATTCGCCCAACGGGCCGGTCAGTATGTCGGACTACCTGTCGCGATATCCCGGCGATGACTATGTGGATTATCTGGGCACGGACATCTATGAATATGTCGGCCCGGATGGCCAGAAAGCAGCCAACCGGCGCTTTATCCGCCAGGTACGCGGGATGCTCTTTGAACTCCGCGGCCTTGCGGCGGAACACGGCAAACGGTTCTGCCTTTCCGAAACCGGCCTGGAAAGCCTGAAGGATCCGCACTGGTGGTGCGAGGTGCTGTATCCTGCCATCTCGGGATCCGGTGCCGCCTATGTGCTTACCTGGCGCAACGCCCACGACAAGCCGGAGCATTTCTACGCCCCGTGGAAAGGCTTTGAGAATGCCGACGATTTCAAACAGTTCAGCGAAAAAGAAGATATCGTACTCCTATGATTTTCGAAGAAAGACTGTCCCGGCTCGCCGAGGCCCACGATGATCTCTGCGCCCGGCCGAATGTGGCCCGGGAGGGGAACGGCGT
>JAILQG010000023.1 GCA_024699055.1 Bacteroidales bacterium
TAATGATTGCCCTTGAGGGCATCGCCCAACCGGATATCGACGAAGAGGCGGCAGTGGAACTGTATTCAATCCTGGGATCTTCCTACTCGCGTCTCGGGGACTTCGACAAGGCGGCGGATTATATGATACGCTGCTATGAGTACGACAAGGCCCATGGGGAGACCAAGGGGCTCACGTCATCCCTCATCAATCTGGCATCCATGTATGTCTATGCCGGCAAGGCGGAGCTTGCCGCCGATTATGCCCTGGAGGCGATAGCCAACGAGGAGAAGGTCGGCAGGCCCGACAAACTGGCGATGGCATATGGTAAGGCCTGTGATGTCTATCATGCGACAGGCCGGGACTCCACCGCCCTCAATTATGCAAACATTGCTGTAGCCATTGCCGAAAAGGACCTGGACGACAGGGCTCAGGCCATACGCCGGAGCCAGAGGGCATACGCACTGGAAGCCCTGGGCCGGTATACCGAAGCCATGCAGGACCTCGGTTTCGCAGAAGAAGTATTCCGGCGCGATTCCCTGGAACAGTCGCTGTGCATAGTATGCTTCCAACTGGCTCAGGAATACGGCCGGAAGGGCAAAACCGCGATGGAGAAGAAATACCTTCTTGAGGCTGCCGCCATTGCCCGGAAACTCGGCGACCTTCCCCTGCTTCAAAAGATATGCAGCCGGATGGCATCTTCGCTCAAGAATTCAGATCCGGTTCAGGCCTTCCTTTTCCTGGAGGAAAGCGCCGCTCTCCAGGACAGCATCAACCGGAGGAAAAGCACCAACGCGCTGGAACTCTTCAACATAGAATACGAAACCGCCCGCAGGGAGCAGACAATCGCCCTGCAGGAAATCAATATCAGCAGGGAAAAGAAGAGAAAGCAGGCCTGGGCCGCGATTACGCTGCTTCTGCTTGCCGGCACGGCAGTCATAGCCGCTTTTGCCCTCAGGATACGCAGCAGCGAGAAGAAACTCCGGCAGAGCAATACTCAGAAAGACTTCCTGTTCAAGGTGATTTCGCACGACATCCACTCCCCGGCAATAGCCCAGCTCCGGGGGCTTCAGATGCTCCGCTCGCACGGAGAGAAAATGAGCCCGGACGAACATGCGGAGGTGCTCCTCCAGCTGGAGAGGCAGGCAGAGTCTGAAGTCGAGCTGATTGACAACGCCCTTCGCTGGGCGCGCACGAAGTCAGGCACCGGAAAACTTGAAACCGTGCGCTTCGTGCTGGACGACCTGGTGCGCGAGGTAATCGACCAGCATGCCACCAGTGCCAGAGCCAAGGACATAGGCATTGAAATGGAGTCTCCGGGCAATGTCGTAGTATGCACGGCACGCAGCAACCTGATGCTGGCGCTCAGGAACGTTCTCTCCAACGCGGTGAAATTCTCACCGCGGGGAGGCAGGATTAAGGTTTCCCTTGAGCCCCAGACAGACGGTGCCCTCCTGGGCGTCAGTGACAATGGAATCGGAATACCTGCCGACAGGCTTGACACCATTTTTGATTCCGCATCCTCTTTCCGCCGCAACGGAACTGACGGCGAGCCGACCAACGGCTTCGGCCTTGCAGTGAGCAAGGCCCTGCTGGACGAAAGCGGCAGCAGCATTTCAGTGAAAAGCACGGAAGGTGCCGGCAGCACCTTTGTCATTCACATAAAAAACCTTGAGGAAGATGCCTGAACCCATTAGAATACTCCTTGTCGACGACCATCCGCTCATGCTCATGGGCATACGCTCCATGCTGGAGACAAAGCCTGGTATTGAGGTTGTGGGAACGGCTTCAGATGGTTTCCAGGCCCTCTCAAAGGCCTCTGACCTGCGTCCGGATGTAATGATGCTGGACGTGATGATGCCCGGAATGGACGGAATCGAGCTCGCCCGCAGGATGAGGGCGGAAATGCCGGACGTGGCACTTCTGGTCCTCTCCAGCGACACTTCCATCGCCACTCTCGAGACCCTGCTTGGAATCGGCATAGACGGCTTCCTTCCCAAGACGAGTGACGAAGACACCATGCTCTCGGCGATCCGCAGCGTGGCTGCAGGTTATGAGTTTTTCGGGACGGACATCGCCCGTCTCATAGAACGCATCTCCCTGGCCAAGAAGGCCTCTGACAGCATGTTCACCCCGCGCGAGCTGGACGTCATACGCCTCAGTTGCCGCGGCCTTCAGTACAAGGAAATCGCCGGGGAACTGGGCATCAAGTACCTCACGGTGGTTACCATCAAGAACAACATCTTCCGCAAACTAGGTATCAACAACACCGTGGAGCTTGTGCTTTACGCCATCAAAAAACAGCTGATCAGCCTGTAAGACCGATCAGCTGCGATTCGTCGTCCCGGGTTAATCTACCTGATAGACCTGAAGAAGAAATAGTAGCATACTGCCGCTACGTATTTGCCTTGTCCGGAGAACTTCGCCACGGTGGAACCGGTGCTGTCGCCGAATCTGCCGTCATTGTAGATGTGCCCTATGCGGGAGCCGCTTGCATCTTCGACAGGGCCGTTCGGCTGTATGTGCCCTATCGGGGAGCCGGTTTTGTCATATACCATGCCTTTAGCATTGAAAGAGCCGGCATTGCCGTTGAAGTCGGTAACCTTGCCGTCTGACGACACGTGGCCGAGACGCGGGCCCGCCTTATTGAAGACATCTCCGTTGGAAGCGATCTTGCCGATCACGGTTCCGGTCGGCGACGTGAAATCGCCGGCAGTGACCAGCATCATGTTCGCCTTGAAAGCGGCTTCAGCCTCGGCCGCCCTCTTCTTCTGCTCTTCACGGGCAACCTTCATCTTCTGCAGGTCATCGGGATTCAGATAGTCGTGCAGGAAGAAGAAAGCCACGAGTTCACGGGTGGCTTCGCATGAGAAATAGCCCAGCCTGCGGCCATAAATGGTTATGTCATCCCGCGTCACCACGCCGCAAGGCTCGCCGTTGATGGCAACTCCGCCATTTTTTATCGTAACCTTCATGTCGCGGTCAAGGATCTCGAGGCCGTCTTCCACAATCTTGGCCACAACGTTGCCGTCGTTGCAGGCGATGGCGCCCTTGTCAGGGTAATATTTGTAGGATATGAACTTTCCCTTAGCGGGACCGTCTTCGTGCATCTTCTTGGTGATAATCATATCCTTACTGGAATGCCAGGCGGCGAGGAGTGTGTCCGCGCTGCTGTCGACTATCCTGCATCCGGTATTCTCCTTGGCCTGGGCGTTCTGCCGCTGCTCGGCTCCGGCTTCCCGCTTGCGCTTCATGAGCTGTTCAACCTGGCCTCCGCCGAAGATCTGGGCGGTTGCTGAAATGCTGAATAAGAGGGCCGCAATTACAAGCGATGCCCTGAGGGACAGTTTACTCATAATACTTGTTATTTACAGTTTTTACAAAGATACCCGGAATGCCCGACAGGAACAATACATAAATTTATGTATGGGTTGGGGAGCAAGACTTTTTTATATTTGCAATATGATACGTGTAGAATATGGCAAACAACAAATTATCGGGAAAGCGCAGGGCGACGAAATAGTCCAGTACGGCGAAGGGAGAGAATTCCACATCCTCTCAATCATGGAGGGGAAGCATAAGGCAGGCGAGATATTCGACGAGGAAAGGGAAAACAACCGTGGAGGAGGCTGGCTGGTGCGCATCGCCGGTCTCGTCATGCTGCTTATCGGCCTGATAGGTTCCCTGGATCTTATAAAGTCATTGTTCAGAAGGTTTTAACAGTTTATATATGATGAAAAGGTTATTCTGTCTGCTGGCCGTGCTTGCGGCTTCGGCCGGTTTTGTTTCATGCGAGTCTCCGATTGACGGACCGGAACCTGAAACGGATCAGGACTATATCTCCGTGTCGCAGAACGGCAATACCGTTACGTTCAAATACACCTCGGGAACACATACTTACACACTGGATGAAGGCGAACAGACAAGCACCCTGACCTTCTCGCATTTCCCCTCGACCCTGAACGAATTCAAGACTTTGAGGGAGCGCCTTCTCGGCAAATTCAGGCCCGGTACGGTAGCGCTGTGCCTTCTGTCCTTCGAGATGTACAGGCGCAACCAAAGTGTTGGCGAACAGTGCGTAAGGCTCATCAACACAAGCGCAAACGCCACCATTACGATCCCCCGCCTCAAGGAAAAGCTTGACCAGCCCTATCTTGTCGCCTCCTATCTGAACGGCGCCACTCAATCGAACAATTACACTCCGAACGAGCCCTATGTGCTGACCTTCTTATGGAATGACAATCCCAATGTCGTCCAGGGAGAATACTCCTCCTCTTACGCCGGTAAGGTTTATCATTACTACGCCGTCTGGAACGGCGATGGCAAAAGAGACGCAACCGTGCTCTCACCTGACGACGGGACGGAGGTTATTGTGCACGGTTGCGGCAATCTGGTGCTGGGTGTGCCCACAGTCAACGGATGGACGGACACCCTGAAATAGACTGGATTACCTGTTCCTGACTGCGTACAGCCCGTACAGCAATCCGGCTCCTGCAGCCATAAGAAGGAGGGAGATGAGCGGGGTCAGTGCCAGCCTGCCCAGGCCGACGCAGAAGAGCGACCATCCGGCGGCGACGCCCAGGGAGCACAGGAACAGTTTGTCCGCTTCGGCAAAAACTGACAGTACCGGAACCGGAGTGAGGCGCTTGCGGACTCCGCCAAGAAGGGCCCAGGTTCCGACGATGCAAAGCAATACCCCGAGCACCCAGCCCAGCCCTTCAGTGGAACCGGCTTCCTTTTTACGCGCAGCGATGAAATCCTTCACGGTGCATTCGCCGTTCATGAGCCAGGCGATTTCCTTGCCGCCTTCCACCTTGTATGGCACGAACTCGTCTCCCGTCAGGGCTGCCATGACGGACATGGTCCCCGGCTTTATTCCCGTATAGGTTATGCGGACATCGCCGATGTGCGGCTCATCCGGATTGTCTCCGATATAGATCACATTGTCATACGCAGAGACATTGAGGCCCTTGCGGCCTGTAGAGAGCATTATTTCGATGATATCCACATCGGCGGTGCTGATTTCACTAATGACCTCAGCCTGTTCCACCATGGAAGCCGGAAGCCTGCGACCGTCGAGACGCACATCCGAGGCTGTGGCCGACCATTGCGGGTATTCCTTGATGACGAAGTTTTTGCCGGCATACTCATTACTGTAGAAATACTTCGAATCGACGGGTTTATCCGTCCAGGCAACGTCATAGTTGTAGATGGTCGTGACTGTCTCGCGCCCCTGGCCATCCTTTTCCCTTTCCTCTTCGGTACTTTCAACTATCTGGAAGTATTCGACTTTGCGGTCGAGCCTTATCAGATTCCCGCTCATTCCGAGCGCCCGGTCAGTAAGCGTTTCATCAGTGGTTACCATGCCAGTGGCATGCACCAGCTGCCCGTCCCGGGCGGAGCCGTCAGTCAATTCGACACAGGCTTTCGCCGCCTCGGATATTGACGATGCTGCGCGCTTCGCCTCTATTCCATTGTAAATCAAAATAAAAGAACCGGTAATCAGCCAAAGGCCACCCAGAATAATGAGGAGCCATCCCTTTTCTTTAATCTTTTCCATGATATAATTGTTTGTATCTTGACAAAAGTACACCAATCCTGCATCTTCTCCAATACATAATAATATGCATAAACGCGGCAGAATGATTATCTTTGCAGTTGCAAACCTAAGACAGACGTGAAAAGCGACGACTGATGACTGAAACCTTTACTATAGACGGCCCGTCCTTCGCCGGGATGCTCCGCACGGGAGCTGCAGCGCTGGGAAGAGAGAAGCAGGCCGTAAACGATCTGAACGTGTTCCCCATTCCGGACGGCGATACCGGAGACAACATGTATATGACCATCAAGACCGGCTGCGAGGCTCTGGACGCCGCTCCCGGTTCCATCTCAGACACCGCCTCCGCAGTTTCGGGCAGGATGCTGCTTGGGGCGAGGGGCAATTCGGGAGTCATCCTCTCCCGTATCTTCGCCGGCCTCGCGAAGGGGCTCGAAGGGCTCGAATCGGCCGGGGTCGCCGATTTTTCCAAGGCCATGGGCTCTGCGGTGAAGGAAGCGTATTCGGCTGTTTCCAACCCTGTTGAAGGCACCATCATCACCGTCCTCAGGGAGGGTGTGGCCGGCGCCGACAGCCAAGGGGACTTCCGCCGTTATTTCGAAACCCTGCTGAATGCCATGCGCATTTCGCTGGAACACACTCCCGAGCTGCTTAAAGTGCTCAAGGACAACGGCGTAGTGGACAGCGGCGGCGCAGGCCTGGTGTATATTGTGGAAGGTATGAAAAATGCTGTGGAAGGGGCCGTGGACGACCTGGCCGGGACGGCTCCCTCATCGGGGCAGGCTCCCTCGGTCGACCTTTCGGTCTTCGGCGAGGACAGCGTCCTCGAATTCGGTTACTGCACCGAGTTCCTGCTCCGTCTGCAGAGCTCCAAGGTCGATCTCGCCGGTTTCGACGAAAAGCCCCTGATCGACTGGCTCAACAGCCATGGCGAGTCGGTGGTGGCGTTCCGCGACGGCAGCATCTTCAAGGTTCACGTGCACACTTTCCATCCCGGCGAGGTTTTCAACTACATGCAGCAGTTCGGCGAGTTCCTCACGGTAAAGGTGGAGAACATGACCCTGCAGCACCATCAGACCGGGAACGAGAACAACGCCTACTTCCGTTCGCCGGCCAAGAAGTACGGTATCGTCACCGTCGCCAGCGGCGAGGGGCTTTCGGATGCCTTCCGGCAGATAGGGGCGGACGTCGTCATCCCCGGAGGGCAGACAATGAACCCTTCCACCCAGGACTTCCTGGACGCTTTCGGCAAGGTGAACGCCCGGCACATACTCGTGTTTCCCAATAATCCCAATATCCGCATGGCGGCCGAACAGGCTGCAACCCTTTTCAAAGGCGCCGATGTGGACGTGGTTCCCTCGGCCGATTTCGGTCAGGGCTACTATGGCATAGGATCCGTAGACCGCGACAGCGACGACACCGATGCTATGATTGCAGGGGTGTGCGAAGTCATGCAGGGCATTAAAACCGGCATGGTATCCGCCGCCATCCGCGATGCAGACAGCGGCGGAATCTCCATACACACAGGCGATTACGTGGGCTACAGCGGCAAGACCATCCTCGCGGGCGATGCAGTTCGCGAACAGGCCGCCCTCAGGCTCTGCGAAGCGCTCGGAGCCGCCTCCCGCGACGTGATGCTGGTGTTCACCGGCGCGGACGTCCCCGACGACGAAGCCGCATCTACCAGGCAGAAGATCGCCTCTGCCTATCCCAATCTTGAAATCATTATGAACAAGGGCTCACAGCCCGTTTACGACTATATTTTTGTATTATGCTGACTTTCTTCTCCGACACCGACTGCGACATCACCCCGAAAGAGTGCGCAGAATACGGCATTAAATTGATCAGTATGCCCTATACCGTGGGCGAAAAGGTTATCTATCCCTACGTAGACTTCGAAGAGTTCGACTCGCATGCCTTCTATGAAATGCTCCGCGCGGGAACCATTCCCACCACCAGCGCGATGAGCGAGGAGGCGTACATCAAGATCTTCGAGCCCGAATTCGCCGCAGGCAATGACATAATGTACGTACATTTCTCTTCCGGCACCTCCAACACCTTCACCATCATGGACATGGCGGTCGCCAAACTGAAAGAGAAGTATCCCGGACGCAAGTTCTGGAGCATTGACACCCTGGGCATCAGCGCCCTTTCGTACAATGTCGTGCTAGAGGTGGCGGACCTCCTCAAGGCAGGCAAGACTCCGGAGGAGGTGGCCGAATGGGCGAAGACGGAGGTTCCCAAGTTTCCGATGTACTTCATCGCCGACGACCTCAAGTTCTTCCGCAGGAGCGGACGTGTGAGCGGCCTGGCCGCCACCATGGGCGGTTTCATCGGCATCCGTCCCGTCATCCATCTGGACGACGCAGGAAAGATGGTCACAGTGGGCAAGGAAACCGGCCGCAACAAGGCTGTGGCGAGGCTGGTGCAATACGTCGAGGAACTCGGAGAGGACGTAAAGGCCCACCGCGTGGTGATAGGCAGTTCCGACTGCCCCGAACTCGTAGACATGGCAAAGGAGATGCTCCGCGCAAAATTCGGGGACGGTCTCAGGATAGTCGAAACGCAGGTGAATCCCACTATTGGCAGCCACTGCGGCCCCAACGGCCTGGGCATCTGCTTCCACGGAAAACACAGATAGCATATGGTCAGGGTAGAAAAGGTGGCTACACGCCGCCAGCGGAGGGAATTCCTCCGCTTCCCGGAAAAGCTATACAAGGGCAATTCCTGCTATACTCCCCCGCTTTACATAGACGAGAAGAAGATTTTCCGGAAAGACTTCGTCTATGCCGGCAGCTGTGACTTCGTATGCTTCAACGCCTATATGAACGGTTCCATGGCAGGCCGTATCACAGGCATAATCCAGAAGGACGCCAACGCCAAGAACGGCGAGAAGAGGGTGCGTTTCAACCGCTTCGAGTGCATCGAGGATTTCGAGGTTGCTGAGGCCCTTTTCAATGCCGTGGAAGCCTGGGCGCGCGACAAGGGAATGGACACCGCATGCGGTCCCCTGAGTTTCTCGGACCTCGAGCGCGAGGGTCTTCTGGTCGGCGGCTACGAGTATCCCGCCACCTTCGAGGAGACCTGGAATCCCCCGTATTACGGCGAGTTCATCGAACGGCTCGGTTACAGGAAAGAGGTGGACTGGACAGGCAGCCGCCTGCGCCTGCCCAAGGAGGGGGCCGAAGACCTGCAGAAGATGTCCGACTACGTGATGCGCCGCTATAAGCTGCATCTCGGCACCGCCCGCAACACCCGGGAATTCATAAAGAAGTACGCCGACGGCATCTTCGAGCTCATCGACAAGTCCTACGACCTGCTCTACGGCACCGTGCCCTTCACCGAGGGCATGAAAAAGCTGATGGTGGACAATTTCGAGATGATAGTCGACACCGACAAGGTGGCCGTCATCCTCGACGAGAACGAAAAGATGGTCTGCTTCGGAATCGCTTTCCCGTCCATAGGTGACGCTTTCCGTCCCTCGCGGGGCCATCTTACGCCGGGCGCGATCCTGCGCTTCCTGAAGGCCCGCAAGAGCCCTTCGGTAATAGATCTCGGCCTCGTGGGCGTAGACCCCGAATGGCTGAACCGCGGCGTGAGCGTCATTGTTTCCGCAGGTCTCATCGACATGCTCCGCAAACCCGGCATCCAGTATGCCGAGACCAACATGAACCTGGAAGACAACTGGGCCATTCAGAACCAGTGGAAACGCTTCGACGAGCAAAAGATAAAACTCCATCGTGCATACGTCAAACCGTTGATATGAAAATACTTATAGACTGTTTCGGGGGCGACCGCAGCCCTCTCGCAAACGTGGAAGGGGCGCTCCTCGCGCTGCAGGATTTCGCTGATCTGACCGTAGTGCTCACCGGCGACGAAGCAGTGCTGAAAACCTGCCTGCAAGGCAGGAAGTACGACCCTGCCAGGGTGGAAATCGTCCATGCTCCCGAAGTGATAGGCTGCGACGAAAAGCCCATAGACGCCGTCCGGCTCAAGAAAGAGAGCTCCATGATAAAGGCCATCCGTCTCCTTCGCGACAGCGACGATTATTCGGCGATGGTCAGCACCGGCTCCACCGGGGCCCTGGTAGCCGCCGCGCTTACCAGGATAGGGCGCGTGAAGGGCGTCATCCGCCCAGCCTTCTGCCCCATCCTGCCCACCATGAACGGAGGGATCGTCGGCATTTGCGACACCGGCGCCAACGTCGAGGTGACAGAAGAGCATCTGAGGCAGTTCGCCATCATGTCCAGCCTTTACATGGAGTATGTGTTCAAGGTGGAAAAACCCAGGATTGCCCTGCTCAATGTGGGAAAGGAAGCCGAAAAGGGTGATGAAATCAGGCAGAAAGCCTACCGCATGCTGCAGGAGACCCCCGAGATAAACTTTGTGGGCAACATGGAAAGCCGCGATCTCCTCTCCGGAAATTACGACGTGGTGGTGGCGGACGGTTTCTCGGGCAACGTTCTGGTGAAAACCACCGAAGGCACCGCCCTTGAACTGCTTAAGAAGTTGAAGAAAGACATCTACTCCCGCACCATCTACAAGATAGGCGCAGCCCTCATGAGCCGCATGTTCAAGGAAGAGAAGGAATTCATGAACTACCAGAATTACGGCGGCAGCGTGCTGCTGGGCACTTCCAAGACAGTGGTCAAGGGCCACGGCTCATCGAACGCCTCGTCTGTGCGCAAGTGCGTATGGCAGGCCTATAACTTGGAGCAGAGCGGCATGCAGGAGCGCATGGAAGAAATCATAGCCAAATACGAACATTACGAATACTAAAGCCTTATGTACGACATCGTTAAGACAGTGCTGGCCCGCCAGCTCAGGGTCGACCCCGAAAGGGTTACCCTCGACGCCCAGATCAAGAAGGACCTCGGCGCCGATTCACTCGACATTCTCCAGCTTCTCATGAGGCTCGAAGACGACTACGGCATCGTCATTCCCGACAAGGCCCTGGCCACCTTCGTCACCGTCGGTGACGTCGTCTCCTACCTGGATTCCTTGAAACAGTAACAGACGCCACATACAAAAAAAGAGGATGACCGATTGGCCATCCTCTTTCTGTTTCGGATTGCAGATTACTACTTCGTGATAACAACGCAGCGGTTGAGTTCTGCAGGAGTGAGATCGTCTACACCGTCAAACTTACCCCTAACCACTTCGAAGCGGCTGGGATCGAGGCCGAGCTCTGCAGTCAGGAGCTTGTAGACTGCATCAGCACGCTTCTGGGAGAGCTTCTCGTTGGTCCTCTTGGAACCGGTGCCCTTGTCAGCGTCACCGAAGATGTTCAGCTTAACCTTGTCGCCACGGGAGATGATGTTCTTCACAGCATACTCGATGTGCTTCTTCTCAGCGTTGGAAAGCTTGGCGGAGCCGATCTTGAAGAAAGCATAGATGGGCTCGTCGAAGAGGACGTCGTAGTCGGCTGCCTGGCCGATAGCGTCTTCGAGTTCCTTGCGGAGCTTTGCGTTCTCGTCGGCGAGGGACTTGGCATTGGCCTCAGCGGCGTTCTTGGCGGCGAGGGCTGCATCTACGTTAGCCTTGGCGGCATTTGCTGCTGCCTCAGCGGCTGCAACGGCTGCGGTGTAGGCTGCAACGGTGGTAGCCTTGCGGGTCCAGTTGGTCTTGCCGAGGTTGAAGCCGAGGCCGAGGGTGGCGTACGGGAAGAGGATGACACGGCCGGCACCTACGTTGTAGGCAGCGCCACGGCCGAGGATGGTACCGAGCTCGAGGTTGAGATCGACGCGGTTGCCAAGACGGAAGTTGTTGATGATACCGCCTTCAGCACCGTACTCGAGGTTCATGCTGTTGCCCTGGTTGGTAGCGAGGAGACCGCCGCCGACGAAGGGAACGATATCCCAGACGCGGAGTTCCTTGTAACCTGCAACTGCATTGGAGAAGTTCCAGAGGAGGTCGGCCTTGCCGAAGTGGAACTTATTGGCTACGTTTGCGAAATCCTTAATGTCGTTGGCGATGCCGCGATAGCCTATACGGGCACCCCAGTCGGGAGTGAACCACTTGCCGAAGTCTGCCTGAGCGGCGATTCCGAAGTTACCCCAGGTCTTGGGGTTCTTGAGGGACTTCATAGCAGTGTTGACGCCGCCACCGAGGTTGATGAAAGTGTTGTCGAAGAACGAGTTCGTTTCATACGGACCCCAGATGGTCTTGCCGTTCTCGTCCTTGTTGGTCTCCTGCGAGAAAGCTGCAACACTTACGAGAAGAGCGGCTGCAAATACGAAAAATTTTTTCATACCGATATAAATTAAGTTTAATATAAAAGTATTAACACGTTATTAACAATTTCGGCGCACAATAGTGCTCCAAGCGGCAAATTTAAGAAAATATTTTAGAATCTCAAATTTTTTCGACATTATCTGCTCTTACCCACCCCTGTCTGCCGTCGGACAATTCGATATTCAGCCATTCCGCAACCGAATCACATACAAGCACTTTGGTCCCTTCATGCAGGATGAACAGGTCTTTGCTGTCCCCTCCTCCGGGAGCGCTCTTCACTGAAACAACAGGGCTCATGACTATGGCCGCGTTGGAGTTCTCGAAGTCTTTTTTCTGCCAGGAAGCGAAGCCCAAAGCGCCAATGGACAGCAGCAGGAGCACGATTCCTGCAAAGAATCCGGCTTTCCTGCCGCCGGCAGAACGACCGAGCAGGAAGAGCAGCAGCATGGCCAGCGCGGCTGCGAAAAGCACCAGGAAGAGTATGGCCCATGCATTGGAAGAGAGCTTCCAGCCGACTGAGCGCAACCAGCTTACAAGGAAGAATTCCGGCACCGATTCGATACGGTCCTGGACCCGCTGCCCGGCGAAACGCAGATTGTACCTGGCATCGCTGTATGAAGGATCAAGCTTGAGGGCGCGTTCGTAATACAGGATCGCATGGGCGTAATCTTCATTCTTGAAGCAGGCGTCGCCCAGATTGGTGTAGAGTTCCGGTGAGACCATGCCCGCCGAAACCAGCTCGCCCCAGGCCTTGGAGGCCTCGGCCCACTGTCCTTCGGAATATGCGCTCACGCCCGCATTCCAGAGGGAATCGGGATAATCGGCCGCACGGCCGGCGAACGGCACGAGCATCAGCAGCGCCAGGAGAGCCGCGGTGCGCGGGGAAACTTTCTTCTTCATGCAGGAATCTATTCTGGAAATGGCGGAAACCGCGCTCTCGTAATGTGCGTTCATGGCTTCATGTCCGGCATCGGGGGCGTAGCGGGCGTAGTCGCAGGCGTCGAGCAGGCTGCAGAATTCCTCCGCGAGCCCGTCAGTCACACCGGATTCCACGAACTTCGCCGCGATGTTTTCGCGGGTCATGTCGGAGGCGTCCATGTTGAGCTTGTCGGAAACGAAGCCCAGCAACGCCCTGTGCAGCTCTTCATAGAATGCAGTGTAGAGATTTTTCTGAAGATACTCCCCTGCCGCGGCAAGGCGCTTCCGCGCCATCTTTACCGCGCCCCTGTTGCGGCTGCCGGCGACATCGGCCCTCATGGCTGCCATCTTGCGGAAGGCGAAATATACCGCGGCTGCGAGCACGGCCAGCAGCGCCAGGATGCCCCAGAACAGCGGAGACCACACAAAGAAGGCGGCGCCTCCCGAGAACGCGGGCTTGCGGGTGGAGATGAAGCGGATGTCGGTTCCCAGGTCTTTCACGTCCTTCTGGGCGGAAGGAGTGAACTGTCCGGGCGCCGGCCCCTGCTGCTCCGTAACTGCCCCGCGCTCTACATGGAGCGGCATGGGAGCCGAAGCAAGAGTCACGTACCGGCCTTCGGCAATGTCATAATAGCTGTATTCCACCGGCCCTATGACGAAATCGCCATGGCTGCGCGGAATGAAGGGATACTCGAAGGTCTTGCTGCCCTTTCCTCCGGAAGTCTTCACGTCGTACACTTCGAAATCAGGCGGGAATGACAGCTTCGGGGCCTCCAGCAGGGACACGTTGCCAGTACCGCTGACGGTCACCACGAGCGAGGCGGCGTCGTGAGTCTTCAGCGAATCGGTGGAAAGCGACGCCTTGAGGGTGAACTTTCCGACGCCTCCGCCGAACGAGGCAGGAGCCCCGGCCGGGAGGGACGAGACATGAACCGTATATGCTGGCGTCACCACCCTCTTGCGGATAGTGCGGTAGTCGTCCTGGAAGAACGAGTCGAAGATGCTTCCATTGTTGCCGGAAGACACCCTGACATTCACCAGGCACACCAGTTCCGCCGGGTCTATCCTGAGGTCCCCGGCCCTCTGCGGGACGAGATTCCACGAACGCAGTACGGCGGTGTTATATATCTGTCCGTTAACCGTTTCCCTGTGGAATTCGATATTGGAAGGCGCCTGCACCTCCTGGCTCCAGAAGCCGTCGAAAGAGGGGAAGCGCGCATCTTCAAACCCGGCGACCGACACCCTCTGGTAGAGTTTCAGCGTGGCGGAAACGGTTTCCCCCACAACCGCGGAGGACTTGCTAAGAGTAAGCCGCATGAAAATGTCCTTGTCGGAAATGGTGCCGTCGGAGGCGGCTGATCCCTGCCTGCCGTTCCCTCCGCCTGTCTGGCCGGAGCGCTGCTGCCCCTCGGACACCACCTGGATGGACTTGGTTCCGGAGCTGATCTGCCGTCCCTTCACCGTGGCGGTGGCGGGGCCGATCGTGAAGGTACCTGCCTTGTTCGGCATCAGCACATAGGTGTAAGTAGTCTTGGAACTCTTGCTGCGCTTGCCGTTCACGATGCTGATAGAAGTGGATGTGCCCTTCTGCGGTCCCCAGACCAGCTTAAAATCGCTTCCCGGACTCCAGCTGAAATCGGAAGGGGCGTCCTCGCCGTCGAAGGTGAAGGTCACGTTGAACTGCTCGTCCGACGCCACCAGGTTGGGTGCGTCTATCGTGAGTTCCTGTGCCCCGAGCGGCAGCGCCAGGGCCAAAAATGCCAATATGCCGAGTATTCTTCTCATCTCTACCAGTTCTTTTCTTTCCGGCGGCTCTTGAGCATCGCCGCCTTCTCTTTCTTGACTTTGTCCTGAGTCTCCTTTTCCTGGGCCTGGATGGCTTTCAGCATCTGCCTGGCCTGCTGCTGGGAGATATTCTGCTCCTGTGGCTGCGGCTGTTGCTGCTGTTGCTGATCCTGGTTCTGCTGGTCCTGATTCTGATCATTCTGATCGTCCTGATTCTGGTTCTGATCCTGATTCTGATCGTTCTGGTCCTGCTGATTCTGCTGGTCCTGATTGTCCTGGCCGCCTCCGCCACCCTGCTGGTTCTTCAGCATCTCCTTCGCATAGATGTAGTTCTCCTTCGCGTCAATATCGCCGGGATTCAGGAGCAGGGCCTGCTTGAAAGCATTCACGGCGGCGCTGTAGTTCTTGCGCTGCAGGGCCACGTCGCCTTCGTTGTAGTAATAGTCCGCCGCATAGGGAGTTCCGGCAACCTCGGCGTCCGCGCGCCCAAGGGCTTCGGCGGCTTCTTCATAATTCTGCTGCCGGTATAGCGAAGAGGCCAGGTTGTATTCCCCCGCCACCGACAGGGAGTCCTTGAGAACGGCCTTCCGGTAATCGATCTCGGAGGCGGCGAAATCGCCCTTGCGGAATTTGCGGTTGCCCGCGCGCACCTCCTTCCTGTCCACCTGGGCAGACAGAGGCAACACGCTCATTATGAGCAATATGCAATAAACTATACGCTTCATTCGAACAATCTCCTTTTTGCGCGCCTGCCGCCTACGAGGAATGCTATTGCAAGCAGGACTATGGCCACGGCGACGAAATACATGTACTGCTCGTCATACTCTTCGAACACTACGCTTTGGAAATGCTCGTCCTCGAGTTTCCGAAGGTCGTCGATAATGGGATTGAGGCCGAATTCCTCGTTGCCGGCATGTACGTACGCGCCTCCGCCGGCCTGCGCCATCTTTCGGAGAGTGGCTTCGTCGAGTTTGGTCACCACTATCTTTCCGTCCTTGTCCTTCAGCAGTTCGCCGTCGACGGGGATGGGCTCGCCCTGCAGGGAACCCACTCCTATGGTGTAAACCTTGATGCCCAGTTCGGCAGCCTGGCGGGCGGCCTCGACTGGGTCGTCCTCGTGGTTCTCGCCGTCGGTAATGACGATTATCGCGCGGCTCTTCTCGCTCTGCGAGCTGAAACTCTTTATGGCCGTGAGCACCGCTTCACCGATGGCAGTACCCTGGACGGGGATGCTCTGCTGGTTGATGCTGCCGAGGAACATCTTGGCGGACACGTAGTCGGTGGTCACGGGCAGCTGAACGAACGATGTTCCTGCGAAAATAATGAGGCCGATGCGGTCGTCCTGGAGCTTGTCCACAAGGCGGCTGATGGCCAGCTTCGCCCTCTCGAGGCGATTCGGGGAATAGTCCCTGGCAAGCATGGAATTGGAGACGTCCAGGCAGATCATGATCTCGGCACCCTTCGTCTCGCGGTTGGAGAGCTTCGCGCCTATCTGCGGACGGGCCAGCCCTATGGCCAGGGAGGCTATCGCCAGATCTATGAGCACCAGGCGCACCCAGCCTTTAGCGCTGGAATAATGGGGCATGAGCTGCTCCACCAGGGCCGGGTCTCCGAGTTTCCTGATTCTCGCACGGCGGAACCTTAGCACCAGCGCATACACGAGCGGGAGCACGGGAAGCAGCAGGAGCAGCCAGAGGAATTTATCGTTGGCAAAGAACAGCATTACGGCAGCCTCCTTACAAATAATTCCAGAGCCAGCATGAGGAGCAGGCACACAAGCGCCGCAAATGCGTATCCTCCATACAGTTCCTTGTACACCGGGAAACTGTCGATGGTGGTACGCACCTTTTCCATCTTGTTGATCTGGGAGTAGATTTCACTGAGCTTGGTGTTGTCCGTGGCGCGGAAATACTGCCCTCCGGTGGTTTCGGCAATCCTGCGGAGCAGGTCTTCGTCTATCTCCACGGGCACCTTGCGGACTTCCACACCCCAGGGTGTCATTACCGGATACGGAGCCTCGCCGTTCGCGCCCACACCTATCGTATATACGCGCACGTTGTAGGTCGCGGCGATATCGGCGGCGGTTTCCGGAGCTATCTCCCCGGAATTATTCTTGCCGTCGGTGAGCAGGATGACCACCCTGCTTGGCGCATCCGAATCCATCATGCGCGCCACTGCGGTGGCAAGGCCGTTGCCGATTGCGGTACCGTCCTCTATGAGGCCGGTCTGCACCTCCTTCATGAGATTTATGAGGGTTGCCCTGTCGGTAGTGAGGGGGCACTGGGTGTAGCTTTCGCCCGCAAACACCACGATTCCCATGCGGTCGGAGGGCCTCTGGGAGATGAATTCCACGGCTATGTCCTTGGCAGCGGAAACGCGGTCGGGGGTGAAGTCGCGGGCAAGCATGGAAGTGGAGACGTCCATGGCGAACACTATGTCGATGCCTTCGGAATTCACCTTCTCCACTTCGCTAGAAGAGCGCGGCCTTGCCAGGGCGACGACGAGCAGCGCCATGGCAGCCGTGAACAGCGCCATCGGCAGATGCCTCAACACCGCGAGCGCCACGCTGCCCTTCCGGAGCCAGGGTGCGGCGATGCTGACGCGGAGATGGGGGGAACGCCCCTTAATCTGCCTGTAGACGTAAAGTCCAAGCAGAAGCAGGGGCAGCGCGAGCAGCCACAGGAGTTTTGGATATTCAAAGAACATTTTCTTCGGTCTGGTATGTATCTGTGACGAACTTCACGGCGACGGGAAGCACGGTGGCATTCTCTTCGTCGTCAACCACCATCTTGGCGAATTTCACGAAATCGGACCTTTCGAAAAGGTCCTTCAATTCATTGTACATTTCCGGCGAGACTTCCTTTTCGCGCTTAAGGGCGTCGAAGAGCTCGGCGGTGGTCATCTCCGGGGCATCCACCCCGAAGCGGGCGTCTATATATTCCTTCAGTGCGTCGGTCACTCCCGAGTAGAAGGCCTTCTGCCTGTCGGCAGCCCAATACTTGTTGCCGCGGTAGCGGTCGAGCTTGCGGAGGGCCACCACATAGGGCGGATCCTTCGGCTTTCCGGCCTCTTCCCTGCGGCGGCGGGAATTCCTGAGCAGAATTATGCCGAGTACGGCAAGGCCGGCGACTCCCAGCCCCGCCAGCAGCCACGGCAGCAACTCTTTGAACGTTACGGGATACCCTATCTGCCCCTTGATGTCGTGGAGCACGAACGTGGCCGTATCGATCTGGATGGTGGTCACGTTCATCTGTTGCGCCTCGAACTCGAGGGTGTCGGCCTGCCCGTCCACTACACGGCGTGCGAGCAGTTTGGGAAGATGGTATTCCCCGGCTTCGAAGGGAGCGATGACTATCGAGGCCCTGATATCCCTGGCGCCGGTTTTACGGTCGGTCTTAAGGGTATCGATCCGCCAGTCCTTCACCAGCGTGAGAGTGTCGTTGCTGACGGACGAGAAGTCGGGCAGGAACAGCTGGGTACCGTCTTTCACGCCTTCCAGGGTGAAACCGTACTCCAATTGGTCGGCAATGAGGATGGAGTCCCTCTGCTGCAGCGGAGTAAGGAAAGCCTTTCCCGACGGGACCGGGTCCAGAAGCAGGAACAGTATGGCAATCAGCAGTTTCATCTTCTTCCGGCAAATAACGCCATGAGGCCCTTCACATAATCGGAGCCAGTGGCGATGTCTACGTTATCGATATTGTACAGGTTGAAGATGCGCTGCTCTTCCGCGCCCACCGTGCTCATCCAGCTGCCGTAAGCGCGGCGCACCTCCCTGCTGGAGGTGTCCACCCACGCGCTTTTTCCGCTTTCGCTGTCCTTGATGTTGACGATTCCGACGGAAGGAAGCGCATAATCCACGGGGTCGTGGACCTTAATCACGGAAAGATCGTGCCTGCCTGCCGCCACCTTCAGCGCATCCTCGTAGCGGGGCCTGCCGTCCGCATCCACATCCAGCATGTCGCTGAGCAGGAACACAGTGCACTTTTTCTTGATGGCGTTGGTCAGATACCTCAGCGCGGCGCCGATATCGGTGCCGTCGCTGGTCGGTTCCAGTTCCAGCATCTCCCTGATGATGTGCAGCAGGTGGGTGCGGCCTTTCGACGGGGTTATGAACTTCTCAACGTGATCGCTGAAGAACAGGGCCCCCACCTTGTCGTTGTTGAGGATGGCGCTGAAAGAGAGCACCGCCGCAATCTCGGTGAGCAGCTCGCGCTTGGTGCGAACCGAAGTGCCGAACAGGCCGCTGCGGCTCACGTCCACGAGGAGCACCACGGTGAGTTCGCGCTCTTCTTCGAAAACCTTCACATACGGGCTTCTGAGCCTGGCCGTCACGTTCCAGTCCATATTACGCACGTCGTCGCCGTACTGGTACTCCCTAACTTCGCTGAAGGCCATGCCGCGCCCTTTGAACGCGGAATGGTACTCCCCTGCGAAAATCTGGTGCGAGAGAGCCTTGGTCCGGATTTCTATCTTCCGGACTTTCCTGAGAAGGTCTGTGGCTGAAGTATTCGGCATTACGGCACGATTACGGCGTTGATCACCTTCTCCACGATCTGCTCGGTGGTGACGTTCTCGGCCTCGGCCTCATAGGTGAGCCCGATACGGTGCCTGAGCACTTCGGGGCACACCGCCCTGACGTCTTCGGGAATGACGTAGCCGCGCCTCTTGATGAAGGCGTAGGCCCTGGACGCTGCCGCAAGCGAGATGCTCGCACGCGGGGAGGCGCCGTAGGAGATAAGGCCCTTCAGCTCGCCCAGGCCGTATTCGGCGGGAGTGCGGGTGGCATAGACCATGTCCACTATGTAGCGTTCGATCTTTTCGTCCATGTAAACATCGCGGACCACCTCGCGGGCACGGATGATGTCCTCCGGCGACACCACGACGGCGGGCTGCGGGAATTCTCCGGTGGAATTCATGCGGAGGATGAGCTTCTCTTCCTCCTTGGCGGGATAATCCACCTTGACCTTCAGCATGAAACGGTCCACCTGGGCCTCGGGCAGAGGATAGGTACCCTCCTGCTCAACCGGGTTCTGGGTTGCCATCACGAGGAAGGGCTCAGGGAGTTTGTAGGTCTGGTCGCCAAGGGTTACCTGGCGTTCCTGCATGGCCTCGAGCAACGCCGACTGCACTTTTGCGGGGGCGCGGTTGATTTCATCGGCCAGC
>JAILQG010000040.1 GCA_024699055.1 Bacteroidales bacterium
CTGGCACTTTTCGTGGCACTGCCACTCGTGCTGATTGCGCTCTATGCCTTCCAGGACCGCACGGGGGCCTTCACGCTGCAGAATTTCGCAAAGTTCTTCAACACGCCCGAAGACCTCCACACTTTCATCTACTCCATAGAAATAGCGCTCCTCAACACGGTGATCTGCCTTCTTCTCGGCTATCCGGCCGCCTGGATCCTGGCGAACAGCGAGCTCAACCGCTCTTCGGTCACGGTAATCCTGTTCATCCTCCCCATGTGGATAAACATGCTCATCCGCACCCTTGCGACCGTCGCCCTGTTCGACTTCCTCAGGATGCCGCTGGGAGAGGGCGCGCTCATCTTTGGCATGGTCTACAACTTCCTGCCGTTCATGATCTACCCCATCTACAACACCCTGAACAAGATGGACGGCTCGTACGCCGAGGCAGCGCAGGACCTCGGGGCTTCCCCGGCCGAAGTGTTCACCAAAGTCACGCTTCCGCTCTCCATGCCCGGAGTGCTGAGCGGTCTGCTCATGGTGTTCATGCCCACCATATCCACCTTTGCGGTGGCGGAGCTGCTCACTCTCAACAAGGTCAAGCTTTTCGGTACCACCATCCAGGAGAACATCAACAACGGCATGTGGAACTACGGCGCCGCCCTGGCTCTCATCATGCTGGCAATCATAGGTATAACCTCCGCCTTCACGGACAGTGACAGCAAGCGGGAAGATGAAACGGGAGGGCTGATCTGATGAAAAAGTTCTTTGCACGCGCATACATCTGGCTCCTGCTGATCCTGCTTTACGCCCCCATCGTCATCATCGCCATCTTCTCCTTCACCGAGGCGAAGGTGCTGGGCAACTGGACAGGCTTTTCCTTGAAGCTATACGGCAACCTCCTTTCCGGAGGCGTCTCCTCCTCGCTCGTCAAGGCAATAGGCAACACGCTCAGCATAGGCGTGATAGCTGCCGTTCTCTCCACCCTTCTGGGCAGCATCGCCGCCATAGGCATCTTCAACATGAAGGGCCGCATGCGAAAGGCCATCACCTTCCTGAACGATGTCCCGATGCTGAATCCCGACATCATCACCGGCGTCTCGCTGTTCATCCTTTTCGTGGCCCTCGGAGTCACGCAGGGCTACGTTACGGTAGTGCTCGCCCACGTCACTTTCTGCACTCCATATGTAGTCCTTTCGGTGATGCCGAAGCTCCGGCAGATGAATCCCAACACCTACGAGGCCGCGCTCGACCTGGGGGCCACGCCATGGCAGGCACTGCGCAAGGTGATAATCCCGCAGATACGCCCCGGGATGATCAGCGGGCTCATACTCTCCTTCACCCTTTCCATCGACGACTTCGCCGTCACCCTCTTCACCAAGGGCAACCAGGGGCTTGACACTCTCAGCACATACATCTACGCAGACGCCCGCAAGGGAGGCCTCACGCCCGAACTGAGGCCGCTCATGACCATTATCTTTCTGGTCGTGCTGGCCCTGCTCCTTATAATCAACCTGCGCTCATCGCGCAACCACAGAAAACAACAGGCTTAAAAATGAAAAAACTGCTCTCCTTCCTTCTCGCCCTCGCAATGGGGTTCGGCGCCCTGGCCGCCGACCGCCAGCACACCCTCAAAATCTACAACTGGGCCGACTACATCGACGAAGATCTCCTCACCGAATTCGAACAGTGGTACAAGGAGCAGACCGGCGAAGAAGTGCATGTCATCTACCAGCTTTTTGACATCAACGAAGTGATGCTCAGCAAGATAGAGCTCGGCCACGAAGATTATGACGTGGTCTGCCCGAGCGACTACATCATAGAACGGATGCTCCGCGGGGACATGCTTCTCCCCATTTCACACGATTTCGGGGACATCCCCGACTACACCCTGGGAGTGTCGCCATACATGCGCGTCATGATGGCAAACACGGACGGTAACGGCCGCGACGTCGCCGACTATGCAATCCCTTACATGTGGGGAACAGTCGGCCTGCTTTACAATCCGAAATACATCAGTGCCGAAGAATGCAAGAGCTGGGAAGTGCTCCGCAATCCCGATTATGCCGGGAAAATCTACGTCAAGGACGCCTTCCGTGACGTATACACTTCCCTTCTCATAGCCCTCAAGAAAGACGAAATAGACTCCGGGGCAATCACCCGCGACGCTGTTTCGCGGGACACTTCCCCCGAAAGCATACAGACAGTGGAAGAATGGCTGAACTCGATGAAAGACGGGGTACAGGGCTGGGAAGCCGATTTCGGCAAGGAAATGATGACAAAGGAGAGAGGCTGGATCAACCTGTCCTGGAGCGGCGACGCCCAGTGGGCCATCGAAGAAGCCGAAAAAGTAGGTGTAAAACTGGCGTTTTCCGTTCCTGAAGAGGGTTCCACGGTCTGGTATGACGGATGGGTTATCCCAAAATACGCCGTGAATACCAAGGCCGCCAGCTGGTTCATCAATTTCATGTGCATGCCGGAAAATGCCCTCCGCAACATGGATGCGATAGGATATGTCTCCGCCGTCGGCGGTCCTGAAATCCTCGCCGCAAAGGTTGACGACGCCACGTTCGCACCCGAGGATGCATCCTATTTTTTCGGGCCCGAGGCGGCTGAAGCCTGCCTCAATCCGGTACAGTATCCCTCCGCCGCCATCATCTCACGCTGCGGCGTGCTGCACGACACCGGAGAAAGGACCGAAGACCTCCTTGCCATGTGGTCCCGCGTCAAGGGAGACAACGCCAGCACATTCACATACGTGCTCATAGGAGTGGTCGTCGCAGCCCTGCTCGCCGGCTACTTCTTCTCGAAAAAACGTGGGAAAAAGGGTCACAAGAGGTATTAATAATTCGCATATCGTTGATTACTAAAGCATAAAATAATAATGTTAGACAAAGAACGCGGCCTATATGTGGCCCACTGCGCAGACGGCCCCATTTCCCTCTGCGGCAAAATGGCGAACCGCCATGGACTCATCGCAGGTGCCACCGGCACCGGTAAAACCGTTTCGCTGCAGGTGCTGGCGGAGACATTCTCCCAGGCCGGAGTCCCCTGCTTCATGGCTGACATGAAGGGCGACCTGAGCGGCATAAGCCAGGCCGGCAGGCTGAGCGGCTTCATCGAAAAGAGAATGCCCGAATTCGAAATCGAGAATCCCGTGTTCGAGGGCTGCCCCTCAAGGGTTTACGATGTGTTCGGAGAGCAAGGCCATCCCATGCGCACCACCATCAGCAACATGGGCCCGCTCCTCATCAGCAGACTCCTCGGGCTCAACGAGGTGCAGAGCGGCGTGATGGACATCATCTTCCGCGTGGCCGACGATAAGAAACTGCTCCTGCTCGACCTCAAGGACCTCCGCGCCATGACCGTATACGTCGCCGAACACGCGGCGGAATACCGTCTCAGCTACGGCAACGTTAGCGAAGCCAGCATAGGAGCCATCCAGAGGTCGCTCCTCACTCTCGAGACCCAGGGAGCTGACAAGTTCTTCGGAGAGCCGTCCTTCGATATCTTCGACCTGCTCCAGACCAATAACGGCAAGGGCATCATGAGCATCCTCGCCGCCGACAAGCTGATGCAGAACCCGAAGCTCTACAGCACCTTCCTGCTCTGGCTACTCAGCGATATCTACGCCAAGCTGCCGGAGGTCGGAGACCTCGACCTTCCCAAGCTGGTATTCTTCTTCGACGAGGCGCATACCCTCTTCGAAGACACCACGAAGGCGCTTGTCGACAAGATCGAGCAGGTGGTCAGGCTAATCCGAAGCAAGGGTGTAGGCGTGTATTTCGTCACCCAGAGCCCCACCGACATCCCCGAATCCATTCTCGGCCAGCTCGGAAACCGCATCCAGCATGCCCTCAGGGCATACACCCCCAAAGACCAGAAGGCTGTACGCAGCGCCGCCGAAACCTTCCGCGCCAACCCGACCTTCAAGACCGAAGACGCAATCATGGAACTCGAGACCGGCGAAGCCCTGGTGTCGTTCCTCGACGAAAAGGGTGCTCCCTCCATCGTCCAGAGGGCCAAGATCCTCTTCCCGCTCAGCCAGATAGGCGCAATTACCCCCGATCAGCGCAAGGAGATCATCAACCGCAGCATGATCTACGGCAAGTACGACAACATGATTGACCGTGAAAGCGCATTCGAGGTGCTTCTGGCCGACGCCAAGAAGGCAGAGGAGGAACAGGCACGTCAGGAGGCTGAAATCGCCAAGCAGAAAGAAAAGAGCGTCAAGGAAGCCAAGAAGAACGGCAACTCCAAGGGCACCAAGAGCGTGTTCGGCAAAATTGCAGCCGCGGCTCTGGGTGCGGCCATAACTTCCGCCTCGCGCAGCCTCGGCACTTCCGTGGCCAACGCTGCAACCGGCAAGAAGAAAAAGACCACCTCCACGGTCAAGTCTGCCGCGAACAAGGCCATCAAGAGCGCCGCTACCACCGCCACCAGGCAGATAACCCGTTCCATCCTGGGCAGTCTTCTCAAGTAATGAAGAGGCTCCTGATTCCACTCCTTCTGCTGGCGCTGCTGGCACCGGCCTTCTCCTCCTGCTGGAGAAAGTCTCCGGCAGCGGCCGGAGAACCGGTGCAGAAAGATACCGTCTATCCTCTCGGCTTCCTGACCGACAGCTTCAGCGTAGTAAATGGAACCGTCAGGAACGGCGAGGCTTTCTCGACCCTGATGCAGCGTCTCGGCATGTCGGGGGGCGACGCCTACTCCATGTCCCTGCTCTGCGACACCGTTTTCGATGTCCGAAAGGTCAGGGCCGGCAACAGTGTAGATGCCTATTACAGCGGCGATTCCACCTCCAGGCGTCTCGAATACGTAGTATACGCCAACGACAAGATCCGCTCGACAGTGTTCAAATGCACCGATTCCCTTGCGCTCTGGCAGGTGGTCAAGCCCGTGGACACGCTCAAGCATTACGTTGATGTCACAATCACCTCTTCGCTTTGGCAGGACCTCCAAAAACAGGGCGAGTCTCCCCTGCTGATTGCTACCTTTGAGAGCGTCTACGAATGGACGGTGAACTTCTTCGGCCTGCACGAAGGAGACCGTTTCCAGGCCATCTGTCACGAACTTGTCTGCGAAGGCGAAGTAATTGACGTACAAGGGATTGATTTCGCGGTTTACAGCCGCGGTGCCGATTCCCTGTACGCAATCCGCTTCGACCAGGGAGACGGAGGCAACAAATACTGGAACGAAAAGGGCGAAAGCATGCGGAAAGCCTTCCTGAAGGCACCGCTTCAGTACAGCCGCATCAGCTCCCGCTTCAGCTACCACAGGCTTCATCCCGTCCACCATGTCGTGCGCGCCCATACCGGAGTCGACTATGCGGCTCCCGCAGGCACGCCTGTACGCGCGCTTGGTGACGGAACGGTAATCAAGGCCGGATGGGGCGGAGGCGGAGGAAACACCATCTACATCAAGCATCCGAACAAGTACCAGACGGGATACCTGCACCTGCGCAATTTCGCCCCCGGCATCAAGGTGGGAAAAGTCGTGCACCAGGGCGAGGTTATCGGCTACGTGGGTTCCACCGGCACCGCTACCGGACCGCATCTCGATTTCCGGGTGTGGAAAAACGGAACCCCCATCGACCCGCTGGCGATGGAATCTCCCTCGCAGGAGCCGCTCAAGCAAGAGAATATGCCCGCCATGAGGGCTCTGTTCGAAGAATACAGGGCCGAGCTGGCCGGCAGGAAAGGCGAAGAAGAGGCTCCCCTGCCCTCCTATTCCATTTCGTTCTGAACATCGGCCCGGATTACCGTGACAACGGTTCCGGAAACCCTGAACTTTACGTTACGGCCTGCGAATGTCAGGCCGTATTCCCTTTCCGGATCGTCCTGGTAAGGGGGCCTCGGGTCGGCGGCGAGGATCTGCTTCAGTGCGGAAAGCTCGAGGGGCGTGAACGCCGCGGCAATCTCCTCCGGAACCGTCACTTCCAATGGCTCCCACGGGCGCTCGTCCACAAAGCCGTTGCGGGCTCCTGGACGGCTGTCGGCATATTCCACATAGGGTTTGATGTCATACACGGGGGTGCCGTCGGCAAGGTCGGCCCCCGACACGAGGATAACTCCGTTTTCGGGATCAACGCTCTCGATTTTCACGCACGACAGGCCCAGTCCGTTAGGC
>JAILQG010000060.1 GCA_024699055.1 Bacteroidales bacterium
GAAGCGACCTGCATGGCGATGCCCTTTGCAAGCTCTTCGTTTACGGTCTTATTGAAACCGACGATGGCGCCGAGCTTGCCGGTGAGCTTGTGGATGTAGGCGTACACGTGGGGAGCCTCAACCTTTCCGTAGTAAACGAGCGAGAGCTTTTCGCCGGTCTTGCCGGTGAACACCTCGATTTCCTTCTCGACGGTTTCGCCGTCGTTCATCTTGCAGGCCTTGAGAGCCTCGACGTCGGCGGGGAAATTCTTGAAGGCAACGTCTGCAATTTCATCTGCAAGAGCCTGGAAGCCTTCGGTGCGGGCGACGAAGTCGGTCTCGCAGCCAAGGCAAACGAGGATGGCGCGGCCACCTTCGATACGGGCCTTCACGGCACCCTCGGAGGTTTCGCGGTCTGCGCGCTTGGCGGCGACGAGCTTGCCCTTTTCGCGGATGATGTCAACGGCCTTGTTGAAATCGCCGTCGGCCTCGATGAGGGCCTTCTTGCAATCCATCATGCCCGCGGACGTCATCTTGCGGAGCTTCATTACATCTGCTGCTGTGATATTAGCCATTGTTTTCTGTTTTAGAAAGGTTGAACATTATTCAGCGGGAGCTGCGGGTTCCTCTGCCTTCGGGGCTTCGGCCGCGGGGGCCTCTTCCTTGGCGGCCTTGGTGCTCCTGCGCGGACGGAGAGTCTTTGCAGCGGGCTTTTCCTCGACGGAGGTGGCCTCCTGCTCGGCTGCTTCCTTGTCCTTCTCGAGCTTGCGCTCCTCCAGGCCTTCCTGGATGGCTGCACAGAGTGCGCCGAGAACGCATTCTACGCTCTTGGTGGCATCGTCGTTCGCCGGAATCACATAATCAATAGGAGTGGGATCGCAACATGTATCAACCATTGCGAATACCGGGATGTTGAGACGATTGGCCTCCCTGACGGCGTTGGCCTCTTTCTGCACGTCCACGATGAACAGTGCGGCGGGAAGGCGGCTCATGTCGCGGATGCTGCCGAGGTTCTTCTCGAGTTTCTCCCTCTGGCGGGTGACCTGAAGGCGCTCACGCTTTGCGAGCTTGTCGAAAGTGCCGTCTTCGTGCATCTTGTCGATGGTGCTCATCTTCTTGACGGCCTTGCGGATGGTGGGGAAGTTGGTGAGCATACCGCCCGCCCAACGTTCGGTTACATAAGGCATGTTGACCTCGGTGGCCTTGGTGGCGACGATGTCCTTAGCCTGCTTTTTGGTGGCGACGAAGAGAATCTTGCGGCCCGACTTTGCGAGAGCCTTCATTTCCTCCGCGGCCTCGTCTATCTTGACGACAGTCTTGTGCAGGTCGATGATGTGGATGCCGTTCTTCTGGTCGAAGATGTACGGTGCCATTTTAGGATTCCACTTGCGGGCGAGATGTCCGAAGTGTACGCCTGCATCAAGCAGTTCCTGGAAATTTGTTCTTGACATTTTTTTAAATGTTGTTGTTTTTGTTCTTGTTCCCGGATTCCGGGTCTCTTTTCTTCAAGGGGGAGCAGCGGCATTTGCCGGTCTCCGGCCTTTTCCGCAGTGCGGCAACTATCCTGTGAAGGGTTTAAACCGCAACTGTGCTTGTTTGTAAAGTACTGTTAACGCTTGCTGAACTGGAAGCGGCGACGTGCTCCGGGCTGGCCGGGTTTCTTGCGTTCCACCTCGCGTGCGTCGCGGGTGAGGAAACCTGCTGCCTTGAGAGCCGGACGATATGCTTCCTTGTCTACCTCGCAAAGGGCACGGGAAATACCGAGCCTGATTGCCTCAGCCTGGCCTTTGATGCCGCCGCCAACAACGTTGATGCGGGTATCGAACTGGCCTTCGGTGGAGGTCACTGCGAAAGGCTGGTTCACGATGTAACGGAGGGAGTCGTCTTTGAAGAAGTCTTCCACCGGACGGTCGTTGATGGTGATGTTGCCTTTGCCTGCAGCGAGATAAACACGAGCGACAGCTGCTTTACGTCTTCCAAGGGCGTGTGTCTGTTCCATTTGCTCTGTTTAGATTTCGTTTAACTTGATTTGTTTGGGGTTCTGAGCCTGGTGCGGATGCTCCGGACCTGCGTAAACGTGCAGGTTGTGGAAGATCTTCTCGCCCAGACGGGTTTTGGGAAGCATACCCCTGACTGCTTTCTCCACAAGCCTTTCGGGATGGGTAGAATTGAGGATTTCCCTCGGCGTGGTGAAACGCTGTCCGCCGGGATAGCCGGTGTAGCGCGTATACACGCGGTTGGTCATCTTTTTGCCCTTGAGCTGCACCTTCTCTGCGTTCACGACGATGACGTTGTCACCGCAGTCGACGTTGGGGGTGAAGCCGGGTTTGTTCTTGCCACGAAGGACAAGGGCAACCCTGGAGGCCAGACGGCCGAGAGGAAGATCCATCGCATCAATGACCACCCACTGCTTGTCTACAGTTGCGCTGTTCAGCGATACAGTTTTGTAGCTTTGTGTGTCCACTGTGTTGATCTTTAATTAGTTATACATATAAATTGCGATCCCTACGCAAAATAGGGACCGCAAAGGTATAAAATATTTCGGGAAAATCAAACTTTTACATGCCCATAAGCTGCGGCAGGAGGTCCGGCTGCAGGAAATGGGCCTGCACGAAAGCGTTCACGGCAGTGGCCAGGAACAGTATCACAATGATGGCCGCGACGATGACGCCGATGACCTTGAGCCTCTTGAACCATATCTGGCTGTTCCAGCCGACGGTCTGGAACATGCTCCAGAAGCCATGGGCGAGATGCAGGAAAACGGCCACGAACCACACTACGTAAATGGCAAGGATCCAGGGATTGCTGAAGGTCTTGAGCAGGAGCATGTACGGGTTTTCCGCCTCTCCGCCGGTGAAGTCCAGCAGCTGCATTTTGGCCCAGAAATGAGTGAGATGGAAGGCCAGCAGGCCGAAGATGACTATTCCGAGGATGAACATGTTTGTGGACGACCAGCTGTCCGCCGCACCCTTGTTGGGCACCTCGTAGCGCTTGAGGCCGCCGCGGGCGTGCAGGTTCTGAACCGAAAGCCAGATGCCGTAGCCGATGTGGATGATGAAACCAAGGGCCAGGATGGGCACCATGATGTCTACGATGGGCAGGGCCATGAAATCGCAGCCTTTCTGGAAAAGGCCGTCGGGGGCACCGAACTTACCCGTGAAAGTATCGATTACCGAAAAGAAATTGATGGTGCCGTGAAGGAGCAGGAAAACAATCAGGAATGCGCCGCTGATGGCCTGGACGAACTTTTTCCCGATAGAAGATTTGTACATGAACATCTCTGTGGCAAATTTGCGGTTATCTTCGCAAATATAGTTTAAATATTGGGAGTTTCCGAATTTTCCGCTATTTTTGTTTTCACTTTGCGGTTTTCCGCATCTTTCGCATCTAAAGACAACGATATGTACAAAAGAGTTTTGTTAAAGCTTAGCGGAGAGAGTCTCGGAGGCCCTTCCGGAAAAGGCATCGATGAAGGCAGCCTGAAGAAATTCGCGGGCGAAATCGCCGCCGCGGTACGCAACGGCTACCAGGTGGCCATAGTCAACGGCGGAGGCAACATCTTCCGCGGCATACAGGGCATCGGAAAGGGTTACGACCGCGTCACCGGCGACCGAATGGGCATGCTCGCGACCGTCATCAACTCGCTCGCGCTGGCAAGCGCCCTCCGCAGCGAAGGCATCAGGGCCGAGGTCTTCACCGCCACCCCGATGGAACCCATCGCCAAGGGCTATGTGCGCGAATCGGCCGTGAAGGTCCTGGAAGAAGGCGGAGTTTCACTCATCGCCGGAGGCACCGGCAACCCGTTCTTCAGCACCGACTCCGGCGCCGCCCTCAGGGCGCTTGAAATCGGGGCCGACGCACTCCTCAAGGGCACCAGGGTGGACGGCGTATACACCGCCGATCCCGAAAAGGACCCGGACGCCCGCAAGTACGATGAAATCACATTCCACGAGTGCCTGGTGAACCACCTCAACGTGATGGACCAGACCGCGTTCGCCCTGTGCGAACAGGGCCCCGTGCCCATCGTGGTGTTTGACATAAACGAAAGCGGTTCGCTTCTCCGCCTGCTCGAAGGCGAGAGGATCGGCACCGTCGTGCATGCATAATCAAAAAGAAACCGATATGTTAGACGCTAAAGCAAAAGAAATCGTAAACGGCATCGACGACAAGATGCAGGAGGCCGTCATGTTCCTGGAGGAAGACCTCAAGACTTACCGTCTCGGCAAGGCCAATCCTTCGGTGTTCAACAACGTGGTAGCCAACTACTACGGCACCCCCACCCCCATCCCGCAGATGGCATCGGTCAGTGCCCCCGACGCCAAGACCCTCGCCATCCAGCCCTGGGACAAGGGCATGATCAAGATTATCGAAAAGGCCATCATTGACGCAAACCTGGGCCTCACCCCGCAGAACAACGGTGAAATCATCCGTTGCACCGTGCCCGCCCTCACCGAGGAAAGGCGCAAGGACCTGGTGAAGAAGGCCAAGGCTTCCGGCGAAAATGCCAAGGTGGTCGTGCGCAATGCCCGCAGGGAGGCTATCGACATGCTCAAGAAGGCCGAGAAAAACGACGGCATGAGCGAAGACACCGAGAAGGAGGCCGAAGACGAAGTCCAGAAGGTCACCGACAAGAACATCAAGGCGATCGACGACCTGGTAGCCGCCAAGGAAAAGGAAATCCTCACCGTTTAAGGTGCTCATTCACAGGCTAATACTCAAATCACGGGCGCGCCGGTGGCGCAAGGCTGCGGGGGCGGAAGTGCCCACCGTGTGCGTGGGCAACGTCACCGCCGGAGGCACCGGCAAAACGCCTTTCACCGAACTCACCCTCAGGCTGCTGCAGGACTCTCCCCGCTGGGGGATGTCCAACCTTGCCATGCTCTCGAGGGGATACAAGCGCCGCAGCAGGGGATTCCAGCAGATAATGCGCGATTCCTCCGCCGCCTTCGCCGGAGACGAGCCCCTTCAGATCAAGAAGAAGTTCCCCGCTGTCACCGTGGCAGTGGATAAAAATCGCGTCGAGGGCTGCGACTTCCTCACCCACCCCGAAAAGCTCTCAGCCGGCAGCTTCAAGGACGGCAAGGCCATGGGCATGAAAAGGGCATCGGTGCGCAGCGCACGGGGCTGCAAGGACAAGGACATCCCCGCCGCAAATGTCATCGTGCTGGACGATGCGCTGCAGTTCAGGCACCTGCACGCTACCCTCAACATCGTGCTGGTCGATTACAACCGCCCCGTGTTCCAGGACAGCCTGCTTCCCTTCGGCCGTCTGCGCGACCTGCCGTCCCGCCTTTGGGACGCCGACATGATAGTGGTCACCAAATGCCCCAGGGACATGGACGGCTGGGAGAAGACCACCTTCGCCTCGAAGCTCAGGATCAAGGATTTCAAGCCGGCCGAATGCACCGGTACCGGTCCTGACGGAAAGAGCGTCACCCTGCTGTTCTCGTATACTGATTACCTGCCGCTGGAGCCCGTTTTCCCGGAGACCGACCCGCGCTACAGCTACTCCAAGAGCGTGGTGCTGTTCACCGGAATAGCCGACGATTCTCCCGTAAAGGCCAGACTGAGCGACGATTACAAAATCGTTCACTCCATTTCATTCCCCGACCATCACCGTTTCACCAAAGGGGACCTGTCCATGCTTGCCGCTGCGGTAAGGCGTTTCCCGATTTCGACGCTCGTAACTACCGAAAAGGACGCGCAGCGTCTGCTTGACTGTCCTTCGGTGCCCGCAGAGGTGAAGGAAAGGGTGTTCATGCTTCCTGTCGAAACCGCTTTCGAATCGGAACGCGAACTCGAAATCTACAGGACTGCTCTCGACAAGCTTGCCTGAAAGCGCTAAATCATTCCGGAAATAATGTCATCGGCGACGAACCAGTCCCTTTCGGGGATCGGTCCCCTGTCGGTGCGGGAAAGCAGCATGATTTCCTCTTCGCGGATTTCCTCCGAAGTGAGGATCTCGCTTCCTTCCACCGTCCAGCCCGATGTTCTCCTGGAGTTCCAGCTGCGTACCTGGCGGCCGTCGGTGCAGATGCGGAGGCTGTGCGCCCCGGGACCGAGGCCGACATAGGGCCGGCGGGTCCAGTACGCCGAATTATGCACGGCTTCATGGCCCGGAAGGGCCCAGTTGGAGATTTCGTAATGGTGGTAGCCCGCAGCCGAGAGCATCCCGCACAGCAATTCGTACTGCCTGCGGCACTGTTCCTCGGGGGCTTCCTTCACCCGGCCGTCAGCTATCATTCCGGCCAGGGCGCTCCCTTCCTCTATGCTCAGCTGATATGCTGAAATATGTTCGGGATGCCACGAAACTACTTCATCTACAGTGCGTTGCAAAGAGTCATCCGACATTCCGGGAACGCCGGTGATGAGATCGACGCTGCGGCTGACGCCTTCCGGAATCATCCGGAACGCCTTCCCGGCCCCAGCGGCATCATGGCGGCGAGCCATCCATCGGAGGATGTCGTCATCGAGGCTCTGCACCCCCATGGAGATGCGGTTTACACCGAGAGAGAGCAGGCTGCGGACATAATCCGGCCCCTTCTCCACGAGGTCTTCGGGGTTCACTTCCACGGTGAACTCGTCGTAAGGGCCATACCCGAGCGTGTCTACGATGCGCCCCAGACACTCCGGCGGCAGCACAGACGGGGTTCCGCCTCCGATGTAAAGGGTGTTTACGGAGAGGGTATCGGCAATCTCGGCCCGGCGGGCCCCGATTTCAGCACAGATATCTTCAGTCCACTGCGCGAACGGCCGCTCAGTTCCGGTCCGGCAGGCCGGCGCCAGCTCCGAGTAGAAATCGCAATAGGTGCAGAAACTGCGGCAGAATGGGACGTGGACGTATATCATTCGCTCCTGAAACGATACTCCAGAGCCGATATCACGCGGACGATGTCCTTGATGTATCCTTCCAGCTCGAAACCGCTCATGCTGCGGGTGAAGGTAATCCGGTCTTCGAACATGTGGAAAATCCGCCTGACGGGGCTGCGGAAGCGGAAGACCATGTTTTCACCTTCTTCTTTTTCAAGCATATAGCCCCTTTCTTCCATGAGCTTGATGACACCGTCACGGATCTGCTCGAAGGAGCCGGGGACTATGGCGTCGCGCCTGCCGAAACTCAGCGCCGGGTACAGCGCCGAGAAAGCCACGAGAAGCAGGGCTATCTGCCAGACGGACTTGGTTCCGTTGCGGAAAATCTCGTTGACATTACCGCCGATGATGTTGAAGAGCGACAGCAGCACGAGGAGAATCACCAGGAACACGGCGATGTACAGGAAATATTTTGCGGCACGGATAATGTATTTCATAAGGCAAAGATAGACAGATTTTTATTATTTTTGCCGCTGAAATTAAAAGACTTATGGAACAGTATCAGAAAGAAGATCCGCTTGAGAGGCTGGCCCGCGAAGAGCGCGAGAAGAAAGCGCGCGGCGGGAGCCTGCGCACAGTCATGATTGTCCTGGCCGTGGTCGCCGCAGCCCTCGCAGCCGCCCTGGCCTATGTTTGGCTGTCCAAATCCAAACTGGTAAGCGACCTCGAAATTGAGAAGAAAGACCTTACAGAACAGATAGTTGCACTTCAGAGCGACTACGACAACCTGTCCTCCGACTACGACGCCATCAATTCCCAGCTGGATTCTTCCCGCGAGGAGGTGGCCCAGCTGGTGGAACGCATCAAGAAGACCGATGCCACCAACCGCGCCAAGATGCGACAGTACGAGAAGGAACTCGGCACCCTGCGCAGCATCATGCGCAGCTATATCGTGCAGATAGACTCCCTCAACACCCTCAACCACGAGCTCACGGTGCAGGCCGCAGCCGCCCGCAAGCAGGCCGAAGATGCCGGCAGGCGCAACCAGGAGCTCTCCGCACAGGTGGAAAGCCTGAGCGGACAGGTGGCCGTTGGTTCCGTCATCAAGGGACGCAACGTAGTGTTGCAGGCGTATAACCAGTCCGACAAGGTGACCGACCGCAGCAGCCGCGTCGTTCGCATGCTTGTGAGCGTCACCCTCAGCGAGAACGAACTCGCCGCCAGGGGCCCGGTCAGGGTATATGTCAGGGTGAAGGATCCGCAGGGCTATCTGCTTCAGGACGGAACCGGCGCCAACTTCGTGTACAACGGCGAAGCCATGGCCGCAACCGCTTCTCGTGAAGTGGATTACACCGGCCAGGATGTGGAACTCAGCATCTACGTCAACAACATTCCCGAATTCACCAAGGGCGTCTATACGGCCGAGGTCTTTACTGCACAGAGCCGCCTCGGCGGGGCCGAAGTCCTGCTCCGCTAAGGCATGGACAATATTTTCTCTGACAGGATAGAGGGGCTCAGGTCCCTCATGCGCAGCCGGGGCTGGGATGCGGTGCTGTTCACAGGCAGCGATCCGCACTCCAGCGAATACCCGGCCGAGCGCTGGAAACAGGTCCGCTGGCTCACCGGTTTCACAGGGGAATGCGGGGACGTGGTGATAACCCCCGACCATGCGGGGCTGTGGACTGACACACGCTATTTCATCCAGGCCAACACCCAGCTTGCCGGCACCGGAGTGGAACTGCACAAGATGCGGGTCCCGGAACAAGTGCCCATCCCACAGTGGCTTTCCGAGGCTTTCGCCGGGGATGACGGTTTCACCCTGGCGCTGGACGGCTACTGCGTAAGCGAGGGTACCGCCGCTGAAATCGAGGAAGCCTTCGCCTCGCGCGGAGGACGATGCGAAATAGTGAGCGTGCCCGATCTCCTGTCAACGCTGTGGAAGGACCGCCCCGATATTCCGCAGACGCCGGTGTTCACCGTCAATCCCGGCGAAAGCCGCAGCGAACGCCTGCAGAAACTCCGCGCTTTCATAGGCGAAAAGGGCTGTTCCGCCTGTCTGGTGAGCGCCCTCGACGAGATAGCATGGCTCCTGAACGTCCGCGCCGGAGACATCGAATACAATCCCCTGGTAATCTCATATCTCATTGTAGAACAGGAGAATGCATATTGGTATGTGCTGAAGGGGGAGGTCGAGGATCCGGTCACCGAAAAGGCGTTCGACGAGCTGGGGGCTGACGGCATAGAACTGCGTCCGTACTACGAAATCGACGAGGCCCTGCGCGAGCGCGAGGGTCGGCTGATGTTCGACTCTTCCGTGCTCAATCGGCATCTGTATTCCATAGCGTCCGAAGGTCCGGTGCTCGACTGCCCGAGCCCTGTAAGCATGTGGAAGGCGGTCAAGAACCAGGTGGAGATATCCGGCATGAGGCGCGCCCATCTCGCGGACGGCCTCGCGATGGAGCGTTTTCTATACTGGCTCGACAAATGCATGGAGAACGAGCGCAGCGTCACCGAATGGGACGCCGCCGTGAAACTGGGCTCGCTGCGGGCGGAAATCCCCGGATATCAGGGAGACAGCTTCGAAACCATATCCGCCTGGGGCCCCGGGGCTGCCCTGCCCCATTATGTTACGCCGCATGTCGGCGCCCCGCTTCTGGAAGCCCGCGGCCTGTATCTCTGCGATTCCGGCGGGCAGTATTATTCCCCCGGCAGTTTCGGCGGCACAACGGATATCACCCGTACCGTACCGCTCGGGCCCTGCACTCCCCTGGAAATGGAAGATTACACCCTTGTGCTCAAGGGCCACATCCAGCTGGCCATGGCAGTGTTCCCCTACGGCACCCCTGGCTGCAGGATAGACGCACTCTCGCGGGAGCCGCTCTGGGCGGCCAGGCGCAATTTCGGCCACGGCACAGGCCACGGCGTGGGATGGTTCCTGGGGGTTCATGAAGGCCCGCATGACGTGCGTCAGAACATGAATCCGACCGGATTGATTCCCGGGATGATACTTTCCGACGAGCCCGGTATTTACCGCGAAGGTCAGTTCGGCGTGCGCCACGAAAACCTGCTGCTCTGCACCGACGCGGGCACCAACGATTTCGGCCGCTGGTGCCGCTTCGAGCCGCTGACGATGTGCCATTTCGACACCCGCGCAGTCCTGCCGGAGCTGCTTACACCCGCCGAGCGCGACTGGCTCAACTCCTACAACGCCAAGGTGTTCTCGCTCCTGGCTCCGGACCTTCCCGGGCCCGTCGCCGACTGGCTCAGAATCCGCACCGCCGCAATTTAGCATCATGAAGATAGGGACGCTTGATCTGGGTCCGAGGCCGCTGCTGCTCGCCCCCATGGAGGACGTGACCGACCTCAGCTTCCGCCGCATCTGCAGGGAGCAGGGGGCGGACATGGTCTACACGGAGTTCGTGCCGTCCGAGGGCCTGGTGCGCGACGCCGCGAAGGCTGTCGCCAAGATGCACACGCTGGACGAAGAGGCGCCCGTGGGCATCCAGATCTACGGCCATATCCTTGAAAACATGGTTGAAGCGGCGAAGATGGCCGGCCGCGCGGCTGAGCTTGCAGGCGGGCACGGCGCCGACGTGGTGGACATCAACTTCGGATGTCCGGTAACCAAGATCGCGGGCCGCGGGGCCGGGTCGGGGATGATGCGCTATCCCGACAAGATGGTCCAGATTACCAAGGCGGTGGTGGAAGCGCTGCCTAACGTGCCGGTGACGGTAAAGACGCGGCTCGGCTGGGACGAGAATTCGAAGATCATAGTGGAGCTTGCCGAGAGGCTGCAGGACGTTGGAATACAAGCACTTACCATTCATGGCAGGACCCGCTGCCAGATGTACAAGGGCAGTGCCGACTGGACGCTTATCGGCGCAGTGAAGGCCAATCCCCGGATGCACATTCCCATTATCGGCAACGGCGACATAACCGATGGGCCTTCGGCGCTCAGGGGCTTCGAAGACTACGGCGTCGACGGCATCATGATAGGCCGCGCCTCCTTCGGGCATCCGTGGATTTTCCGCGAGATCAAGTACTATCTCGAACACGGGGAGCCAATGCCGGAACCGTCTGTGGCAGACAAGGTTGCGCTTGCCAGAAGGCAGCTTCAGCTCTCGCTCGAAACCAAGGGTGAACCCCGCGGCATCTACGAAATGCGAAGGCATCTGTCCTGCTATTTCAAGGGCCTGCCCGAATTCAAGGAGACGCGCATCCGTATGGTCACCACCCTCGACCGGGAGGAGCTTTACCGGATTCTCGACGAGATAGAGGAGCGCTGGGGCTAGGGCTCCTCAGAGTATGTGCCGGGCTGCGGCGCAGAGGGCTTCGTAAAACTCGGGGCCGAAGCGGCGGATGAGGGGTTTTTCGAGGAACTGATACGCCCTAATCCCTTCGCGTTTTCCCTTTTCAAAGGCTGAAGCACAGATTTTCCAGCGATGCAGGTTGAGCGCCATGCCGCCTCCTGGCATCTTGGTTATCCTTATTGGATACAGTGCACAGGACACGGGTTTCTCAAGGCCCGCCAGCTCGATGGCGCAAAGTGCTCCGGCGGGGCGCAGACTGCAGAATGCGCATTCGCAACTGCCGGGAACACAGGAAGTTACCATGTCGCCCTCACGGTCTATCTCGAAGAAGCCGACTTCATCGGTACGCTCACGTCCCCTTTCCGACATCAGGGGTGAGTACTCCGGATATTCCCGCTCAAGTCTTTCCGTCTCCTCTTCTTCGAGCGGTGCGCCGCTGTCCCCTTCGATGCAGCACGCCCCCTTGCAGGCTTTGTAATCGCAGGCGAAATACTCACATACGACATCTTCTGAAATGAGGACGTCGCCGATTTCTATTATGGTGCCGAAATCAGTGGATGACATATTCCACCTTGGTGCCGAAATCGAGGTCGTGCAACACCGAGTTCACGTCTTCGAGAGTAACCGCATTGATGCTTGCCACATAGTTGCTCACCACGTCCTTGCACTCCGAATTGCGCATTATCACCGCGGATGTCAGGAATTCCGGGTCGGCCAGATGGTTGGCCATGCCGTTGAGCAGGGTGGTCTTGAGACCCTTGAGCTCTTCGGCGGTGACACTGTGGGCATAAACGCCGCTGATGGCGGATCGGAGGGCTCCCAGCACTTCCAGCGGTTCGGCGGGCCTGATGCCTTCGGGCAGGCCTTCCACCGCGCAGGGACGGCAGGTCACGAAAACCGAAAGCCTTTCGGCCGGGAACACCTGGGCGTTCATGCTGAAATCGGCATGCATGCCGACCTCGGAGAGGGCGGAGATGATATTCCTCTTCATGGCCGTGGAGGCTATGAGGAAGGCGCTGTAGCTGCTGATAGTGAAGGGCTTACAGGTGGCCATCCCCACATTCACGCACACCTCGCCGCTGCCTACGCTGCTTCTGGATGCCTCGATGTTGTAAGTGCTCCAGCCGCCCCGCAGGTTGTACTCCACTTTGGGCCTCACGCTGAAGGCGTCGCTGACATGGAAGTTGCCCAGATACCTGCCGAGCACAGACTGCAGTTCTTCGGGATCAAAGTCTCCGATGATGAGGAGCAGGCCGTCATTGAACTTGTCGAACTGCCTTGACAGGTAGGCGTCGACGCGCTCGGGCAGATCGTCGCTGAGGAGATCCACCGACTTGGTGTCGGGATAATAATAGTCCGGGCACATGGTGCTGTCGATGGCGGCGATGATGCCGTCGTTGGAGAGCCTGGTGCGTTCCTGGCGAAGTTTCTCGCAGGCCCGGTAATAGTCGAACACCTCTTTGTCGGGGACGCGGTCGCGCGAGAAGGAAAGCAGGGCGCGCATGAGCAGCTCAAGCTTGTCCACCGGAGCCGACCCGACCAGCTGAAGGTCTGTAAGCGTGGCCATGCCGGAAAGGTCTATACCATTGGCGTCCAGCATGTTGTGGAAATCGAACGGGGACATCCCGGCCACTTTGTAAAGGCCCATCATGTCGCCCACGAATGCACTTTCGCCGAAGCCTATGGCCGGCACGTATGAGTAGCCGCCCCTGAGCATCAGGCCGTAATTGAAGAATCCCTTCTGGCTTGTTTTCTTGAAAATGACGCGGGTGCCGTTCGAGAACGACCAGATACTGCCACCGGAAACCGGGTCGGTGGTCTCGGATTTCACCTTTACCCTGTGGCCCTTCGGCGCGAGCAGGGATAGGGTGTCTCCATAACAGGACTTGGACGAACCCATGCCGGCGGTGTCGCCCCAGGAGGATACGAACGACGACAATATCCCATCGCCGTCGACCTCGCCATGAGGAGCGTCGCAGCGTATGGTGAGCGCCCTCCGGCAGTCGAGAAGCGACGAGACGAAACCGTTGAACAGGGACAGCTCGCGTTCGGGCTCGAGTTTACGGCCGTTGAAGAAGTTCAGGATCGCATCGGGAGCCGGGATATTGGAGCCGTACAGGAAGGATGCCTTGCACTCGTCGGCCAGGACGCTGTTGGCGATGGGGGCTGAAAGCCTCTTGCCTGCAACCGCCAGCATGCTGTTCTTCGCGTCATTGAACTCCTCCCATGAGGCGCCGTCGCCGTCGAGTTCCGAGAAGATGGCGGCCATCAAATGAACGGCCTTGTCGAGGTCTTTCCTGGCGGTGGAGATGCTGAACTCATAGCTCTCGTCGCCCGAAGAGGCGGCGCTGTCGGAATAGCGGACGTCGAATGCCGCCAGCGGGAGGCCGTCCTGCATGAATCTTTGCCGTATCCGCCTTCTGAGCACATGCCCCAGCTCCTGCGCAAACATGTAGCTTACAAGGGGTTGCGGAGTATTCATGCGACTTTGCGGAGTGCGCGGGGAGTTCCATATGAACGACAGCTCCACAAGGTCGCGCGTATTGTTCGGGGTATAGACGAAGCTGATGTTTTCGGAGGGTTCCCATCTGTATGGCCTCCTGCTGGAGAGGCCATTGCGAGGGGGCACGTTCAGCGAAAAGACATGCAGTTTCGACTCTATCTCCTGCTTGGAGATGTCGCCGCAGACCACCACGGCCTGTTCACCGTCGAATTCGCCTACAAGATCGAAGATGAGTAGTATGGTGGAGTCGCACGCGGCCGTGTCGAAGGTAGGCACTTCGTTGAAGGAGAACACGGTATTGCCGTCCGGATATGAGACGTAACCCTCTGGCCCATAGCCAATTCCCTTGGAAGAAAGGAACTTGTATGGGGAGATGTCCGTGAAGTGAGGAAGCCTTCTCAGCAGGCTCCTGGAACGGGATACGTCCGCGCCACCTTTCTGCACCAGCATGAAGTTGGCATAACCTTTGGTTGTACTGTTTTCGGCCAGATAGAAACGCACGTTGTTCGGAAGGGTCCCGATGGTTATCTGGGAGCTCCGTTTGATTACCGGGAGCTCCTCTGCGGGGGCCTGAAGGCAGCAGAGCGCAAGAAACACGCTAATTATTAAACTTTGCAGACGCATGTCAATCTAACTACAAAATTAAAACAAAATTATTATTTTTGCAGTTCATCAACCAGATTATTCAAAACACGAGAATTATGAAAAAGTTGTTTGTTACCATTGCAGCAGTCATTCTTGGTGCTTCCATGGCATTCGCCCAGGATCTTGCCACCGTTACCGAAACCTATAACAACGGTATCGCGGCTTTCCAGGCAGGCAATCAGGCAGACGCTCTCGCACAGCTCCAGAGCGCCCTTTCCGCAGCTGAGGCTCTCGGCGAAAGCGGAGCGGAAATCGTAACCAACTGCAAGACCGCCATCCCCGGCGTACAGCTCTCCATTGCAAAGGGGCTCACCAATAAACAGCAGTACGACGACGCTCTCGCCGCCTTCAAGAAGGCCCAGGAGTTTGCCGTCGCATATGGCGACGTCGACGTAGCCACCGAAATAGTGGACCTCCTTCCCAAGGTTTATACCCAGATGGGCAACTCCCTCCTGAAGGAGAAGGACTATGCCGGTGCCGTCAAGGCTTATGACGAGGTGCTTGCCATAAATCCGGCCGACGGTGCCATCGCTCTCCGCAAGGGCCAGGCCCTCAGCGCCCTCGGCAACAAGGACGAGGCCATCAAGGCCTTCGAGGCAGCCGCAGCCAACGGCAAGGAAGAAGCCGCGGGCAAACAGCTCTCCAATATCTATCTCAAGGAAGCCGCAGCGCTCCTGAAGGCTAAGAACTACGCAGGCGCCGTTACGAACGCCCTCAAGGCAAACGAGTACAGCGAGAATGCAAAGGCATACCAGATTGCCGGCCAGGCCTCGCAGCTCCAGAAGAAGAACAACGCCGCCATCGAGTATTTCGAGAAATATATCGAGCTCTCTCCCAGCGCAGCCAACGTAGGCCAGATCGCTTTCACCGTAGCCGCCCTCTATCAGCAGGCCGGCAATAAGGCAAAGGCCGTCGAATTCTACCAGAAGGCATCTTCCGACGCCAAGCTCGGCGCCGAAGCCCAGAAGCAGATTGCTGCCCTCAAGTAGAAGATGACTCCACTCGAACTGCTTGCTCCGGCAAGAAATGCAGACATCGGCATCGCGGCCATCGACAGCGGTGCCGATGCCGTGTATATTGCAGGGCCCTTCTTCGGGGCCCGGAAGGACGCAGGCAATTCTGTGGAAGAAATAGCCCGGCTGTGCGGGTACGCTCACCGTTTCGGCGCCCGTATCTTCGTGACAGTCAACATTTCAGTCAGCGAGGAGGAACTGCCGGAACTGCATCGCCAGATGCTGCTCGAGCAGGCCGCGGGGGTCGACGCCTTCATCATCCGCGACGAATGCATATTAGGCTGGGACGACATCACCGTGCCCCTGCACGCCTCCACCCAGTGCGCAATCCGCACTGTGGAAGACGCCCGCCGCTATGAAGCCCTCGGCTGCAGCCGGCTGGTACTGGAAAGGGAGCTTCCTCTCGAAACGATAAAAGCAATCCGGAAGGCCGTTTCGTGCGAGCTGGAAGTCTTCGTGCACGGCGCGCTGTGCGTGTGCTACAGCGGCGAATGCTCCCTGTCGGCCTACCTTGACGGGCGCTCCGCCGACCGCGGGGAATGCATCCAGGCATGCCGGTCACTGTACGACCTGGTTGATTCCGAAGGCAGGGTGCTGGTTCGCAACAAGGCCCTCCTTTCGCTCAGGGACCTCAACCTCCACGAGAGGCTTTCCGAACTCGCGGACGCCGGAGTATGTTCCTTCAAGATAGAAGGAAGGCTTAAGAGCATTTCCTATGTCCGCAATATAACCCGCTGGTATTCAAAGGCTTTGGACGAACTTACCGCTGGCAGGCCGGACGATTTCAGCAGGGCTTCGTACGGAGTCGTGTCGGGAGGTTTCTCCCCGGACCCGTGGAAGACATTCAACCGCGGCTACACCGAACTTTTCCTGGACGGAAAGCGCGGGAAGTGGTCTTCGATGGACGCCCCCACGAATCTGGGCACCCCGGTAGGCACCGTTTCGCGCATCCGGCATTCCAGGAACGGCCTTGAGTTAGTCATTACTCCCGACAGGGGACAAGCTGTCGTCCTGAACAACGGAGACGGATTCTCCTTCATCCACAAGAGCTCGGTGGTAGGCTTCCGCGGGGATGTCTGCGAGGGCTTTACCATCACCTGCAAGGCCGTGGACGGCCTCAGGGAGGGGACCAGGCTCTCCCGCAACATAGACGCGGCCTTTGAACGCGAGCTGGACAGGAACCTCCCGAAAAGGGAGATCCCGGTTTCGCTGGAGGTAAAGGTGTCCGGCAAATGGAGTATCGAAATCACCGCCACCTCCCAGGACGGGCGCAAGGTTGTGAGCCCCTTCAAAGCCGACGTCGATACTGCGGAGAACCGCGCACGCGCTGCGGCCATGTTCCGCGAGCAGCTTTCGAAACGCAGCGGGCACTACATCTTTTCGCTGGACCGCCTGGACGCCGGAGAACTGCCACTCCTGGGCGCTTCGATCCTCAACTCCATGCGGCGCCTGGTGGCTGAAGACCTTGACTTGATGCCCTGCAAGACTGTCCCGATGATGAACAGGACCGGCGACGCCGGCCATTCAGGGCCGGACGAAAAAACGTCCACCCCTGTAGACGGCATCAGAGAGCCCCTAATGCGCAGCAAATACTGCATCCGCTACGAGCTGGGAATGTGCCCCGTACACCAGGGAGCCGCAGACCCGGGCCCGCTTTTCCTGCTCAACAACGGCCGCCGCCTCGCCATTGGCTTCGACTGCAAGGCCTGCGAAATGACCGTCACTCCAGCTTGAAATCAATCTTAACGTCTCCAAAACGGCCGGAAACTACCGGAGCGGAGGTGAAGAAGGAAGCGGCAAGCTGCCCCCTCCATACTATGTCGTCCTTGGAATAGAGAGGGATGTCGAGGTCGAACCCGTAGCTCTTCGATTTGATCTTGACGCTTGTTTCGCATTTCCAGTTAGTGCGCGTGCCGCCGTCGCTTTCGGTGACCAGGAATGCCAGTTTGTCCAGCTGGTCGGAGAAATCAGAAATGAGGATGGCGTCGTAAGGGATGGTCTGGCCCACGTATTTGCGCTTCACCACCACCATGAGGTCGGTCACCGACGGGGTGTAAAGGTCGAGTTCCTTTTCGCTGGAGGCATAGAAGCCGTTGACGCTGCCGAGCTTGATGAAGAATTCACTCGCCCCGGCGAACCATGAGTCGTACTGGCGCAGCATGGTGAAAGATTTCATATATAGGTTCTTCACCTTACCCTCGCCGCCTTTAGTCGCGGGCGAATCGTGCCCGGACAGGAACATCTGCATGGGAGTAAAACCGCTGTCGTCGTTGCTGTTGATTACCCACACCGGGCGGGAAGCGGCCACGTTTTCGTCTACGTAGACCGAGTCCACGACTTTGTATCCACCTGAGTCATAGGCGATTTCATAAGCATAGTTACTCTTTGCCCCGAAGCCCGGATCGAAAGTCACGAGGGGCATCTGCTCGCCGTCCCAGTCTTCGGAATACGGCCAGTAAATCTGCATTCCGGATGCGGAGAGGGCATTGAGATAGTATTCCACGTCCGCCCCGGCTTTGGTGGCCGCCGGCGGATTCACGGCGAGATACCCGGCGATCAGGTCCTTCAGGGGCTCGGGGTACGAGGCCCTTGTGACCGCCTTCGTCTCTTCGGAATCGCCCACTCCGGCACCCGGGCTGCCGAGCAGGTCGCACATCATGTATTCCTCATCATAACCATTTGACGATGAAGAATTTACAGCATTATAAACCTCTCGCAGCTGGCCCGGACCTATAGGCAGCGAGGCCATCATCATAGCCACGTTCCGGGGAGTGAAGATATCCTGCTGTCCGTAGCTGTCTTCCGGACTGTCAGAATCATCTCCGCCGGCGCCCATGCACGAGGGCAGCACCATGACGGCGAAGGAAAGAAACACTAATGTTATGAGCTTTTTCATTTTCACTTTGGTTTTGTTTGCCGCAAAGTGAACGAATATTATCCGTTTGTTAAAATTATAAACGTTTAACTTCCGTTTTCGCCGGCACACGCGCACAGAAGCCGCCGTTTAACGATTTTTAAACGGATAATTGCTGCAAAACAGGAAAACTTTTTTGTTACGCTACTCCTTGGTAAACGTAACGAAACGGGGGCGGTCGAAGAAATCTTCCACGATTTCAATCTCGGACAGCCCGGCCGAAGAAAAGACAGCGGCGGTTTCTTCGGGCAGTTCCGAATTGATTTCAACGATTCCGTGTCCGCCCGGAGCGAGGACCTTCAGCGCAATCTGCGCTATGGCGCGGTGGAATGCGAGAGGATCGCCTTCGGGCGCAAAAAGAGCCATATCCGGCTCATAATCAAGCACATTCGCACGCATCTCAGCCTTTTCGGAAACCATCACGTAGGGAGGATTGGCGGTAAGCAGGCCGCACTCCGCCCCGGGATTTCCGGCGCGGAAAGCGGCAACCGTGGCCTCTACGTCCAGCACGTCCGCCTTCACGAACACGGGAGCCGCTGCCGGTCTCCGGACGCTGAAGGGCTGGCTTTCCGCAAGCGCGAGCGCATCTTCCGACAGGTCGGTGGCGACGACGCGGGCGCCGGGAAGGTCGAGCGCCAGGGTCCAGGCTATGCATCCGCATCCGGTACACAGGTCCAGCACGTTCAACTTCCGGTAGTCGGTCATTTCGGAGACCAGGCCTTCCGCAGTCTGGGCGAGCAGTTCGGTTTCGGCACGGGGAATCAGGGCACGGCCGTCCACATTGAAGTTCCTGCCGCAGAATTCGCAGTAGCCGAGAACGTACTGGAGGGGTTCGGAGGCAAGCAGGCGCGACATGTCTTCCTGAAGCCCGGCGAGCTCCTCCGGGGGAATCTCCGTAATCGGCTCTATGACATGCGTATAGGACATTACACCGAGCCGGTCCTGGCACAGCACCAGCACCATGTTGCGGGCCTCGGGTTCGGGATATAATGCGGACAGCGCGGCGGTGTTCTCGCGGATAAAATCGGACAGGAGCATTATCCGTTCTCGATTATGTCGGTCAGCCACGCGGTCATGTCAAGCCCGGCCGTGCGCACCATCTTGGGAACCAGCGAGGCGCTTGTCATGCCGGGGATGGTATTGACTTCCAGGAAATAAAGACCGTCGTCCGCAAGGATGTAGTCCATGCGCACGACACCCGCGCAGCCAAGATTGGAATAGATGCGGGCGGTGGTGCTCTGAATCAGGCGGACTATATCTTCGGACGCCTCGGCGGGGCAGACTTCACGGCTGTGCCCGTTGTATTTGGCGTCGTAGTCGAAGTATTCGTTCTCGGTGATTATCTCGATGATGGGCAGGGTCTTGACCTCACCGGAGGTGCGATAGGCAGCGCAGGTGAGCTCGCGCCCGTGCACGCCCTGTTCAACCAGGACGGTTGGGCCTTCCGCAAAAGCGTAGTTGATCGCCGTAACCAGTTCTGACGGCTGCTTGACCATGGTTACCCCGAAGCTGGACCCGCCGATGGTGGGCTTCACGAAGACCGGGAATTTGAGCTTGCCCGGAACTTCGGCGGCGAACTTCTGGATGTCGGCGCCCTTGTGCACGAAAGCGTCGGGAGCGCACTTGACCAGGCCGAGGTCGCGGATGTAACTCTTGCAGGCGTACTTGTCGAAGGCTATCGCCGACACCGAGGACGAACAGGTGCTGAAGGGGATGCCGAGCATCTCCAAATAACCCTGAAGCTGCCCGCTCTCGCCCGGGGCGCCGTGCTGCATTATGTACACGTAATCGAATTTTACCTTTTCGCCGAGGACGTTCACGCTGAAATCGGTCTTGTCGATTTCGGGCCTGGAGCCTTCGGGGAAAGTGACTTTCATGGCATCCTTTTTCTTGAACGCCACGAGCTGCCAACGTCCGAAACGGGCGAATATCTCGTATACGTCATACTTGTCCCCGTCGATGCGGGAAGCGGTAAACTCGCCGCTGCGACATGCGACCTCCCACTCGGAAGAATCGCTGCCATACATCACAGCTATAGTCTTGTACATATCTAATCGAAATAGTAATCTTCTTGTGTTTCAGTGGTTTCCGTGGCGTCTTCAGTTTCGCCGCCGGTGCAGCCGAGATTGATCGAAACCCCCGGAGGCGCGGTGAACTTGTCGTTCTCGCTGATACCCACCGTGCCGTCTTTCAGGCATTTGGTCATCCAGATGCCCCAGATCGGCAGAGCCATGTTGGAACCGCCGCCCAGCGCTATGGAATTGAAGTGGACCTGCCTGTCTTCGCCTCCAACCCAGACGCCCGCGGTGATGGACGGGGTGTAGCCTATGAACCAACCGTCGGAGTTGTCGTTCGTGGTTCCGGTCTTACCGGCGATTTCGCCCTTGAGCCCGTACACGGCGCGGAGGCGCGAACCGGTACCGTTGTTCACCACTCCTTCCATGAGATTGATCATCAGATATGCCGTCCTTTCGCCTATGGCTTCGCGGCGGTGATTGACCATTTCGGAGATGACGTTACCCTCGCTGTCTTCGATGCGCGTAACGTACATGGGAGTGATGTAGACTCCCTTGGATGGGAAGGTATTGTAGGCGGAGACCATTTCGTACGGGGAAAGGTCGGCCGGGCCGACACACAGCGCATACACTTCGTCCAGATGGCTGTGGATACCCATCTTGTGCATCATTTCGGCCATCGCATGGGGGCCGAACTGCTTCATGAGATAAGCCGAGATGTTGTTGGACGAGTGGGTGAGACCCCATTTGAGCGTAACCGTCTTTCCTATCCACTCGGCCTTGTCGGTGGAACGCGGCGTCCACTGCGACCCGTCACCGGCCAGGAAGCTCTGCGGCATGTCGATGACCTGGTCGCACGGGCTCATGCCCTCCTGCATGGCGAGGGTGTACAGGAACGGTTTTATGGTGGACCCAACCTGGCGCTTGGCCTGGCTGACGTTGTCGTACTTGAAGTAGCGATAGTTCGGACCGCCCACGTATGCCTTGACATATCCGGTGCCGGGCTCCATCGCCACGAAGCCGCAGCGAAGCAGGCCCTTGTAATAGCGGATGCTGTCGTCCGGGGTCATGGTGGTGTCGACGTAACCGTTTTTGTTCCAGGCGAATACGCGCATCTTCACCGGCTGGTTGAACTGGGCCAGGATTTCGGCATCGGGCACGCCGGCCTTGTGCTGCAGGCGGTAACGGTCGGACCAGCGGCGCGCGTTGGACATGATGCGCTCGCGGACCGCATCTTCGGTATTGCTCGCGAAAGGAGGATGGCGCTTTGTGGGCAGCTCCCTGTCGAATGCCTTCTGCAGGTTTCCGCCGAGCCACTCGACCACCGCTTCCTCGGCGTACTTCTGCATGTTCGCGTTGATGGTGGTGTAGATGCGGAGGCCGTCGCGGTCTAGGTCGTATTTTTCGCCGTTCGCCTTCTTGTTCTTCTCGAGCCAGCCGTAGATTTCGTCATCGCGCCAGCGGATGGAATCGGCGGCGAAATCTTCGGGATACTGGTAATCGGAACGGCGCGGCTTCTGGGCGTTCATGTCACGGCGCAGCATGTCCCTGAAGTAGGGCGCCAAGCCTGCGTTATGGTCCTGCACCTGATAATTCAGGGTGATGGGAATGGCCTGCAGCGAATCGAGCTGTTTCTTGGGCAGATACTTGTTCTGGACCATGCGCCCCAGCACGAAGTTGCGGCGGGTCAGGGCCTTATCGGGATTGATGGCGGGGTTGTAGCGGGTGGGCTTGTTCACCATGCCGATGAGCGTGGCAGCCTCTTCCACGGTAACTTCCGAAGGCAGCTTGGCGAAGAAGGTTTCGCAGGCCGCCCTGATGCCGTACGCGCTGCTGCCGAAGAAGACCGAGTTGAGATACATGTCCACAATCTCTTCCTTGGTGTAGTTGCGTTCCAGCTTGACGGCAGTGATCCACTCCCTGAGTTTGTTCCACACCATGACCACCTGTTTCGCTCCGGGAATCTTGCTCTTTACCTCGTTTCGCGGATAGAGGCTCTTGGCCAGCTGCTGGGTGATCGTGGAACCGCCGCCCTGGGACGAGTCGTGCATGAGCAGGGTTTTGAAGAACACGCGTGCAAGGCCGCGCACGTCAATACCTGAATGCTTGTAGAAACGAGCATCCTCGGTGGACACGGTGGCCTGCACCAGGAAGGGCGAAAGTTCGTCGTAGCTTACGAAAGTGCGGTTCTCGATGTGGAAGGTAGTGAGGACGGTGCCTTCATCTGAAATCACCTGGGTGGCCAGCTTGCTTTCGGGGTGCTCCAACTCCTCGAACGAGGGTATCTTCGCGAAGATGCCCACTATGAGGAGGAGGAACAGGATGAGAGCGAACGGGGCCGTGATAATAATCCAGAACCACTTGGTTATATTCTTGCGGGTAGTATCTTTCATATCCTGATCGATGTATTCACAAAAGTAATCATTTTTTCACTAATTTTTGAAAAATTGCAAGTTTGTGCTTTACTTTGCAGCCTGATTGGATTTTTTATTAAAGGATAGGAGAACGATATGAGTGAGAATTTAGTGATTGTGGAGTCCCCTGCAAAGGCCCGGACGATTCAGAAATTCCTCGGTGACGGATACGTGGTCAAACCCAGTTTCGGCCATATCCGCGACCTGCAGGAAAAGCAGCTCAGCATAGATGTCGAGCACGGTTTCAAACCAGAATATGTAATTCCCGACGACAAGAAAAAGGTCATCGCAGACCTCAAGAAACTGTCTGACAAGGCCAAGACGGTCTGGCTCGCTTCCGATGAGGACCGCGAGGGAGAGGCCATTTCCTGGCACCTCGTGGATACGCTCGGCCTGCCGCCCGAGAAAACCCGCAGGATAGTCTTCCATGAAATCACGAAAGACGCCATCCTCAATGCCGTCAAGACCCCGCGCGAGCTCGACATGAACCTGGTCAACGCCCAGCAGGCCCGCCGCGTCCTCGACCGTCTGGTAGGATTCGAACTTTCTCCCATCCTCTGGAAAAAGATCAACCGCGGCCTCTCCGCCGGGCGCGTGCAGAGCGTGGCCCTGCGCCTGGTCGTCGACAGGGAAAGGGAGATAATGGCTTTCAATCCGGAAGGATACTACCGCGTAGAGGCCAGCTTCGATATCGCCGGCACTGCGGCCAAAGGCCTGCTGAACAAGACTTTCAAGAGCCTTGGCGAAGCCAGGAGATTCCTCGAGACGAGCGTCGGCGCCACCTATGCGGTGTCGTCAGTCGAGAAGAAAGAGGGCGTGCGCTACCCGGCTCCCCCCTTCACCACGTCTACCCTCCAGCAGGAAGCGTCCAGGAAACTGCATCTGCCGGTGAGCGTTACAATGAGGGTGGCGCAGAGCCTCTACGAGCGCGGTCTCATCACCTACATGAGAACCGACTCCACCAACCTTTCCTCGCTCGCCCTGAACAGCACAAAGAAGTTCATCTCCGGACAGTTCGGGGAGGAGTATTCCCATTCAAGGCAGTACAAGACCCACTCCAAGGGCGCCCAGGAAGCCCATGAAGCCATCAGGCCCACCTTCATCGACAACACCGAGATAGAAGGCACCGCCCAGGAGAAAAAGCTTTACAACCTCATCTGGAAGCGCACGGTGGCATCGCAGATGTCCGAGGCGAAGGTGCTCAACACCAGCATCACCGTCGCCGGCAGCAAATTCCCCGAGACCTACTCCATCGAGGCCTCGCAGGTGCTCTTCGACGGTTTCCTCAAGCTCTACATGGAGGGCTCCGACGACGACCAGCAGGTTGACGAAATCGGCGGTGTAATCCTTCCCGAAGTAGCCCCGGGAGAGGCCGTGAAGGCCGAATCGGTCAAGGCGGAATGCAAGTTCACCAGGCCTCCGATGCGCTATTCCGAAGCCACCCTGGTCAAGAAGCTGGAAGAGCTCGGCATCGGCCGCCCCAGCACCTACGCCCCCACCATCACCACCCTTACCACCGGCCGCGGCTACATCACCCGCGGAGGCAAGGACGGCCAGAAGGTACAGGTGACTAACCTCACCCTGAAGGGAGACATCGTCACCGAGTCCTCCAAGAACGAGACCATAGGCGAAGAGCGCGGCAAGCTTCTCCCGCAGGAAGTGGGCATCATAGTCACCGACTATCTGGTTGAGCATTTCCCCGACATCCTCGACTACGGCTTTACCGCCAACGTGGAGAAGGACTTCGACAAGATAGCCGAAGGCGAGCTTGAATGGGACGGCGTGATATCCGAATTCTACGGCCCCTTCCACAAGCTGGTCGACGCCGATCTCCACGACGGCCGCTTCAGCCACGTCGAGAGGGCTCTCGGAACCGACCCGGCCACCGGCGACCCGGTTGTGGCGCGCTATGGCCAGTACGGTGCCTACGTACAGAAGGGCGAAGGCGAAAACAAGCAGTACGCCAGCCTCGCGAACGGGCAGCTGATCGAGACCATCACCCTCCCCGAGGCGCTCAAGCTCTTCGAGCTGCCCCGCACCGTCGGACAGTATGACGGCATGGACATCACGGCCACCAAGGGCCGTTTCGGACCGTATCTGAGGTGGAACGGCCGCAACTTCTCACTACCGCGCGGAAAGGATCCCCTCAAGGTTAGCCTCGCCGAATGCGAGGAGATCATCTCCAAGCAGAAAGACAACACCGTCACCGGCAGCATCATAGCAGACTTCCAGGCCTCCGGCATCCAGGTGTTGAGCGGCCGTTACGGCCCCTACATCAAGCAGGGCGGCGAAAACTACCGCATCCCCAGGGGCACCGACGCCGCCTCCCTCAGCGAAGAAGACTGCAAGAAAATCATTTCCGAAGGCAAGCCCACGTCCCACGGCAGCCACAAGCGGAGTTTTAAGAAGAAATGAAGATGAAATACGAGATCGACGACATCGACAGGAAGATACTCTACTTCCTCGTGAACGACGCCCGCATGCCTTTCCTCGAGATAGCGAGGGAGTGCGGGGTGTCCGGCGCGGCCATCCACCAGAGGGTGAACAAACTCCAGAGCAACGGAGTGATCACGGGCTCCCGCCTGCTTGTGAAACCCAGCGCCCTGGGCCTCAACGTGTGCGCGTTCGTGAGCATAGTCGTCACCGAAACCAACAAGATTCCGGAGGTGATCGACGCTCTCAAGAGAATCCCCGAAGTGGTCGAGTGCCACTTCGTGACCGGCAAGGCCACCATGCTTGTGAAGATGTACTGCACGGACAACAACCAGCTGATGGACATAATGATGAACTCCATCCTCTGCCTGCCCTGCATCCAGTCTACCGACACCATGCTTTCGCTCGAAGAAGCCTTCGAGCGCCAGGTATGGGTTAAATCCGGAAAATCAGCGGAGAAGTGATTCCGCCACCGCCAGGTCTCCCGGCGTGGTGATTTTGATATTGTTCCTCTCTCCTTCGATGTAGGAGAGGGGAATTTTGTATGCCTTGGCCACTGAAGCGTCATCGGTGAACGACATGGAATAGCCCTGGGTGTAGGCGGCCTTTATGTCTTCGCTGAAGAAAACCTGGGGGGTCTGGGCGGCCACTATCCCGGAACGGTCGGGATCGGGGCCCGCCGGGTCGATGTTCTTGAGCGTGTCGGTGACCGGAACCACGGGGATGAGGGCGCGCACCTTGTCCATCCTGGACAGCATCTCCCTGATGAGGGACGCGGAAACCAGGGGACGCACGCCGTCCTGGATGGCGACTACGGCGCCGTCGGGAACTTTCCTTAACGCGTTCTGCACGGAATGGAAACGGGTGAGCCCGCCTTCCACGATGATCTGGGGCACGTTGAGGCAATATTTCAGGCAAAGGTCTTCCCAGTCACGGATATGGCCGGAGGGGAGCACGGTTATGAATTTCGCATCGGGAACTGCCTCGGCGAAACGCTCGATGGTGCGCTGGAGTATGGGCACTCCGCCAAGGAGCAGGAACTGCTTCGGGGTGTCCGAACCCATTCTGGAGCCGCTTCCGCCGGCGACGGTGATGATGTAAGTTTTTCTTTCCATGGAGATATGGCAAAATTAACTAAAATTCACTAAATTTGTCTACTTAAACCTGTATTCGAAAAATGGCATTTTCTTTTTTGAACCAAGAACTGGCTATAGACCTCGGAACGGCCAATACCGTCATCTACCAGAATGACGACATTGTGCTGGACGAGCCCAGCATCGTGGCAATAGACAACAATTCCGGCAAATGCATCGCAATAGGCCAGCAGGCCAAGCTCATGCACGAGCGCAGCAACCCCGGCATCAAAACCATACGGCCCCTGAGGGACGGCGTGATCGCCGACTTCAATGCGGCCGAAATGATGATAAAAGGCTTCATCAAGCAGGTGAACAGCAAGCACCGCAGCATCTTCACCCCCAACCTCAAGGTCGTGGTGGGCATCCCCTCCGGCTCGACGGAAGTTGAGATAAGGGCCGTGCGCGACTCCACCGAACATGCTGGCGGGCGCGACGTCTTCCTGGTGTATGAGCCCATGGCGGCAGCGCTCGGTATAGGCCTCGAGGTCCTCGAGCCGAAGGGCAGCATGGTGGTTGACATAGGCGGCGGCACCACCGAGATCGCCGTCATCTCCCTTGGCGGCCTGGTGCTCCAGGAGAGCATCCGTACCGCAGGCGACGTCTTCACCAGCGACATCCAGTACTACCTGCGCCAGCAGCACAATATCAAAGTCGGCGAAATCACGGCCGAGAAGATAAAAATCGCTGTGGGTGCGGTCATTCCCGACCTCGACGTGGCCCCGGAGCCCTACGTCGTCCGCGGCCCCAACCTCATGACCGCCCATCCCGTCGAAGCCACGATCACCCACGAAGAGATCGCCCACTGCCTCGACAAGAGCATAGCCAAGATAGAGACTTCCATCCTGCACGTGCTGGAGCTC
>JAILQG010000110.1 GCA_024699055.1 Bacteroidales bacterium
TTTCCGTCGGCGTCATAGGACGTCACCGCACCGTTGTCGCTGTCGAACACCATATAGGCATCGCTGCTGCCGTAGCCGTAGGCGACGCCGCCGGCATGCTGGATCTGCTCGGTCTCGAGCTGCTCGGGCAGACAGCCCCACCAGAAGCCCGGGATTTCACCCGCGGCGAGGTTCGAGCCGTGACCGGGATCACCGATATAACCGGCATTGCCCCAGGCAGCGTCGTTAATCGGATAATACGTCCAGGCGCGCTGGCCGCCGCCCGCGAGGGCCGCATCCGGGTCGGAGGCGTTCTTGAAACGCCACCAGGTACACTCGCCCCAGCCCCATTCAGCATTGCTGCCCTTGTAGATGAGGGACATCATATTCTCGTCGACGTAGATGACCTCGAACTCGTTGACGCGGGTACCGCCGGTATTGATGGAGAACGGCATCAGGATCGGAGCGCCGGTGGTCTTGAGGGTACCGTAGAGGTAGCTGCTCCCGCTGGGATCATAGTCTTCCAGGGAGTAGGTGCCCTTGGCGATCTGGGTGCCGTCCGCCTTGTAGGAGATGCACTCGCCGTCTTCGTTGAAGATCATGTAGGCCTTCGGATCGCCGTAGCCGTAGGCGGTACCGCCGGTGTGCTGGATCTGCTCGGTCTCGAGCTGCTCGGGTTCGCAACCCCACCAGAAGCCCGGGATTTCACCCGCAGCGACGTTCGCCTGGTCAGCCACGCCGATATAACCGGCATTGCCCCAGGTTGCGCCGTTGATCGGGTACCACGTCCAGGCCTTGACGCCGCTGTCACCGGTCAGGACCTTCACCTCGGGGGCGAGGTCGGCCGGAACGTACACGTTCACGGAGGAGCCGAAGGAAACGACAGTCGCGTCCTGGTTGATCGTGGAGACGGTGAACGACTGGTTCGCGTCGGCACCGCGCTTCGGCGTGATGTTGAACACGCCGGAGGCGCCGGTCGCGATGACGGACGTGCTGCCGTCCGCCTTCACGACGGTGATCTGGACGACACAGGAAGGCTCCGTATGGTACTTGATATAGTTACCGTCGGCCTGCGGGACCGTGCATTCGGCATCGGCGTACTGGCCGTCGATGACAAAGGCGCTCTGAAGTTCGGTCGAAGTGCGCTGAGGGCCCAGGTCCGCCTCGGGAGTCGAGAGGATCTCAGGCTCGCAGGCAGCCATCAGCAGCCCCGCCGCCATTGCAAGTGTGAAGTAAAGTATCTTCTTCATAATTCTTGTCTTTTTCAGTTAGATAGGGACTGCTACCAGCCTGCGAATTCATATTCGGGGCCCCAGCCTTCATTCTGGGAATACCGGTATTCCTCGCCGGCGCCGGCGGACAGGGCAATCTGGGACGCGGGAAGCGGAACGAAGCCCTTGGTCGCCTTGTAGCGCGCACCGTAGCCTCCGTTGTACTTGGAGGCGTTGTTGGTATCCTGGACACCGTTGGTCCAGATCTTCACGCCCTGCTGCTTCTCCAGGGCCGCCACCGCATAAGCCTCGCCGTAGCGGCGCATATCGTTGAAGCGGACGCCTTCGAAGGCGAGCTCCCAGCGGCGCTCGTTGCGGAGGTTCTCCTCATTGAGCGGCTTGCTCGGCAGGCCTGCGCGGGCGCGGACCCGGTCGAAGGAAGCCTGGTTGCCGTTGATTTCGGCATCCATCAGGAGCACCTCGGCGAAGCGGATCATGATCATGTCGTTCACGCAGTTGCGCTGCATGTCATCTTCCGCGCCGGAGCACCAGGTAATGCCCGGATACATCGCGTTCGTGAAGGAGCACCAGTAGGTACCGTCTCCCTTGGCGGCGACGACAGGCATGACCTTGGTCTGGTAGTAACCGGTCTCCTGGATGAAGGAGTCACCGTTCGTACCAATCACGTAGTTGGGCCACTTCTCGATCGAGATGATGCTGGCGTCGAGGCGCTGGTCATTCGGTTCGAGGGTCTTCCAGTCCTCCACGAGGGAAGGATTGACCGGACACATGCCCCAGCCCTGGCCGAAAGGCATCGTATCGCCGCCCACGCTGTTCTGGCCGCGGACGCCGAGGAACACGGCCATTTCGTTGGCATAGCCGACGGTCGTGCCCCAGTCCGGCTGGGTGTTGAACTTGACGACGAACATCGCCTCGGGGTTGCGGGCGCCGTCGTCCTCGACCCACTTGTAGCCCTTGCCGGACCACGGGTTCTTGGGATCTTCAATGGAGCAGCGGTTGGTGTAAGCCCAGAGGTTGTGATAATCCTCAACCAGGGTGTAGCCGGAGTTGTTCACGCAGTCGGTGATGTACTGTCCGACCTCGGCCTTGCTGATCTTGGTGCCTTCGGCGATGCTCACGCCGATTGCCTCGTTCTCATAGGCGGGAAGCGTAATGTCGCTGAGGCCGTAGAAGCCGGATGCGAACAGATATGCACGTCCGAGGAGGGCCTCTGCGGCATATTTGTCAACGTGGCCGTCACCAGTGGACTGCCTGGCGGGCATGATGTCGGCTGCAATCTTGCAGTCTTCGATTATCTGTCCCCAGAGGGCTTCGCCGCTGATCTGGGGAAGCGTGGGATCGGCCGTCGTTGTTACGGGGCAAGGAATGTTGCCGAACATGGAGCCAAGTTCGTAGTAGTACCAGGCACGGAGGAAGAAGGCTTCACCCATCATCTGGTTCAGCTCGGACACGCCGCAGTTGGGCAGTGCCTCGATGGCGGCATTGGCGCGGGCGATACCTTTGTAACGGTCTACGTAGAAGTTGTTGAACATGTCGGTGCCGTAGTTCAGGAGGAGGTCTTCCGCCTGCATGGTCTGGTCGTTCTGGCCGCCGCCGCCGAGGGCGTCGTCAGAAGCTGCTACAGACCACAGGAAGTGGTTAACATGCACGTTGTTGCCAATAGATACGTTGAGGTTGTTATAGATACCGGCAATCATCTGATTGGCGTCGGTGGCGTTGACCGGGAAGTTGCTGCTGTCCTTGGACCAGTAGTTGGTGGTGTCGAGGAACGACTCGCAGGAAGCGAAGGAGAGCGCAAGAGCCAGGGCGGCTGCTATTTTGAATATCTTTTTCATATCAGTCATTCAATTAAAACTTGAGGTTGAGACCGACAATGAAGGACTTGGCCTGCGGATAGTAACCAAGGTCGATGCCCTTGGCCCAGCTGTCGAAGCCGGAAGAGGTACCAACCTCAGGATCCATGCCCTTGTACTTGGTGAAGCAGAACGGGTTCTGAGCCTGCACGTAGAGGTGGCAGCCCTCGAACGGAGCGTTCTTCCATATATTCTTGAACTCATAACCCAGGGTTATGGTCTGGATGCGCAGGAAGTCGGCATCCTCGATGAAGATGTCGGAGTTGTTCATGAAGTTGTAGACGGTGCCGGCAGTAAGGCGTGGGAAGTGGTTGGAGGTACCCTCGCCGTGCCAGTAGTCGTAAACCTCGGTGGTGTAGTTGTTCCACTGGCTGTCGGAATAACGGCGGTATGCACGGAATATCTGGTGTCCGAACATGCCGTAGGCGCTCACACCGACGTCGAAGCCCTTGAAATAGACGGAGAAGTTCAGACCTACGTTCCAGTCCGGGTTGGGATCGCCGGTCATGGTCTTGTCGGCATCGTCGATGACGCCGTTCTTGTCCTGGTCAACGAACTTGAGGTCGCCGGGGACCACGTTATCGACTATGGTTCCAAGGCCGGCAGCCTTCCATGCGTCGATTTCGGCCTGGTTCTGGAACACACCGTCGGTGGCGTAGGTCCAGAAGTAACCGATGGGATATCCCACCTGGGCACGGTACATTTCAGCAATGCCCTGCACCACGTTGCCCTGGCCGTGGATGATACCCTCGTCGTTGGCGATGCGGGTTACACGGTTCTTGTTGTATGCTCCGTTTACACCGAAGCTGTAGGAGAAATCCTTGCTGATGGCATCGCTCCAGTTAAGGGCGAGCTCGACACCGGTGTTGCGGACGTCACCGCCGTTGATATACGGGGCGTTGGCGCCGAAATGGCCCATGATGGGAGCGTTGACCAGCCAGTCCTTGGTGTCTTTCTGGTACCAGTCGAAAGCGACGTTCAGGCGGTTGCGGAACAGGCGGGCGTCGAAGCCGAGGTCAAGTTGCTGGGAGGTTTCCCAGGTGATGTCCTGGTTGGAGAGCTTGTCGGCATATGCGCCGGTACCCGAATTGGTGGCGGTGGGGCCGGTATAGAATGAATAACCGCCGTCTGCAGCACCTACTGAAATGGTGGAGAGGTACTGGAAATTGCTGATATTGCAGTTACCGTTCTGGCCCCAGCTGCCGCGCAGCTTCAGGAAGTCGACGACATTGGAATTCCACCAGTCTTCGTTGGAGATCACCCAACCGGCGGAAACCGACGGGAAGGTGCCCCAGCGGTGGCCGCGCATGAAGTTGGAGGAACCGTCCCGGCGGAGAATCAGGGACAGCATGTACTTCTCGGCATAGTCGTAGTTGATACGGCCGAAGAAGGAGACCAGGCCGCTGTCGCCCCATGTGGAACCGGAGATGTCGGTCAGGGAAGGAGTACCGTTGGTGTTGCTGACATAGGCGTATTCCCACATGTTCGGCCAGAGGACACCGCTGTTGCCGGCACCCACACTCTCGCCGAAGCCGCTGTGCTCGAGGGTGGAACCCACAAGAGCGTCGAAATGGTGATCACCGGCTACGTCGAACACGTAATTCACGGTGTTCTCCCACGACCAGTTCCAGCCTGCGGATGCGCTCTGGCTGACATTGTCGGTGTCGGAGAAGGCGTAGTTGGTGAGCTTATAAGCAAGGCCGTACTGACGGTAGGTGCTTGCGCTCATCTTGTAGTTGAACTGGCTCCTCCAGACGAGACCCTTTATAGGCTGCACACGGACGTTACCGGAGAGGGTGAGACCGTAGCCGTGGCTGTCATTGTTACCGCGGGAAGAGTAGACCATACCGGCGATGGGGTTGCTGACATAGCTGTCCAGGGCCCAAAGACCGCTGTTGCTCAGCCAGTCATACTCGGTATAGGAACCGTCAGCCTGGTAAACGGGAACAAGCGGGTTGGCGGACATCATGTTGTAGACGTCGTTCCAATAGTGGTTGCCGGTACCGATACCGCCGCTCTGGTTGGTCACGAAAGTCATGTTCTCACCGAAGGTGATGATGTCGAGACCGTCTTTCTGCCAGAGAACGTGATCGGAATTGAGGCGGACGGTGACACGCTTGTAGTTGGATGCCACGGGTTTGCCGAAGATACCTTCCTGATGGGTGTAGGAGATACCGGCGGCAAACTTTGAGCGGTCGGAACCGCCCACGATGTTGACGGCGTGGTTGGTGTTGGGAGCGTTCTTGTGACGGATGGCGTCCAGCCAGTTGGTGCCGGTGAAGGAACCGTCCTTGATGCTGTTGTAGAGCGTAGGATTAAGAACATTGGCCCAGTCGACGGGATCCCTTCCCATGTTGAAGTTCACCTGGTCCTGGATGTCCATGTACTGCTGGGCGTTCAGGAACTCGGGCATCTTCTGCACGTTCTGGATGCCGTAGAAACCGTCGTAGGTGACGGTGTACTTGCCGGACTTGCCCTGCTTGGTGGTCACGAGGATAACACCGTTTGCACCACGGGCACCGTAGATGGCGCAGGATGCAGCGTCCTTGAGGACGTCGATGCTCTCGATGTCGGAGGGGTTCAGCGAGTTAATGTCACCGCCGGCGACACCGTCGATAACATACAGCGGAGCATAGGAACCGGTGGTACCCATACCGCGGATGTTCACGTTGTAGCCGGAACCCGGCTGGCCGTTCGAGCTCATGATGCTCACACCGGGCGTGGAAGACTGCATGGCTCCCAGCGCGTTGGTAGAGTTGAGTTTGGCAAGATCATCACCCTTCACCTGGACGGTGGAGCCGGTCACCAGCTTTTTCTTCTGGGTACCGTAACCAACCACCACAAGTTCTTCCAGGGATTCGGTGTCTTCCTCAAGGAAAATGTCGAAGAACGTCTGGTTTCCGACAGGGATTACCTGAGTCTTGTAACCGATGGATGAAATCTCAATGGATGCTCCGGGATTCACCATGAGGGTAAAATCACCGTCCATCCCCGTAACGGTACCGTTCTGGGTACCGCTCTCAATGACACTCGCTCCTATGACGGGGCCTATCACATCCGTTACCTT
>JAILQG010000015.1 GCA_024699055.1 Bacteroidales bacterium
ATCATCACCGCATCGCACAACCCCCGCCAGTGGAACGCCCTCAAGCTCCTCAACGAGCACGGCGAGTTCCTGAATGCGGAGCAGGGCCAGGCCATCCTGGACTGCGCCGACAAGGGCGATTTCGACTTCGCCCCCGTTGACGAACTCGGCACGATCGAAGAGCACGACTATACAGACGAGCACATCGACTCGGTGCTTAACCTCGCGGCAGTGGACCTTCCGGCCGTGCGGGCCGCACACTTCAAGGTGGTGCTCGACGCCATCAACAGCGTGGGCGGAATAATCATGCCTAGGCTGCTCGCCAGGATGGGCGTGGAATGCGTCAGGCTTAACTGCGAGCCCACCGGCGACTTCGCCCATAATCCCGAACCGCTCCCGGCCAACCTGGTCGACCTCTGCAGCACCGTGGTGCGCGAGGGCGCCGACCTGGGCATCAGCGTCGATCCCGACGTCGACCGCCTGGCGTTCATCTGCGAGAACGGCGAACCCTTCGTGGAGGAATACACCCTCGTGAGCGTGGCCGACTACCTGCTTGACGATGCCGTAAAGCGCGGCGTGAAGGACCTGAAGACCGTTTCCAACCTGAGCAGCAGCCGGGCCCTGCGCGACGTTACCGAGGCGCACGGCGGCACCTACTGCGCTTCGGCCGTGGGCGAAGTGAACGTGACCACCAAAATGCACGAGATCGGCGCCCTCATCGGCGGCGAAGGCAACGGCGGAGTTATCTACCCCGCCAGCCACTGCGGCCGCGACGCCATGGTGGGCGTGGCCCTCTTCCTCAGCAACCTGGCCCACAAGGGCATGAAGGTGAGCGAATACAAGAAGACGCTGCCGCAGTACGCCATCGCCAAGAACCGCATCGACCTGAGCGACAAGGCGCTGATAGACAAGATATTGACGGCCATGAAGGAACGCTTCGCCGGCGAGAAGGTGAGCACCATCGACGGCGTGAAGGTGGACTTCGAAGACCGCCGCGAGTGGGTGCATCTGCGCCGCTCCAACACCGAGCCCATCATCCGCGTGTACTCCGAGGCTCGCACCGCCGAAAGGGCCGAAGCCCTCGGCAACGAGATCGTGGCCCTGGCCAAAAGCATCATCGGCTGATGTTCTCGTTCCGCACCACCCCCGTCTGGGAACAGACCGACAAGGCCCTCACTGAGGGAAGGGTGGGCGTGTTTTGCACCCCCTCCTGCTGGGATGCCGCAAACGGGCGTTATCTCTACGAAGTTTTCAGGGAAAGGGGCAGGCTGCAGAAGCTCTTCACCCCCGAAGGGGAGCATATTCCCTTCCTTCCCGAAGACCTGCAGGGGCTGGACGCCGTGGTGGTGGAGATTCAGGACGTAGGTTCACGCTATTTCCCGTATACCGTGGACGTCCTGAGGCTGATGAATGCCATGAACGCCCTCGAAGAGGCGCCTGCGCTCTATGTGGTTGACCATCCCAATCCTGCCGGAAGGGAAGTGGAAGGCACCCTGCCCGCGGGCGTTTCCGACCAATGGACTCCGTCGGTCGCGCACCGGCACGGGCTCACCCTGGGCGAGCTCTGCTACCTGTATTCCGTGGAAATCGGCGCCTCCTTCGCACTGCACGTCATCTCTGCCGAAATCGCCGATACCGCCCGGATTCTCATGCCCTGGACGATTCCGCCGGCACACGACTTCCCGGGAGTTTTCACGCCTTATTTCTATTCCGGCGGAAGCCTCTGGAACGACACCAACATCAGCCCCGGCATAGGCACCAAACGCCCGTACGAGGTCATCGGCGCTCCGTTCCTCAAGGAAGACGCCTCCGGCCTGCCTCTGCCCGACGGGGTGCTTGCAAGGCCGCTGAATTATCTGCCGGTGGAGGGCATCCACGAGGGCGTGCCCTGCCACGGGTTCCAGTTCATCCTGCTCCCTGGCACGCACTACCATTCCCTCCTGCATACAGTCAGGCTCATGCGCTGGATGGCGGAGCATTATTCCGAGTTCCACATCTCCGATTCGCTCTACGGCCGCCTGGCCGACCCCGTCATGGAAGAATACCTCCGCGGGAACATCACTTTCGACATAGTGGAGGAACATGTGAAGGAAGGGGAGCAGAAGTGGATACGCAAGGCCAAACGATTCATATTGTACGACGACCAACCGATACGCATAAAATGAATACCAAGAAATGGATAGCGCTGGTGCTCTTCGCACTGGCCGCCTGCGCGAACTTCGCGGGCAACATCATCGACAACGAGCTGCTGATGCGCATCTCCAAGCCGCTCCTCATGCCGCTCATCCTGCTCAACGCACTGCTTGCCCTCGAAGGCACGGCCGCACCCAAGTGGCTGGGAGTGCTGCTTTCCCTCGCCCTGTGCTTCCACTGCGCGGGCGACGTCTTACTCATGCTCGCAGGGCCCTTCCCGCTCTTCGCGGCCGGGCTGGGATGCTTCCTCATCGGGCATGTCTTTTACATTTCGATATTCACGAAGACGGGGCTGTTCAAGAACTGTCCTCCGGCACTGCTGTTTGTGGTGTTCGCCGTTGCCATCTTTGTCCCGGTGATACTGGTGAACGTGCTGGATTTCGAAGGCCCCATCAAGTATGCGGTGCTCATTTACGCGATGCTTCTGCTGTATGTGGCGGGCTGCGGTCTGGTGGGTGCGCTCAACCGCAAGTCGGGCGTGTCGAATCCGGTTTACTGGCTGGCCTTCATTGGCGGTATCATCTTCATTACCAGCGACTTCTTCGTTGCATGGAGATCCCTGCTCGGGCACAATTTCCCGGGTCTCGGCTTGCTTATCATGACTACGTATGTGTTGGCTGAGTGCCTGATTGTGACGGCAATCGTGAGGCCGTATTTGAAGAGATAGGGGTGACGGCTAGAGGGGGTCGACGTCGATTATGACGCCGGTCCGAAGTTTATGCTCTGTACGGAAAGCCTGAACGGCCGAGTACAGGGCTTTTTTATTTGCCTGCAGCTGCCTGTCGCGCGGGAGGGTGATGCGGATAAGCGACCTGCCGTCGGGGCGGGGAAGTGCGTCGGTGGCATTAAAACCCATGCGGGTGAGCTTGCGGGCGAAGGCGGAATGAACGTCGCCGAAGCGCTGGCAGTCGGGCAGCAGGATGTCGACCAGACGGGAGTACGGAGGCAGCGAGAAGGCCTTCCTTTCAGCCAGGAGCGGTTCTGCGCTGCTCAGCGAGAACACCTGGTGGGCGGGATTCGCGGTCTGGACGATTACCTTGCCGCACTCGCAGCGCAGCGAATCCAGGAACTGGAAAGCATGCTCGTCGCTGCGGAAATCTTCGGGCACGAAGAGGGTGTCCGCGCTCAGCAAAGCGACCAGCCCGTAGGCGGAGAGGTCGGTCCTGGAGGCCTCAGGAATGGTGAACACATCGATGCGGGCCCGGAGTTCCGGCACCGTCTCCTGCAGGTTTTGCTCGAGCTCTTCGGCCTTTTCGTAGCCGCGGATGAAGGCCATGCGGCTGGTTTGAGCCGCGGGGCATTCGGGAAGGGCCCTGCTGCCGTTGGGACGGGCCTCGCCATCGTTTTGAGCCCTGCGGCCGTCGGAAAGGGCCCTGCATTCCGCGACCAGCCTGCGGGAGAGGCAGCCGAGCATGCCGTTTTTGCGCTTTTCAGCCTTTGTATCGATAATCTGGAGTTCCGGCTGCCGCTCCGTTTGCCGCTCCGGGGCAGACTGGGCCGCCGGGGTAGACGAAGCCGACTGGACTGACTTGGCCGGCGAGGAGGCGGCATCGACCATTGAAGCGTCGTCAATCAAGGAATAGCGGCCGCTGCTTGCATTGAACAGCGATTCCAGGGAAGGGGAGGATGAGCCGAGTACCACCGGGGCGCCGTGAATTTTCGCCAGCATCACCGCCGCGTCCCTGGCGTTGTAGCGAGGGGAAGTTTCTGCCTGCTTGTAGAACGCCGACTGCTCGCTGTCCACTATTATCAGGCCTAAGTCTTTGAATGGCAGGAAGATGCTCGAGCGCGTGCCGAGCACGATGCAGGGGTTGTCGCTGCGGACCATGTCGGAGATTTTCCGGCGGCGGGCAGTGGTTTCTTCGGAATGATGTACGGAGAGCAGGTCGCCGAAAGTGTCGGCGAGTTCCTTCTGGAGCGTCTTGGCCAGATTGATTTCCGGAACCAGGAACAGGACGCTTTTGCCCTTTTCGAGCACGCTTGCCGCCAGGCTGCAGTAGGTGCTGATGCGCGAAACGGACTTGAAGAGTATGGGTTTGGCGGGAAGCCCTTTGGTGCGTTTGCCGGCCACTTCGGCGAGGAGCGTTGTGGCGGCGGAGAACTC
>JAILQG010000016.1 GCA_024699055.1 Bacteroidales bacterium
CGAAAAGGGATACAAGGTCCTGTGGGGTGACTATTTCCCGGAGAATCCCGCTTCGGGAAAAGTCATGGAGAAATGCGGATTCGTGGATACCGGGCGTGAAGTCCTCTGTCCTAATCTGGAAGTCGGCGCCGACCGGCCGGTAAAAGTGATGAAATTGGATTTACTCTGATTTCTACATAGATACAACACTTTTTCTTATCTTAGCAGAAAGATAATCATGGCTGGATTTGAACAAGATAAGCCCAGTGGCAGCCAGGCTGTTCTGGACAACATTCATTCCCGTAAGAGCGTACGCTCCTTCACGGAGGAACCGGTAACACCCGGGCAGGTGGAAATACTGCTGAAAGCGGCTATGTCGGCACCGTCCGGCAAAAACCAGCAGCCCTGGCGTTTTGTCGTGGTCAGGGAGCAGGCGACCAGGGATAAACTCGCCGTCGGATTCAATAAGATGATTGCCAAGGCACCCGTTGCAATCGTCGTCTGCGGAGAAACCAAAGACAAGACGGGCGCTGACAACAAAAACTGGACGGCAGACTGCGCCGCGGCCACGGAGAATCTCCTGCTTGCGGCCGAAGCCCTAGGCCTTGGCGCCGTGTGGACCGCCTGCTACCCGTACGATGAGCGGATGAACCCGGCCATCGAGGCCTTGGGACTGCCCGGGGATATAAAACCCTACTGCATCGTCCCCATCGGACACCCCGCAGGGAATGACAAGCCTAAGGACAAGTGGAAGCCGGAGTACATCCACCACGAAAAATGGTAATAATCAGTACTACGATATTATGAAAATCACGAAAATGATGGCAATCGCAATGACAGCGATACTCGCCGCTTCCTGCGGACAGAAGAAAAATGCACCCAAGATGCTCGTGCTCTATTATTCCCAAACCGAAAACACCAAGGCCGTGGCCACGGAGATTGCCACGGCGCTGGGTGCCGATTTGGAAGAAGTAGTGCCGGTAGAGCCTTATGACGGCACCTACGAAGAAACTATCCAGCGCTGCCTCCGGGAACGTGAGGGAGGCATCCTTCCCAGTATTCAGCCCGTCAAGGCAAACGTTGCCGACTATGACATCGTCTTCCTCGGCTATCCCGTATGGTTCGGAACCTGCGCACCGCCGATGCTGACTTACCTCGACCAGGCAGATCTCGCCGGAAAGAAGGTGGTTCCTTTCTGCACCTTCGGAAGCGGCGGCCTGCAATCCAGCACTGCCGATATCGTAAAGAAACAGCCGCAGGCCGAGGTCCTTCCCGGTTACGGCGTCCGGGCCGCCCGCATCGCTGACATGCCGGCAGAGGTTGACCAGTTCCTCAAAGCAAGCGGTTTCCTGGAGGGAGACTATGTAAAGCTGGAAGATTTCCCCGAAGCCCATGCCGTAAATGAAGAGGAATCAGCCATCTTCGATGCGGCGGTGGATGGCTACCCCATGCTCAGCGCAAAGGCCTCGAAGGTTGCGTCAAGGACGATTCCAGGCGGAACGGAGTATGAATTCATAGCGCTCTCCGCCCCCCGCGGACCCGTCCCCGACTCCAAAATGATGGAGCTTACCGTGTATGTCACGGTAAAGGACGGCGGAGCCCCGGTATTCACGCAGGTGGTAAGGTAATCGGCTCTATCGGATTTGCAGTGGACGCATGGTGCTTGTAACCGTGCCGTCGGTCCATACCAGGTAGGCTTCCAGGATTACTGTCAATCCCCTTTCGCTACCTGTATAATCGATGCTGACCGCCGCTCCCCCGGCATACTTTCCGCCCGAAAAGGACGGAGGAGTGAGGGTAAGCTTCCATTCTGAGACACTCTCCGCCTTTGTGCAGACGTCCTGGACGGTGCCGTCGTCAAGGCAGATGCAGGCGCGGAGCGAGCTGAACGAGGCCTCGTCGAGCCCTGCAGGCATTACCAGCGGCAGCGTCACGCTGCCGGTAAAGGCATATGCGCCGTTGCCTTCGTCTTCGCCGATGCGGAATAGCTGCATTATCGGGACGCTGAAGGATGCGCCTCCGGCCAGATGGAAGACCACGTGGGTGGGCGAGGAGGCATCTACCGAGGAGAAGATGGGAGCGGATGCTTCCGATTCAGCGGTGGGGCCGAGCCTTGTCCAGGTGGCGCCGCCGTCGTACGAAATGGCCCAGAAGCCGTCCTCGATTCGGATGAGGGGCGTGATGCCGTCGCTCCCGTCCGCACGGAGCCTATGCCCGTCGGCATACAGCCATTCCCCATCGATGGTCCAGTAATAATGGCCGTCGGTGTCTTTTCTCACGCTGACTGCAGGGCTGTGCCCGTCGGTGCCGTCGTGACCGTCAACTCCGTTGTAAATGTTGATTACACCGCCTTTGTTGAGAGTTATGCTGTAGCCGACGACTTTCCCGCCCTCCTCAATTTCGCGGCAGTTCTGGATGAAATCCGCGTCCAGGAGCGTCTTAAGTGAAGCGATGTCGGAATTCATCTGCTTGCAGAGGGCCTCCAGCGCGGCGATGCGCTGCTCCTGCTCTGCAAGCAGAGCGCGGAGTTCGGAATCGTCGTACGAGCAGGCTCCGATTGCAAGCGCCGCAAAGGCTATGGACAGGATTTTCTTGAACATGACCGAACTTTAAGTATCCGCAAATTTACAATAAGATTTCGGTTTTTGCTATCTTTGCGGCACTATGAGAGTAGGAATGTTCATCGACACCTGGTATCCCATGGTGGATGGTGTCATCAAAGTGGTTGACAATTATGCGAGCCGCCTTGTAAAGTATTGCGACGTAACTGTTTTCTGCCCCTCCGTCGCGGGAGCGGTCAAGGCTGAAGACGAATCCAGGCCCTACAGGATAGTCCGCTGCGGGTCCGTGCCCATAATAAACCTCGACTACTCGATTCCAGCCGCCATGCTCGACCCGACCTTCACCGTAGAGCTCAGCGCCAGCAACCTGGACATAATCCACATTCACTCCCCCTTCTCGGTAGGCCTGGCCGGGGTTATGCACGCCAAACTCCACAACAAGCCGGCGGTGGCCACCCTTCATTCCCAGTACCGCCAGGATTTCGAAAGGGCTCTCAGTCTGAAACCCGCAGTGGATTTCGCCATGTCCGGGGTTATGCGCGTATTCAATTCCTGCAATGAATGCTGGGCCGTCAATGCCGGCATCAAAGACCTGTACGTGAATGGATACGGGCTCACCGCCCCCTGCAGCGTGCAGCTCAACGCCACCGACCACGAACCGGTGAAAGACAGGGCCGCTGCGGCGCGCCTGGTCGACGAGACCTACGGCATCCCGTCCGGAGCCACCGTCCTCCTCTTCGTCGGCAGGCTCAATTTCCTGAAGAAAATAGACTTCATAGTCCGCTCACTCGCAATCGCGAAGCAAAAAGGCCTGTCCAACTTCAGGATGCTCTTCGTCGGGCAGGGCCAGGATGCAGACAGGCTTGCGGCCCTGGTTAAGGAGCAAGGCCTTGAAAATGAGGTTATCATGTGCGGCCTCGTAAGGGAAAGGACCATGCTCGAGGCCCTGTATTCGCGTGCCAAGCTGTTCCTCTTCCCCTCGCTCTACGATGCCAATTCGCTGGTTCAGATCGAGGCCGCATGCCAGGGCACCCCCACACTCTTCCTGCACGGGGCCCGTACCGGCGCGACCGTCACCGAGAACGTGAACGGCTACTTCTCCGACGACTCCGAGGAATGTTACGCCGACAAAATACTGGAAATCCTCGCAGACCCCGCACAATATGAAAAGGTCTCTTCTGCTGCCAGAAAAGACCTTTACATAAGTTGGGACGACGTGGTGAAGCAAGTCTACGACAGATACCTCACCTTCATCGACATTTAGTTCACATCAAGTTCGAGTTCAACCGTCTGGGTCGCACCGGAGGTGAGCGTGAGCCTTGCCTCTATGACGTGCGAACCGGCAGTGAGGGTAACGCTCGGAGTGCCGACGGCCGCACCGTCAACATACCATGCGGTTGACGTAGGAGCGTCCACGGTGGAGGGAATGAGCTCGAGGACGAACTCGTCTCCCGCCGAATAGACGCCAGCGTTCGGGTCGTTGATGTAGGACATGCGCCTGGTGCCGGGATAGCCGCTTCCCATGTTGAAGGTGACGGTGCTTCCGGCGAAGGCGATGGAACCAAG
>JAILQG010000020.1 GCA_024699055.1 Bacteroidales bacterium
GGCTGGTTCTTCGACGAAGACAAGCTTTTCGCCGACCTCAGCCTGTCCAAGAACGATTCCAGCAAGATCGTGTCCTTCCATGTCAACAGGGACATTACTTACGGCGACCCCGACTTCCTGAGCCCTCTCGCCCAGAAAACCACCGACGCTCCGGCCACCGTGGCCCTCGACGCCGGGCATTATGACGAGCGCTACTGGAATTCGGTGAGGCCCACGCCGCTTTCCGAAGTAGAGGCCGCCATCTACCCGATGGTGGACAAGGTGCAGGGAACCAATCTGTATAAAACCCTCTATCACCTTATCTACACGCTTGCAAACGGATATTTGGACATCGGAGACGTGGGGTTCGGGCCCTTCTACAAGTGGATCAGCTTCAACAACACCGAAGGCATGAGGCCGCAGTTCGGTATCCGCAGTTCGAGGGACTGGAGCCATGAAGACCGCCTTTCCGCCTATGTGGCATACGGAACCAAGGACAAGATACTCAAGGCCGGCACTGCCTGGGAGCATCTGTTCAGCACCGAGCCCATGCGCAAGTTCATCATCGGCGCGAAATACGACCGAGTGCAGCTCGGCACCCCGAACGATGCGCTCTATTCGGGCAATTTCTTCTATTCACTGCTCGGCGCGGGCACCAGCGACCGTTCGAGCCTCATCACCGAATACCGCGCCAGCTACGAGCACGAGTTCTCGCCGTCCTACACCGCCACGGCCAAGATCGGCATGCGACGTTATTTCCCCAGCGCCTCGGTGCCGCTCATCTCCCCCACTGAAGGGCCTGTTAAGAGCGTGGCTACCAATGAGTTGCATCTGATTTCCCGCATCTCCTGGAGCGAGACGGCGTCGCGCGGCATTTACGAAAAGACCTACATCCGTTCCGATTATCCGGTGTTTACCATTGACCTCTGCGGCTCGGTTCCCGGCATCCGCGATTTCGACTACGGCTATTTCCGCCCCGAGGCTTCGATGAACTGGAAGCTTTACACTCCGCCGCTGGGAGTCAGCGAAATATACGTCAACGCCGGCACCCTGCTCGGCCAGGTACCCTATCCCTTCCTGCATATCCACGAGGGAAACAATACCTATCTCATCAACAAGCGCGCGTTCAGCACCATGCAGTATTTCGAGTTCGCCTCGGACAGCTGGGCCACCGTTTTCTGGAACCATTCCTTCGGAGGCTTCTTCCTCGGGAAGATTCCTCTCATCCGCAAGCTGGGGCTGCGCGAAGAGCTGACGCTCAGGTCGACCTGGGGGCATCTGTCCGACAAGAACAACGGCGACATCGCGCTGCTGCAGACAGGCACGGTGCAGGCTCCGCTGCTCTTCCCGGAAGGCATGAGGGCCCTTGGAAAGACCCCGTTCGTGGAGGTCGGCGCCGGCATCAGCAATATCTTCAGGGTGCTCAGGGTGGACTGCTTCTGGCGTCTCACCCACCGCGAAGCGGATACCAAGAATTTCGCGGTCAATATCGGCGCCGAGTTGAAGTTCTAAAAATATTTACTATCTTTGCGGTCCCCTCGAGCAGGGGACATTTTTATTATTAACTTTATCAAACAGATTCACAATGGCTGTTAAAATTCGTCTTCAGCGCCACGGTAAGAAGAATTTCGCATTCTTCCACATTGTTGTGGCCGATTCCCGCGCTCCGCGCGATGGTCGTTTCATCGAGCAGATAGGCTCCTACAACCCCAACACCAACCCTGCATCTATCGTTCTCGATTCCGAGCGCGCTCTCGCATGGCTCAATGTTGGTGCCCAGCCGAGCCTGGTTTGCCGCCGCATCCTCTCCTATGAGGGGGTTCTCCTCCGCAAGCACCTCAACGGTGGTGTTGCAAAGGGTGCTCTCACCCAGGAGCAGGCAGACGCCAAGTGGAACGCATGGAAAGCACAGAGGGACGCAAAGGTAGAGGCTAAGGTCAACGGTCTTAAGAACGAGGCCATCGCCAAGGCCAAGGCCGCCGCTGCCGAAGAGCGCAAGGTCAACGAGGCCCGCGCCGAGGAACTCGCCAAGAAGGCTGCCAAGCTTGCTGAAGAGCAGGCTGCCGCTGCCAAGGCTGCTGCCGAAGAGGCCGCCGAAGAGGCTGCCGCCGAGGCTCCTGCAGAAGCTCCCGTCGAGGCTCCCGCCGAAGAGGCCGCTCCCGCTCCCGAGGCATAAACCTGCCTTTACTGAAAGAATTAAGGCGACCGGTTGGTCGCCTTTTTTGTGTGTCAGGAGCGGCGGACAGCGGAGCGGAAAATGGTTTTTCGGAAAGCCTTCCGAAAAATATTTTCCGGCCGCCCGTCTGGAAGACTCCGCCGCAGTCGCAAGAGGCGACTACCAGTCGCCTTCGTCGTCCTGTTTGTTGAGTCCGTACTGCTTGATGAGGGCGGAGATTTCCGGGTCGAGGTTGCCCCTGTAGACGTACGAGGGATTCTGGTTGCAGGAATTCATGTAGAGCTGCACGGCCTTCTGGATCTCGCCCCTGCGGGAATAGAGAATGGCGAGCATATAGTTGATGGGGGCGGTGCGCTTGGATTCGGGATACCTTTCCAGAATCTCCAGGGCGCTCTCGGTACGGTCCATGGCCGAATAGGCCACAGCGAGGTTGTAGTCGTGATACGGGGTGAGAAGTGCGATCGCGCGCTCATAATCCCTGTCGTCGATGGCCTGCACGCCTTCCATGTAGGTGGTATCCACCACGGTGGTATGTATGGTATCCTTGACCATGCCTTTCCGGTGAAGGTGGAAATTGAAGTTCACCACCCTCAGCTTGGGGTAGAACACGTCGCGGACGTAGGAATACCATTCGTGCCTGCTCATTCTCCTCTCCCTGCGGTCAGGATCGTGGGTGTCGGCGAGCTTGAAATACTCCTCGTCGTAGCCGTTCTCCACCATGTAGGGGTCGTTTCTGACGAGCTCGTCCAGCATCCGCCAGTTTTCGCCGTCGGAGCGGCTGGTGAAGCGCACTGCTGCGAGGTCGCCCGAAGCGTCCCGCACCGTGCCTTCTTCGGCGTCGATGAAGAATCCGCGCTCGGCGATTATGGAATCCCGCTGCCTCTGCATGTAGTCGGTCATGTAGGACGATATGGACGCTGAACGCTTGGACGACAGCTCCATGTTGTACTTCCAGTTGCCCTCGGGAGACGCGAACGCCGAAATGATGATGCTGTCCAGGTCGAACACCTGGTTCTCCACCAGATCGAGGATATTCTTCTTGATTCTGGCAATCTCTTCTGCGTTGTTCTCCAGGGTGGGGTCGATCTTGTAGCTGGCAGTCTTGAACACCACGTTGTA
>JAILQG010000059.1 GCA_024699055.1 Bacteroidales bacterium
AGAGTCGATGCTCTTGCCGTAGACCACGAAGCGCTGGAAGAGGAACTCGGTGATGAAATTGAGGAACAGGTTGATTACCGTAACCAGGTAATCGTTCCAGTGCAGGCCCTTGCCGCTTTCCCCGAACAGGGTAATGCCGTCAGTGAGCCACTGCCCGAGCATCGTAGACAACGGCGTGAATACCAGATAATAAAGGAATACCAGCATCATGGCCTTGGCCACGTTGTTGGCGCTGCGGAAGGTGAATTTGCGGTTGAGCGTGAAGTTCCAAAGCACCGACAGCACCAGGGCTATGAGGTAGCTGGGCCAGTAGGTCCAGCCGGTGGTTTCGTTGAGAAGGGCGAAGGAGCCCATTTCGATGAGTCCGGCGCTTATGCTGAAGAGCGTGAATTTGAGGAAACGCACGAACTCGGAAGGTTTTTTGGTTTCGGACACGGTCAGATTCTGTTAAAAGACATGTTTGATGATGGAGAAGAGCATGAGGCCGGAGACGATTAGCTTGAAGCCTGTGGTGGTGATAAAACCGAAGAACGCTCCGATTCCGGCCTTGAATGACTCCCAGACGCCTTTTTTCTCCACGATGAACTCGCCCAGGAACGCTCCCAGAATGGCTCCGAGGATTATTCCGAACGGCGAGAACAGCCCCACCAGCAGGCCTATGGTGGCGCCTATGGACGCCGCTTTGTGGCCTCCCGTCACCTTGGTGAACCACCCCGGAAGGATATAGTCGGCTATGGTCACGATGACGGTGACGATAAGCCAGGCTATCAGGGCCTTGAGGGTATAAGGATCAGCCCCTCCCTTGGTGCCGGAAATGTACACGAGCAGCACGCCCACCCAGCTGAAGGGCGGCCCGGCGAGCATGGGGACCACGCTCCCTACGATTCCGATCAAGCCTGCCACCAGGCCAAGTATGCACCAGACGTCCATATCTTCAATTTTAGATTACATGCCAATGCCCGCCTTTGTCGGGACCTATGCGTTCAAGGCTGCCGGCTTCCTTGAGCAGCTTCAGCTGTTTTTCCACCCCCTTGGCACTGATGCCTATGGCCGCGGCGAGATCGGCCGTGGTCATGTACGGATGTTCGCGCAGCAGTTGCAGGATTATCTGCCTTGAAGAAGGCCTCTGCGCTGAGGGCTTCTGTACGGTATAGACTACCCGGACTCCTGCGGGCTTCGATTTTTCCTTTTCGGGGGCGTCGTGCAGGTGGTCCATCATGTAGTTTACGAAGATTTCCGCGATGTCCTCTTCCTTTGCAATCGCCAGAATGCGCTTGTATTCAGAGCGTTGCGAGGGCCTCACGATAACCGGGGCCAGGCCGCATTCCATTTGCAGGTAGTTCATCAGAAGGCGCCCCATCACATCGTTTCCGTCCGCCCAGGGTTTTTGGGAAGAGACGATGAAATGGATGGAAATGGAGCCGCGGTAGATATCTTCGGGTGGCGTGGTGCCGAGATGCAGCCGGAATCCGTTTGCGATGGAACAGACCTTCTGAAGCGCATTTTCACCTGTCACCGCATTGCCGTCGATTCCGAAACTGCGCAACGCTTCCACCGCAAGCATCTTGATGCGGTACGGGCTCCAGTATTCATGGGCGCGGGCAAACTCGAGGCAGTGTTTATAAGCTCCGTCGAGGCCCATGCACATCATCTGCTCGTGAACGGTCTTGCCGGCAGAGCTCACGTTCTTCTCCAGAAGCAGACGGCATTCATCCAGGTCGAGGGTGACGCCATCGAGCGCCGCCGAAGCCTGAACCATCTCTATGATACCGGTTTTGTCCATTCCGTTCCTGCAAAGATAACAATTTCTCCCTACTTGCTACTTGCGCAAAAATAGATTATATTTGCGCAGCCATGTCAAAGATAATAAGCGATAACATTACCTGGGTGGGAAAGGTGGACTGGGAGCTCACCATGTTCCACGGAAACGAACTCAGCACGAAGCGGGGTTCCAGTTATAACGCATATCTCGTGAGGGGCCTCAAGAAAACCGTTCTGCTCGACACAGTATGGGGCCCTTACGACAAGGAATTCGTATCCCGCCTGAAAGAGGAAGTGCCTCTGGACCAGATAGATGCCATTATAATGCAGCATAACGAGACCGACCATTCCGGCGCTCTTGCGGAGCTCATGCGCGAGATTCCGGACACTCCCGTCTACTGCACTGCAAAAGGCGAGGCCATCCTGCGCGGCCACTACCACCAGGACTGGAACTTCGTGAATGTCAAGACCGGGGATGTCCTGGAACTGGGCGGGGACGAGAGGCTCACTTTCGTCGAAGCCCCCATGCTCCACTGGCCCGACACCATGTTCACTTACTACAATGGCGGTGGCGGAGTCCTCTTCAGCAACGACGGGTTCGGCCAGCACTATGCGAGCGAGAATCTCTTCAACGACGAGGTTCCGGAATGCGAGATGATGTATGAAGCGCTGAAATACTACGCCAACATCCTCTCCACCTACAGCCCCATGGTCAGCCGCAAGGTAAAGGAGATTCTGGGCATGAACCTGCCTCTGGCAATGATCTGCCCCAGCCACGGCGTCATCTGGCGCAAGAATCCCGCCCAAATCGTCGAAAAGTACCTGCAGTGGTCCGATTCCTATCAGGAAGACCAGGTCACCATAGTCTACGACACCATGTGGAACAGCACCAGGCTCATGGCGGAAGCCCTGGCCCGGGGCATCAAGGCCGAAGCTCCCGCCACAACTGTCAAGATCCTGAACGCTGCCAAGGAAGACAAAAACGACATACTCACCGAGGTGTTCAGGAGCAAGGCGGTGCTTGTAGGCTCTCCCACAATCAATTACGGCTATTCCTTCGCCATCGCCGGCATACTCGAGATGCTCAAGGGCATGAGGCTCAAGAAAAAGAAGGCTGCCGCATTCGGTTCATACGGATGGAGCGGCGAGGGCGCCAAGCTCATAAGCGCCGCCCTTTCCGAAGCCGGCTTCGAAGTTGCCGACGAAGGCTGCCGCACCCTGTGGGTTCCCGACGCGAAGGCGCTCGGTGAGGTGGAAGAGTACGGAAAGGCATTTGCGCTCAAACTTTAAACTCTCAGCTATATGAAAAAGTACGTATGCAACATCTGCGGGTACGAATATGATCCCGCAGTCGGCGATCCAGACAGCGGAATCGCCCCCGGAACCGCCTTCGAAGACATCCCGGAAAGCTGGGTGTGCCCCGTATGCGGAGTCGGCAAGGAAGACTTCAGTCCTGTGGAATAAGACCGCACGCGCCGGTGTCGCCCGGCCTTACCTGACTTCGAGGCGGAGGGCGATGGAATCGTCCTTGAGGCCCTTGGGCAGGGTGACCGTGGTGACGCCGTCCTTCGTGACGGTGCGGAGTTTCTTTCCGGTGCTCAGCAGCACCGCCTTTCCCTTTGGTGCGTTGCCCGTCCATGAAATGGTCTGAGGCAGGCTCTCGCCGTCGGGCAGGGCATAGATCGCATACAGTTTCGAGCTGTCCTTGGAACGGGTGAACCACAGCCTGTCCTGATTGTAGTTCTCCACGGGCCTGGTTGCGTAGATGGCCTCGCCGTTAGCCTTGAGCCATGCGCCTATCTCTTTGAGTATCACCACTTCCTTCTCTTCGACAATGCCTCCGGCCGTGGGTCCTACCCCGAGTACGAGGCAGCCGCCCTTGGCAGTTATCTCGGCAAGGGTGTTGATTACCCTGCGGGCTGATTTGTAGCGCGCCCGGGGAGTCCAACCCCAGTCGTTGCTGTGCGGCAGGCAGCTCTCCCAGGGATGCAGGATCTGGTGGTCGGGGACCATCCTCTCGGGGGTCTGATAGTTTTCGTTCGGCCCCTGGATGGTGCGGTCCACGCAGATCATGCCGGGATTGAGTTTCCTGGCGCCGGGGAGCACTTCGTTCAGTCCCACTTCGTCGCCGGTTATCCAGCCGCCGTCGAGCCAGAGGATGTCGATCTTTCCGTAACGTCCGCCGGTAATTTCGTTCAGCTGGTTCTGCGTGAAGTCCACGTAGGCCTGCCACCAGTCGGGGTGCGACTCGCGCTTGTAGTTCGGCCTGCGGTTGGGGGTGGCGTAGTAGGGATTCCAGAAATTCTCGCAGTGCCAGTCAGGCTTGGAGAAGTAAGCCCCTATCATGAAATCCTGCTCCCTGAAAGCCTCGAATACGTATTTGGCTATGTCGCTGCGGGGATTGTCGGCAAACGGCCCCTTCGCTACTGAGAAATCGGTGAAACGGGAGTCGAACATGCAGAACCCGTCGTGGTGCTTGGTGGTGAAGATGGAATACTTCATGCCGGCTTCGGCGCACACTTCAGCCCACTGTTCGGGATTGAAATCCACGGGGTTGAACTCCTTGCTCAGGCCCCAGTACCACTGCTTGTACTCCTCGTATTTCGAGCCTTCCGGCCTGGTTATCCAGTCTTCGTTGCAGATGCTCCACGACTCAACGATGCCAGGCACGGCATAAAGCCCCCAGTGGATGAGCGCGCCGAACTTGAGATCCTGCCACTCTTCGAGTTTTTCGAGGACCTGCGGATCGGTCGGCCATTCGTATCCGTCGCTCTGGGCGACGATGTCACTTTCCTGCGCAGATGCAAGGCAGAGGGCGCAGAGCAGCGCGGCGGCTGTAAGTATAAGCTTTTTCATATCCTAATCGTTGTTCATTCCGACAATGTCCACGGGCCTGCGGGTGTCGTCGCCCATCAGCCAGTAGGTGTAGAAGTCCGCCATCTTCCAGAAGAAGTAGTCGTTGAGGTCGCCGTAGCCGTGGCGCTGTTCGGGCATGAGCACGAATTCGAAGCGCTTGTTGGCGCGCATGAGCGCGTTCACCACGCGGATAGTGTTGGCGGGATGCACGTTGTCGTCGATGTCGCCTGTCACGAGCATCAGGTGCCCCTTGAGCTTGCCGGCGATGTCCTGGTTCTTCTCTATCCTGTAGACGAAGGTGGTGTCGCCCTTGACGATCTTCTCCTGGATGCCGTGATGCTGCTCGCTCCACCAGCGGTTGTAGATGGAGTTGTCGTGGTTGCCGGAGCAGGATACGGCCGCCTTGAAGAAGTCGGGATAGGTGAAGATGGCCGCGGTGCTCATGAATCCGCCGCCGCTGTGGCCATGGATGCCCACGCGGGTGACGTCCATGTACGGCCTCTGCGCGCAGAGCTGCTGGATGGCGTATTTCTGGTCTTCGAGACCGTAGTCGCGCAGGTTGCCGTAACCGTAATTGTGATACCATTTGCTGCGGTTGGGATGGCCGCCGCGGTTGCCCACGGTCACCACTATGAAGCCCAGCTGGGCGAGGCGGTCGGTGCGGGTGAATCCTTTGCTCCACGATATGTTCACGGCCTCGACCTGCGGACCGGGATAGACGTAGTCACATACCGGATAAACCTTGGTGGAATCGAAGTCGAAAGGCTTGTAAATGGCTCCGTACAAATCGGTTATGCCGTCGGCTGCCTTTACCTTGAAACGCTCCGGGAACTTGTATCCGGCGGCGAAAAGGTTGCTGAAATCGGCTTCCTCGAGGTCGAGCACCTTCTTACCGGCGGCGTCGTAGAGTGCCGATGCGGGCTTGGCGTCCACGCGGGAGTAATTGGCCACGAACCATTTGGCGTCGTAGCTGGCGGCGGCGTCCACGTCCATGTCGGGCATGTCGAGCCTCTGGGGCTTTCCGCCGGTGAAGGGTACCTTGCAGGTATGCATCTGGTACGGGTTCTCATCGGCATCGAGGCCGCAGGCGCTCACAAGCAGATAATCCTTGCCTACGGCGAGCACGTCCTCCACGTGCCAAGGACCGTCGGTGAGATTCTTCTTGAGCGTGCCGTCCTTGCCGTACAGGTAGATGTTGGCCCATCCGTTGCGTTCGCTCCAGAAGAGAAGCCCCTGCGGAGTCTCGCGAAGGTTCCTGTATTCTACGTAAGTATTTGACCTTTCGGAGATTATGGTCTTGGTGGAGTCGGCTCCCACGGCCACGTGGCAGACGTCGAGGCGCTTGATGTCACGGCTGAGCCGCTGCATGTAGAAGCCGTCGTTGTCGCCCAGCCAGATGGGGGAGCGGTAATCCTTGTAGGCATCCGCAGGGGTGGGCTGGGCCATGTAGAGACCCATGTCCTGGCTCTTGAAGGCATAAGTCCTGACCTCCTGGGGCGTCCAGGTGGTGTCGGCCTTGGAGAACACCAGCAGGGTGCCCCTGGGGCCTTCCTCGCCGGGCATCTGGTATTTGTAGGTCTCGAGGGTGGGACGGGGCTGCTTCACGGAGTGGATGACCCACATCTCCTTGAGGGCGGTCACGTCCCATTTCAGGACGGCGAAATGGGTGCCGTCGGGGCTCCAGGCCATCTCGCCCGGGTAATGCCTCTCCTTGGGGTCCTCGCCGTTGTCACCCTTGTAATTGTCGAAGCCGTAGCCGTTGTGGCGCACGCCGTCCGAGGTTATGCGGTGCTCCACGATGGTAGTGTCCTTCGGGTCCTTGGCGGCCTTGCGGAGGCTCGTGGAGTCCATCCACCAGAGGTTGCTCTCCTTGGCGTAGACGGCCATGGTGCCGTCGGGGCAGACGCATGCCCAGCGGGGATAGCGGTCTTTCTCTTCGGGAACCTGGGAAAGCTGCTTCGAGGAGAGGTCATACTTGAAGTGATACACCTTCTTGCGGGTCTTGGTGCTGTCTTCGGGATCCTTTTCATCCGCGGTGCTCCTCACGTCGAAGGTAAAGTAACTGTCATCCCTGAGCCTCAGCTTTTCGAGCGGAAGATGCCTCTCGTCGAAGGGGTCGCGGACGATTTCGGTAATCTGCATGGCGAGCCTCGGGAGGTCGAAGATTTCGGTCTTGCTGCCCTTGGCGGGGTCGACAAGCCAGTATTTGGTGCCTTCGGAGGTCTTGTAGCTGTACCAGAACCTGTCGGAATCCTTGAACCATGAGGGCCTTACCGATGTGGAGAAGACCATCTGGTTCACGTTTTTCTGGGAGAAACGCTCGGCTTGCGGGTAGTTCGCCCTGGTTACGACCCTGTCGGAATCTCCGTCCGGACGGGCTGCGGCCGGGAGTACGGGAAGGAGGCAGAGAGCTGCCGGGATAAGGAATCTGAGTTTCATATGCAAGTCTATTTATATTCGTCGAAATCGGGATCGGCCAGCTCGGACTGGGTATCATGCAGGATTTTTTCGTCGCGCGGGCAGATGTAAAGCACGTCGTCGGAATCGACCACGAGGAAATCCTTCAGGCCCCTCAAGACCGTGAGCTTGCGCGGTCGGTTGCTCCATACCATACTGCCCTCAACGTCTTTGAGCAGGGATTTTCCAGCTATGGAAACGATATTGCCGTCTCCGTCTTTGTGCGGATAGTTCTCGTATAGCGAGTTGAAGTCGCCGACATCGCTCCAGTCGAAAAGGGAGGGGAGCACCCAAAGCTTCCCGCTCTTTTCGAGCACGGCATAGTCGATGGAGACGTTTGGGCTGTCGGTATATACCCTTTCCACGAAACTGCGCTCCTGAGGAGTGCCCATGTAGTTCTGCCACCCTTCCCAAAGCATGGTAATTTCGGGGCAGCACTCTTGCATCTCTTCGTGGATTTTCGAGGCTTTCCATACGAAGATACCCGAGTTCCAGAGGAATTCACCGCTTTCGATGAAAACCCTGGCGAGCTCGGCGGAAGGCTTTTCGGTAAACGTCCTTGCCTTGATCGGAACCCCGGCCTTGTAGGCGTCCCGTCCTCCTTCAACCTGGACGTAGCCGAAATGGGTGTCTGGGCTGGCGGGCACTATTCCGAGAGCCAGCAGCGCGTCGTAATTCGAAGCGTAGTCTATGGCTTTGGTTATGGACTCGTGGAAGAACTCCGTGTTTCCAATCTGCTGGTCGGTAGGCACGGTGACAATAACGGCGTCCGGGTCTTTTGCGAGTATCCTGTACGTCGAGAAGGCTATGGCGGGTGCGGTGTTGCGGGAATAAGGTTCCAGGATGAGCTGGTCTTCGCCGACTTGCGGGAGCTGCTCGAGGATGGTTTCCTTCAGGCGGTAGAGAGTTGCAATGAATATGTTTTCCGCCGGGAAGATGCCCAGCATCCTGTTGTACGTCTGCATCAGGAAGGATTTTCCGGTGATTTCAGACCTTACCAGTTCTTTGGGACGGTTTTCGCGGCTGATCGGCCAGAAGCTGGAGCTCGAACCGCCGGCGAGTATGACGCAATAATTAGACATGTATGGGAATGAATGCTTGTGGATAATAGTTCAGATATGTGGTTTCGGAATCGAATACGACTGTGATTACATCGAAGAATACTTCCATGGGGGAGAAACCCGCATGGGAGTGGAGCCAGCGCTGTGCTGCGGACTGCAAATTCTTCATTTTTAATAAGTTGATATTAACTGCAGGATCGGCCGTGAGAGGCGCCTTGCGGCTCTTTACCTCTACAAAATGGATGCCCGAAGAGTCTTGGGACACAATGTCAAGCTCCACTCTTCCTCCTCTCCAGTTCCTGTCCAGGATCCTGTGCCCGCGGGCGGACAGCCACTGCGCCGCCGCATCTTCTCCGAGCTTTCCGGTTTCGCGCCTGTCCATGCTCAGTCGAATGTCACTATGGTTACACCCGAGCCCCCATGCCGTACGTCCTCGTCTGCCACCCTGGCCACTCCGGGAACGGTCCTCAGGTATTTCTGTATCTCTTCGTGGAGGGCGCCGGTGCCTTTACCGTGGATGATACGCACGGAAGGGACTCCCACCATGATGGCGTCGTCCACATAATGCATCACTATGTCAAGGGCGTCCGACAGCCTTTCGCCGCGTACGTCCAGTTCGGGCTTGAAGCCCAGCCGCCTCTCGGCCAGTCCCGGATCGGCCTTTGCCCTTGGCTTGTCGAAGGTACGCCTGGCCGCTTCCTTGTATTCGTTGGAAGATATTCTTTCTAGACCGTCCGGAGACATGGTGCTGGAGATGTTGCCGATGATGATCGTGACGTTTTTCGAGGAGACCTTGGAAACTTCGCCCACCATTCCGCTGGACTTCACGCGCACTTTCTCGCCCAGCTTGAGCGGTTCTCCGCGGCGGGATGCAACTGTCGCCGGCGCCCCCTCGCGGGTTTTCCTGGCGTTCTTCCTGCCGAGCTTCTCCATCTTGCGCTCGATGTATTCGTCCTTGGTCTTCTTCTGGGCCAGGGCGCCGAGGAAGCCCTGGAGCTCTTCGCGCGCCTCTTTCGTGCGCGTCTTGTCGGCCTGGCTCTCGCGGATTACCCTGATTGTGCGCTCCACCTGGCTGCCGGCCCCCTTCACTATCTTTTCGGCTTCGCGATGGGCGGCGTCGAGGATCTGTTTCCTCTCCTGCTGGAGCTCTTCGAGTTCCTTGTGATATTCTTCGACGGCCTGCTCCAGCTCCTTGTCGGTATGTTTTACCTTCATGAGCTTTTCGTCGAGAGCCCTCCGGTTACGCACTATCCGGCGCAGGTTCCGTTCTATTCCTACATATTCTTCGCCCGCGCGGGTTTCGGCATCTTTGACTATGGGCTCGGGGAGGCCGGTCTTGCGGGCCATTTCGAATGCGAACGAGTTGCCAGGGAGCCCGATTTCAAGCTGGAAGAGGGGCTCGATCCGCGCCGCATCGAACTGCATCGCGCCGTTGACCACGCCGGTTTTCGAGCCGGAGGCGTAGAGTTTCAGGTTGGTGTAATGAGTCGTTATCACGCCGTAGACCCCCCGTTTGTCGAGTTCGGCCAGGATGGCTTCGGCTATGGCTCCGCCTGCGGCCGGTTCTGTGCCGGAACCGAATTCGTCTATCAGCACCATGGTGGAAGAATCGGCCGATGCAAGCATCTCCTTCATTTCCACGAGGAAGGAGGAGTAGGTGGAAAGGTCGTTCTCGAGGCTCTGGTCATCCCCGATGCTGAGCATAATATCTTTGAATACAGGCAGTTCCGAGGTTTCAGAAGTGGGTATCAGCATGCCCCACTGGAACATGTACTGGAGCAGCCCCGCGGTTTTGAGGCAGACGCTCTTTCCGCCAGCGTTGGGGCCGGAAATGAGCAGTATGTGTTTTTCGGGCGAGAGGTTGAGGCTCACCGGCACCATCTTCCTGCCTTCCTTGGCCAGAGCCCTTTCGAGCAGGGGATGCCTGGCCTTGCGCAGGCGCAGATTGCCATCTTCGGAGATGATGGGCATGCCGGCGCGGAAGTCCATGGCGGTGCGGGCCTTCGCCATGATGAAGTCGAGCTCGCCGATGAACTCGGCCGACTTGACGAGCTCGGGAATGTACGGGCGCAGGAAATCGGTGAAATCTATGAGGATGCGCTCGATTTCCCTGGCCTCGTCGGCGCGAAGGGCGTTGATTTCGTTCTCGAGTTCGATGACCTCGACCGGCTCCACGAAGCTGGTCTTGCCGGTGGCGGACTCGTCGAACACGTAGCCGGGGATTCTTTTCTTGTGGGCGGACGCTACCGGCACCAGATATTTGCCGTCCCTGATGGCGATGCCGGAATCGGGGTCGGCATAGCCGGCGTCCTGGGCCGCCTTCAGCACCGCCTGCGCCTTCTTGGAGAGGGAGGCTTCGCGGCTTTTCAGCTTATGCCTGATGTCCTGCAGCCCGGGCGAGGCGGAGTCTTTGATTTCGCCGTATTTGTCGAGGATGTTCTCTATCCGGCGCAGCACCTCCGGGAAACTCATCACCGGAGCCGCCATTTTCTTGAGATTGGGATAGATGCCGTCCTTGATGCTGCCGAAGAAAGCCGTGGTGCGGCGGGTGGTGTCCAGGAGCGTCTTGAGCTTGCCAAGGCCCAGTACGTCGATATGGAAACCCGTCTGTTCCAGCAGTTTAAGGAAACCTATGGCGTCGATATAGCCGGCGGTGGGGAAGTTCTCCTCGAACATGAGTACCACCCTCATCTCGTCCGTGAGCTGAAGGCGGTGCCGGATTTCCGCGGCATCCGTGCAGAACTCTTCCTCCGCGGTGCGCCGGGCGGCGTAGTCGGTGCTGCAGCGGTCGGAGATCATCTGCCGCACGCGGTCGAATCCGAGCTTACTCTCTGTTCTCATCTTCCTTCATCTGCGGCTCCAGGAGGAGTTTGAGTTCGTTAATGTTGTTGATAGGGGTGATGACCCCTTCCCTGCAGAAGGAGATGGTGCCTCTCTGCTCGCTTACCACTATGACGTCGGCATCGCTCCTTTCACTGATGCCCACGGCCGACTTGTGGCGCATGCCGTACATGGGAGGAAGGTCGGTGCGTTCGGTCATGGGAAGGGTGCAGCGCGCCGCGATGATGCGGCCGTCGCCTATTATCATGGCCCCGTCGTGCAGGGGGGAATTCTTGAAGAAGATGTTCTCCATCAGCCGGCATTTGATGTCGGCGTCGATGCGGTCGCCGCTGTCGATGACGTTCTGGAGGAGGTTCTTGTGCCTGATGACTATGAGGGCGCCGGTCTTCGATTCGGCCATGTCCCTGCAGGCCTGGGTGATTTCCTGGATGGCCTGCTTGTCGAGTACGTGCCTGTTCTTGCCCAGAAGCCGGTCGACCCAGCTGCGGTTGTTGCTGTCCCTGTTCCTGAGGCCGGTGGAGCGCCCCAGCGTAGAGAGGAACTGGCGGATTTCCGGCTGGAAAATGATGATGAGGGCTATCGCTCCGAGGTTGATGACCGTGTTGAGGATGGCGCTCATGAGCTTCATGTCCAGGGCCCCCGCCACGAAGCGCAGGATGAACAGCGCCACGATGGCTATGAGGATGTTGAGGGCGCTGGAGCCCCTGAGCCAGCGGAATGAGATGTAGATGATGGCCGCCACCATTACGATGTCGAGCACGTCTATGAAGGAGAGTTTCAGGAACCCGAAGATTTCAAGAGGAATCATACTGTGCAAAGATACTACAAATAAATATTTTTTTAGTGCACTTGCTTTTTGAAAAATTAATCGTATCTTTGCAGCCCCAATTTTTGGGGTTAAGTATCAAACAATTAATTAACAAACAAACCAATGCCTGGATTAATTGGAAAAAAAGTCGGAATGACTTCCGTCTTCAGTGCTGATGGAAAGAACCTTCCATGCACTGTCATCGAGGCTGGTCCGTGCGTTGTCACGCAAATCCGCACACTCGAAAAGGATAAGTACGAGGCCGTGCAGCTTGCCTATGACGAAACCACAGAAAAGCACACCAGCGCACCGCTCAAGGGGCATTTCGCCAAAGCCGGCGTGACCCCCAGGCGCAAGCTTGTCGAATTTGAGGCAGACTTCGCCAAGGAGCTCAAATTGGGCGACACCGTAACCGTCGAGGACGTTTTCAAGGACGTTCCCTTCGTCGATGTCGTCGGCACTTCTAAAGGTAAGGGTTTCCAGGGTGTCGTTCACCGTTACCACTTCAATGGTGTCGGTGGCACGACCCACGGTCAGTCCGACCGCCTGCGTCACCCGGGTTCTATGGGAGCATCCTCCTGGCCTTCCCGCGTTCTTCCCGGAATGCGTATGGCCGGCCACATGGGGCAGGAGAGGGTGAAGGTCTTCAACCTTCAGGTTATCAAGATCATTCCCGAGAACAATCTTCTCATCGTCAAGGGTTCCGTTCCCGGAGCCAGGGGTTCATATCTTATTTTGGAGGCTTAAACCATGAATCTGAACGTACTTAAAATAGACGGTACCGATTCCGGAAAGCAGGTCGTCCTCGACGACGCCGTTTTCGGCATCGAACCCAACGATCACGCCATCTATCTCGACGTCATCCAGTATCTCGCGCATCAGCGTCATGGCAATGCCAAGAGCAAGGACCGCAGCGAAGTTTCCTACAGCACCAAGAAAATGGGTCGCCAGAAAGGCGGCGGCGGTGCACGTCACGGCTCCATCAAGGCCGGTACCTATGTAGGCGGCGGTAGCATCTTCGGTCCCAAGCCCCGCTGGTACGGCGGCAAGCTCAACAAGAAGGTCAAATCCCTCGCACGCTGTTCAGCTCTCTCTTATAAAGTTAAGGAGAACGCCCTCAAGGTCGTCGAGCCGTTCGCTATGGACGCTCCCAAGACCAAGGAATTTGCAGGCATCCTTTCTGCTATCAAGGCCGGAGACCGCAAGGTTCTCTTCGTCCTTCCGCAGAACTCCGACAATATCTTCCTTTCTTCCCGCAACCTTCCTTATGTAAATGTCATCACTGTCGACGAAATCAACACCTACGCCATCATGAATGCGAATTCTGTGGTTCTGGTGGACGGCGTCCAGGACATTCTTGCAGAAAGGAAAAAATAAATTCTACAAGAAATGGGAATCATTATTAAGCCAATAGTTACTGAGAAGCTCACGGTTCAGGGCGAAAAGTTGAACCGTTATGGCTTCGTGGTCGACCGCGACGCCAACAAGCTTCAGATCAAGGATGCAGTGGAGAAGATGTATGGAGTATCCGTTGCAGACGTGAATACCATCAACTACCACGGCAAGCGCAAGAGCCGTTTCTCCAAGAGTGGCATTCTCCGCGGCCGTACGAATCACTTCAAGAAGGCATACGTCACCCTCGCCGGGGAAGACAAGATTGACTTCTACGCTAATATATAGGAGGTAAGACAATGGCAGTTAAGAAATTCAAACCGACCACTCCCGGACAGAGGAACAAGGTCATCAGCACGTTCGCCGAGATTACGACGGACAAGCCCCACAAGTCATTGCTCGAGCCCCTGCACCGCACCGGCGGCCGCAACAACACCGGCCAGCTCACGATGCGCTATATAGGCGGCGGTCACAAGAGGATGTACCGCGTCATCGACTTCCTCCGCAACAAGGACAACTGCACCGCTACCGTCCGTACCATCGAGTACGACCCCAACCGCAGTGCACGCATCGCCCTCGTCCAGTATGAGGACGGCGAGTATCGCTACATCATCGCTCCCGACAAGATTCAGGTCGGTCAGGTCATCGCTTCCGGTCACGGAGTTGCTCCCGAAGTGGGCAACTGCCTCCCCCTCAGCGAAATTCCTGTTGGTACCCAGGTTCACAACATCGAGCTTCGTCCCGGCCAGGGCGCCGCTATGGCGCGCTCCGCAGGCACCTACGCACAGCTTGCTGCCCGTGAAGGCAACTACGCAGTGCTTCGTCTGCCCTCCGGCGAAACCCGCATGGTGACCGTCAGCTGCCGCGCTACCGTAGGTGTCGTCTCCAACGGAGACCACAACCTCGAAAGCGACGGTAAGGCAGGACGTCCCCGTCATCTGGGCCGCAGGCCGCACAACCGCGGCGTCGTCATGAACCCGCACGACCACCCGATGGGCGGTGGTGAAGGACGTGCCTCCGGCGGACATCCCCGTTCGCGCAAGGGTCTCCCCGCAAAGGGCTACAAGACCCGCAACCCGAAGGCCACTTCCAACAAGTTCATAATTGAAAGAAGAAAGAAATAAACAGGAATTATGAGTCGTTCACTTAAAAAAGGACCATACATCCAGGAAGCCCTGGAAAAGAGGATTCTTGCCATGAATGAAGGTGGCAAGAAGAAAGAGGTGGTCAAGACCTGGAGCCGTTCCAGCATGATTTCACCTGACTTCATCGGCCATACTGTCGCGGTTCACAACGGGAACAAGTTCATTCCTGTTTATGTAACCGAGCAGATGGTCGGTCACAAGCTCGGCGAGTTTGCGCCGACCCGCACTTTCAGAGGACATTCCGGCAATAACAAGAAGTAACCATGGGACAGAGAAAAAGACTTATGGCCGAACGCTTCAAGGAAGCCAGGAAGACCACGGCAATCGCCAAACTGAATGAAGTTCCCACTTCTCCCCGCAAGATGCGTCTCGTAGCTGACACCGTCAGGGGCGTCGAGGTCAACAAGGCCCTCGATATCCTGCACTTCAGCAAGCGCGAGCCCAGCATCAAGCTCGAGAAACTTCTCCGCAGCGCCATCGCGAACTGGGAAGCCAAGAATCCCGAGAGCGCCAAGGAACTCGACAACGGCAACGTATATGTCAAGACTATAATGGTAGGCGAAGGACGCACCATCAAGCGCATCCGCCCCATGCCTCAGGGCAGGGCCGGCCGCATCCGCAAGCGTTCCAACCACGTCACCGTCGTACTCGATGTTAAACCCGCACAGGAGGAGGCTAAATAATCATGGGACAGAAAACTAATCCTATCAGCAACAGAATCGGCATCACCCGCGGCTGGGACTCCAACTGGGCAGGTGGCAACTACGCCGAAAAGATTGCGGAAGATTTCAAGATCCGCAAGTATCTGAACAGCCGTCTCGCAAAGGCCGGCCTCAGCAGGATCGTCATCGAACGCACCCTCAAGCTCATAACCGTCACCATCTATGCGGCCCGTCCCGGTTTCATCATCGGCAAGGGCGGCACCGAGGTCGACAAGCTCAAGGAAGAGCTCAAGAAGGTTACGGGCAAGGACGTCCAGGTGAACATCTACGAGGTTCGCCGTCCCGAGGTTGACGCTCACATCGTAGCTGACAGCATCGCCCGTCAGATTGAAGGCCGCGTGTCTTACCGCCGCGCCATCAAGATGGCTATCGCCAACACCATGCGTGTAGGCGCCGAGGGCATCAAGGTGCAGATCAGCGGCCGTGTAGGCGGTGCTGAAATCGCACGCAGCGAGATGTTCAAGGAAGGCAGGACCCCGCTCCACACCTTCCGTGCCGACATCGACTACGCACTCGCAGTGGCCCGTACCCAGATGGGTGCCATGGGCATCAAGGTCTGGATCTGCAACGGCGAAAAGTACGGCAAGCAGGATCTTTCTCCCGCTGCCTACGCTGCCGCCAATGCACAGGCTGCAGGCGCCAACCGTGGCTCCGGCCGTGGTGGCGACCGCAGGCCCCGTCGCGACGGTGACCGTCGTGGTGGTGACCGCAGGCCCCGCCGTGACAGCGAGCGCTCCGACAACTAGTCCGGAGTTATCATAAGAGAGGTGACCGACAGTTTCTGCCGGTCATCTTTTTTTGTGGGGACAAGCCGGGCGCTTGGCATAATTGAAGACGGCCGGCAATTTCTTGCCGGCCGTCTCCTTTTGATAGCGTTTTTATTGCAAAGGATTTATGCTATCGGGGTGCCGAGCTTTTCGGCGACCTTGTCGATGGCATCCTTTACGGTTGCGATGCCGCTGGTTTCTTCATCGGGAATCTTGACTCCGAACACCTTCTCGAACTCCATGAGAAGCTCGACGGTATCCAGAGAATCTGCGCCAAGGTCATTGGTGAAATTGGCGGTTTCTGTTACCTCGGAGGGCTCCACGCCGAGTTTGTCGACGATGATGGCCTTCACTTTGTTTACGATCTCTTCGTATTCCATAATAATTTAGATTTTATAGTACTTTCTAGTCAAGGTTTCGCAAAGTAACAAAAAATAATTAATTTCTCCAAACAATGCGGTCAAGCCGCGCTGGCACCGTCCGGCACACTCCCGGATTCCTTGCTGAGCTTCAGCCAGATGCGTACGGCATTGATGCTGTTGAGCAGGTAGAATACATACTTGAGCAGTTGCGCTACGGTATAGCTCGCTTCGGGGCCTCCGGCGGAAAGCTTTGAGGAGAAGGCGATGATGGAGGAGATGTTCACCAGTATCCACAGGTACCACTGGTCGGTGAAGGCAAGGGCCATCAGCACGAGCGCCACGATGTTTGCGGTGGTCATGGTGCAGTCCAGTGCCATGTCCTTGAAATCCACCTCCTGTTTAGCGCTGAGAAGCCAGTCCCAGCCGGTGACTGAGGCAAGCGCGCCCGAATCGAGCGACCAGCGCAGCAGCATCATCACTCCGAAGACGCCTGCGAACAGAAGGATTGTCCATAGCCACTGCACTCCCTTGAGCCTACGGGCCTTGAGGGTTGAGTCCTTCGCGGAACCTCCGCGTTTCTTCCACTGGTAGAATCCGATGAACTCCATGGGGATGAAGTATCCCACGTGCAGGGCCAGCAGCATGTAAATCCTCTGGTCGAAGAGCGTGAACGAAAAGATGATTACGTCTATGAGGCCAAACACGAAGGTGAGGATGTTGGCGTTGGCGGCCAGGATCGTGCTGATTACGCCCATGAGTGCTCCCACCGAAGTGAGGATGATGAACCAGGGCTGGGAAGTGAGTGCGGCGCCCCCCGAGTTGTTAGTCAGGTTATGGATGCACGCTATTGTGAGGCAGACCGTCATTCCCACTACCAGGAAGACGTTGAACCATTTGTTGAATTTCTTTTCGTCAGTCATTGTCGAATAAGCTTGGGTTAAGCGCCCGCAGTATCCTGCCTGCAAGTTTAGGGCCTGCAAAGTTAGCTAATTCTTCCGGATCCGCGGCGGCAATCCGCGCCACCGAACCGTAATGCAGGAGAAGGCGTTCAGCCGTTTTGGGGCCTACGCCGGGGATGTCGTCCAGGGCTGATTTTATGGACGACTTGTCGCGAAGCGAACGGTGGAAGGTGATTCCGAAACGGTGCGCCTCGTCGCGTATCTGCTGTAACAGTTTGAGTGCCTGCGAATTGCGGTCGAGGAAAAGGGGATAGGGATCCCTTACCCGGATGACCTCTTCCTGCCGTTTGGCCAGACCCACGACGGTAAGCGAATCCTGCAGGCCGAGTTCGCAGAGCGCCTGCCAAGCGAATTCAAGCTGACCCTTGCCTCCGTCGATCACTACCAGCTGGGGCAGGTCGTCCGGATTCTCTTCCATCATGCGGGAGTAGCGGCGGTTCACCACCTCCTTCATGGAAGCGTAGTCGTTGGCGCCCACGACCGTCTTTATCTTGAATTTCCGGTAATCCTTCTTGGAAGGCACCCCGCCCCTGAAAACCACGCACGAGGCCACCGGGTTGGTGCCCTGGATGTTGGAGTTGTCGAAGCATTCCATGTGCTCGGGGAGGACGTCCATGGCCAGGGCCTTGCGGAGTTCCTCCAGGACGCTGCGGTGGAAGGCGTCGGGATCGGTGTGCTCCCTCTGCTTAAGGGTGTTGAAATGATACTCGCGGGCATTTTTGGCGCTCAGTTCCAGCAGCGACATCTTATCGCCTTTCACCGGCACCGTGAACTTCACGTCGGGCATCTGCACGTCCGGCAGGAACGGAACTATTATCTCGCGGGAGAGGGTTCCGAACTTGCTCTCGATTTCGCCGATGAACGTGCTGAGCACCGCCGCCTGCTCCTCTTCTATACGGCTCTTGAAACCAAGGTTGAGACTCTGGATTATGGCGCCGCCGCGGATGCGCAGGAAATTGCCGAAGGCGTCGGCCCCGTCGAAAACCAGCGAGAATACGTCGGCGTCGGTGCCGCTGGCGGCGGTGATGATACTGCGGGAATAATGCTTCCGGAGCCGTTCAGCCTTCTCCTTATAAAACTGGGCGCTCTCGAAATCGAGGGCGTCGGAAGCCTGCTTCATGCGGGCCTCGTAGCTCCTGATGATGTCGCCGACTCCGCCCTTCAGCAGCGATTCTATTTCCGCTATCCATTCGCCGTACTCCGAGACGCTCACCGCACCGGTGCACGGGCCTTTGCAGCGTCCCAGCTGGAGGTCGAGGCAGGGGCGTATCTTCTTCCGCAGGATGGCGTCGGAATCAATCCTGTACTTGCAGCTGCGCAGGGGATAGTTGGAATAGAAGAAATCAAGCAGTCCGCGGGCATGCATCACGGTGCTGTACGGACCATAGTAGCGCGAACCGTTCTTCTCGAGCCTGCGGGTCAGGAACACCCTGGGGTATGGCTCGTCGGTGATGCAGATCCACGGGTAGGTCTTGCTGTCTTTGAGGAGGATGTTGTATCGGGGCTTGTACTGCTTGATAAGGTTGTTCTCGAGCAGAAGGGCGTCGGATTCGGAGTCGACCACGCTGTACTGCACGTCCGCTATCCTGCTTACCAGCAGGCGCGTTTTGGTGTTCAGCCTCGAAGGGTCGACGAAATACTGCGCCACCCGCTTGTGGAGGTCCTTGGCCTTGCCCACATAAATGACCGTTCCCTCGGAGTCATAATAGCGGTAGACTCCGGGGGAATGCGGTAATAAGCGTATTTTCTCGCTGACTTTCAATTACTTCCTGAGATACTCGGCGATGGCGGGTTCCATGTTGTCTCCGCGCAATTCTTCGCCTCTCTTGAGGATGGTTCCGTCGGGGGCGAAGAGGATGAGCTCAGGGATGCCTGCGATGCCGTAGGCGTCGGTCGGTACCTTCTGTGCGTCGAGGATCTGGTTCCATTTGAGGCCTTCGACTTCGATGGCCTTCTGCGTATCGGCGAGCTTGTCCCACACGGCGATGGACACCACGTCGAACTTCGGGCCGTGGAACTTGTCGTAAACCTTCTTGATGTTGGGGATCTCCCTCCTGCAGGGGCCGCACCAGCTCGCCCAGAAGTCGGCGAGGATGTACTTGCCCTTGCCGACGTAGTCGGAGAGCTTCTTCACTGTGCCGTCGGGCTGGGGAATCTCGAAGTCGGTGAACATCTGGCCGGGCGCGGTAGCGTCCTTGGCGTCCAGGTTCTTCACCATGCGGGCGATGTTCTCCTTCTCCTGGAGTTCGGGAGCGAGGGCGGCAATGATTTCGCGGAGCTTTGCGGATTCTACCATGCCATTGAGGCTCTGGACGCACATGATTCCGAATGCGTTGTCGGGGTTGGCCTTCGCACATTCTTCGAGCTTGGCCGTGTATTCGTCCATGAAGGCGTCATCGTCCTTATCTTCGGCCTCGTCGTAACGCTTCATGAAGTCGTTATTCCAGCGCACGAATTCGTTCATGCGCTCGGTGATGCTGGCTGCGGGTTTCGAGGATTTTGCAACGATGGCGTCCTCTTCATCCTGAAGCGTGAGGGGAGTGCCGTCGAGCACGAACTGAGTGCGCTTCCTTGCTACCGAAACGATTCCGGATGCGGTCTTGTCGAAGGGAAGATCTATGGAGAAACTGCCGTTTTTGACGGCGATGAGAGTGTCGATACCCAGGTCGGGCACCTTTACGGAGACCATTTCAACGCCTTCGGGAACGGTTCCGTTCAGGGTTGTCTTCTTTTCGGATGCGCATGCGACCGCTGTGATCGCAAGCACGAGGAACAGTAATTTTTTCATGGTTTTATTCGTCGTTCGGGACGGAGTAAGTGAATGTCAGGACTGGGCGCATCTCGGCATCGGGGCATTCGGGGCCGTAAAGGAGGCAGTGGTAGTAGCGGTCGCGGTCGAGATTCCTGCTGGTGCTGGTCGAGGTGGTGGACTGGCCGTACATCTGCGCAAGCATGGCGTAGTTGTAATAGTTGGTGTAGCTGTTGCCGTAGCCATAGCCGCCGTATCCGTATCCGTATCCGTATCCGCCGTAGCCTCCGTACATGTTGCCCATATAGCTCTGGTAGGCCAGATACTGATAGTACTGGCTGATCTCGGAATTGCCGCTGCTGGTGGTCTGGGTGACGTCGTTGTGCATGATGAGCAGCCAGATGTCGTAATTGCCCTTCACCAGGCTTTCATCATCCGAGTCCATGGCCACGAGCTTCTGTGCATGGTAGGTTATGTCGGGATCGAAGGTGTAGAGGGACAGGTTCCTGTCGCCCTGGTTCTCTTCGCTGGCGGAGCTGTCGGTAAGGCCCATGAAGCTTACGGTGGAGTCGCCCCTGATGCGGCATGTGGGACTGAGCACTTCGGGAAGCTTGTAGAGCTTGTCGAGGTCTTCCTGCACGAAATTGAAGTGCAGGGTGGCGCGATTGATGGTAGCCTTCGAAGGATCGTCCCCGTTTGCCGCTATCGCGGAAATGATGGATTCGCGGATTTCGCGGGCGCTCACCACAGGCTTGAGGCCTCCGCCGCCTTCGACCAGTACTTCTTCATGTGCCGGACCGGCATGGCCCCGGGACTCGTGGCCGGTGAGATTCAGGCAGTACTGCGGGAAACTGCCGGTGCCGGAGTTCTTTGCCAGCGAGTCGAGGTCGTAGAACCCGGTTGCGGAGAAATAAAAGAACGCGCAGGTGTCTTTGCGTACACCGTCATAGATTGCCGAGTAGTTGAGCTGGGCATAGTTGCCGGTGACGCCGCCAGAATCGCTGCTGTAGCCAAGCTGCAGCTTGAAGATGTTTATCCTGCCGCCCTCTCCGAGGGGTTCGGTGGTTTCGAGGTAGATGCCCGGGAACCTGGCCACGTAGTTGTCGTAGCTGGAGCGGTCTGTGTCGGTCATGTTCATGTACTTCTCTCCGAAACTGGAAGTGAAGTTGAAGGAGAGGGAGTCGGAGGCCCCGATGTGGGGGATGCGGTCGGAAATCCTTTCGCTGCCGTGGGGGATGTCGCCATTGCAGTCGAAATCCTTGGAGTAGTCGACGGTTTTCAGCACCTCGTAAACGTTTACCCCCTGGAGGATGTTTATCTGGCTCTTGTCTTCTACCGATACGGAGTCGAGGGCCGTGGCGAAGTGCATGCTCTGGAAGATGCGGCCGGTGCCCATGTCGTGGTCGGAGTCGAAGAGCGGGATGAGCGTCACCACGCTGGATCGGGTGGTGAGGCCGTATTCGTCATCCTTGCGGATGGAGCCTATGGTGATGCGGGAGGAGGAGAAGCCGGAAAGGCTGTCCGCCATCTGCTGGCTGACTCCTATGGGAATGGCCTCGGGTGAGACGACCTTATAGGTGTTGCCGACGGGGATCATGCTCCCGCCGAGATTCTCGTCTATATTCACGCAAGCGGCCATACACATGCAGAGTGCGGCCGCGACAACAGGGAATTTCATTGTTTAAAGCTTGTCATAAAAAGCGTTGTATTCGTCGACGTAGGAACCGTCTTCGAAGCTCTTGGCGTTGTAGGGAAGAACCGGGAGCCCGAGTTCTTCGGCGTACGCCGTGAGTTCTCCGTTGACGTCGGGGGAGCCGAGAATTACGCCGTCGGAATACTTGATAGCCGTTTTAGCAAGTTCTATGCCAGTGGAGGCCTTGGAAATCAGCAGGTCTTTGTCGCTCAGACCGCCGAACGGAATCTTGCTCGCGAAGTCTTTGCTGAACGGCTCGGCAGGGGTGTCGCCGTAAAGCGAGAGCACCACTTTCGCGGAGGCGAAGATGGGATCGCCCTTATACGCTTTTTTGAGATATGCGGGAACGAGCTGGGAGAACCATCCGTTGCAGTGGATGATGTCGGGAGCCCAGCGCAGTTTCTTGGCGGTTTCCATGACTCCGCGGGCAAAGAAGATGGCGCGTTCGTCGTTGTCCGGGAAGAACTTGCCGTCGGCATCGGCATAGATGGCCTTGCGACGGAAATAATCATCGTTGTCGATGAAGTAAATCTGGATATGAGCGGCGGCTATCGAAGCCACTTTGATTACAAGCGGCCTGTCCACGTCGGAGATGATGATGTTCATGCCCGACAGCCGGATGACTTCGTGCAGCTGGTTCCTGCGCTCGTTGATGCAACCGAAACGCGGCATGAAGACTCGGATTTCCTTCTTTCTTTCCTGTATCCCCTGGGGCAGATGGCGGCCTATGCCGGCCACCTCGCTTTCCGGAAGATAGGGAAAGATCTCTGAATTGACGAAGAGGACTTTCTGTGCGCTATTACTCATTGTAACAAAGGTAAGAAATTTTTTTGAATTTTAATAATTTTGGTATCTTTGGAACTCGATATGGCAAAGACCGGGAACAAGGCAATCAGGCACAGACTGGCAGGAGCGTGGATTTCGTCCGTACTCAGCATCGCCCTCGTTCTCGTGCTTGTCGGGATCGCCGCATTCCTGGCGGTGAACTCCCGCAGCGTCTCGAATTACTTCAAGGAAAACATGCAGATGGAGGTCCTCCTGAAACAGGAGGTGAGCGAGGATGCCGCGGCCGGATACGCTGCCTCCGCAGGCTCCCTCCCTTATGTGAAATCCGCCCGCCTCATAACCCGCGAAGAGGGCAGGAAGGAACTTGAGGACATCCTGGGCAAAGATTTCCTGGAAGTGTTCGAAAGCACTTCCATCCCGCTTTCGGTGGAAATCACCCTCAAGGCCGACTATGTCAACTCGGACAGTCTCGGGATGGTGTCTTCCGCCCTTGCGGCCTCTCCGCTGGTGGACGGCGTGGAAAGCCGTGCCACGCTGGTGGACGCCCTCAATTCTAATCTGTCGGTCATCTCCATCGTGCTCGGGGTGCTCATCGCGCTGCTGGTTTTCATCTCCTATGTGCTCATAGGCAACACCGTGAGACTCAATATCTTCGCCCGCCGTTTCACCATCCACACCATGCAGCTGGTAGGGGCTTCGCTCTCATTCATCCGCAGGCCGTTCATGCGCTCCGCGGTGGTGATGGGGGTGGTGGCGTCGCTGCTTGCGACCGCCATCCTCGGGCTTGGGGGCTGGCTGGCTCTCAGGAACTTCCCTGAGATAATGGGCCTTTTCGGCTGGAAGGGCCTGATGCTCGTGGCGGCAATCATCCTGGTGTGCGGCGTGGGTATCTGCATGGTGAGCACGTTTTTTGCCGTCAACAGGCTTTCCGGAATGAATAAGGATCAACTTTACTATTAGATATGGACAAGAAAGACAAGCTCGCGATCACCCCGAAGGGGGTAAAACTCATGATCGCAGGGGTTTTGGTGATGGCGGCAGGATTCATCCTGCTGGCGGGAGGCGGTCTGAAAGATCCGCAGGTTTTCAATTGGAGTATGTTCGACTTCAGGCGCCTCGTGGCTGCTCCCATAGTCATAGTTGCAGGTGTCGTTACGGTTATCGTCGGCATAATGGGGCCGTGCGGCCGTTCTAAACAGAATAAGGCATGAACTGGTGGCAAGCGATAATCCTCGGCATGGTTCAGGGCCTGACCGAGTTTCTGCCCGTGAGCAGCAGCGGGCATCTCATGATAGCCCGTGAACTCCTTGGGGTGGACGCCTCCAATTTCCTCGATTTCACCGTTACCGTGCATCTCGCCACCGTAATCAGCACCATCATCGTGTTCTGGTCGGCTATCATGCAGATTATCAAGGGGGTATTCAAGTTCAAATACAACGACGAGACCGACTATTTCCTCAAGCTCTGCGTCTCCATGATTCCGGTCGCGGTGGTCGGCTTCTTCTTCAAGGACAAGGTCGAGGCCCTTTTCGGCGAGACCCTCACCACCGTGGGCATCTGCCTGCTGGTGACGGCGGCCCTGCTGCTTTTCGCCACCCTCTATTCTCCCAGGAAAGCCGGCAATCATCGCAACGGCATCGCGTGGTGGCAGGCCTTCGTGGTGGGCATTGGACAGGCCCTGGCCGTAGCTCCGGGCCTTTCCCGCAGCGGCACCACCATCGCCACCGGACTCGTCACCGGCGTCAAGAAAGACTCCATGGCGCAGTTCTCCTTCCTCATGGTGCTGGTGCCCATCCTAGGGGAGCAGTTCCTTTCCATCGTCGACGTCCTGCAGGGTGAGGCAACCATGGGCCTGGGCGCACTTCCGCTCATCCTCGGTTTCCTCGCTGCCTTCGCCTCGGGCCTCTTCGCCTGCAAGGTCATGATAGCCATAGTGCGCAAGGCCAAGTTCAGCTGGTTCGCCCTTTATTGCGCCGTGGTAGGCATACTGGTCCTGATTCTCGGCCGATGATCTATTTCGCGTCCGACGTGCACCTGGGGCTCACCGAGGGCGATCCTGCGGAGAGGGAGGCCCGCTTCACGGCGTGGCTGCGTTCCCTCCTGCAAAAGCCCGGCACCGAAGCCCTGTATCTGCTCGGCGACATCTGGGACTTCTGGTATGAGTACCGCGACGTGATTCCCCGCGAAGGGGTGCGCGTCGTCGCCGCCATCTCCGACCTGCTGGATGCCGGAATCCCCGTGTATTACATTCCCGGCAACCACGACGTGTGGCTGTATTCATTCTGGCAGGATCTGGGAGTGAAGGTGTTGCAGCAGCCGTGCCATATCGAGCTGCATGGAAAGAGCCTGCTGCTGGGCCATGGAGACGGTCTGGCCCCGTCCTCAAAATCCTATGATTTCATGCTCAAGGTATTTCATAACCGCTTGTGCCAGAAGCTGTTCAGTACCCTTCACCCGTGGATCGCATACAGGTTTGCCAAGGGTTGGAGCAACTCCAGCCGGAAAAGCCATTCGCACTATCAGTTCAAGGGAGAGGACGAGCCCCTGTACCGGTACTGCTTGGGGGAGTGTGCGGAGCGGCCTGCCGATTACTGCATCTTCGGCCACTTCCACAACGCCGTGGACATGCCCTTGCCTTCCGTCGGAACCGGGGGAGGCGCTTCGCGTTTCGTGATTCTGAAAGATTGGATTACCGGCGGAGAGCCGCATGCCGAACTGGAGGGAGGCGAGCTGTCAGTCTTCGTTCGCTAGCTCCAGGGCGCGCTTCATTATTCCCTGTTCCTTTTCCTCATCCTGCTTCATCTTGCGGCGGTCTTCGCGGCTTTTGACTGTGCTCTGAAGCCGTTCGCGGGGTATTACCGTCTTTTTGGGAGGTTCGTAGAATATCGAGTAATAGAACGAATCCCAGGCCCCGCTTTCCCAGATGCGGACCAGGCTCTCGATGTCCTTGTCGGCGCCGGCGGGCTCGTAGCGTTTCTTGAGGTCGGCGCCGAAAAGCTTTGCGACCAGCTGCCAGAATCCGGCGGTGAAGCTGTTCCTGTATTCCTTGATGAGCCCGTACGGAGGCTCGCCGCATTCGCGGTCTATGAGGCGCATCAGTATCATGCCCTGGTTTACCGACATGTGGCGGATATCCTTCTCGAAGAGGCTGAACAGCTCCATCATCACGTCGTGGGTGTACGCGTTGCGCTGGCTGCGCTTTGAAGCGTCCACGGCGAGGGTGCTGTCCACCTGAGCCATCATCTTGCGGCCAGCGAGAGCATAGGGATATACCTTGTTGAAATTGTAGACAAGCCTGTAGTCTTTCCGCCAGTCTTTGCCCTGGGGCTTGTACCCCTTGGGGAAACACCATACCGGATCTATTGCGTCCACGAAGACAGTGTCTCCGTCGATCACTTCGTAGAACATGGGAATTCCGGAGACCTTGCGCACTCCTGTCTGCCCGTCCGGGACCTCTTTCTGCTGTTCCGTCTGCTGCTTCCGGGCGTTCTTCCTGCGCGACCTGAACAGCTGCGCTTCCGAGGGGATGCACAGCAACAGGGCGAGCAGAATCAGGACTGTCTTTTTCACGGTCGCAAAGGTAGTAAAAAATTTTTTGTCCAAAATTGTAACTTCTTGAAAAGTTGGTAGTTGACTATTTGGTTTTCGTGTCGAAAATGTTTCAAAAATTTTGCCGAAATACTTGCCGGAAAGAAAAAAATCACTAAATTTGCAGTCCCAAAATGGGCCCTTTAAAGGCCAACCATTTGATAGTTAATTGGTTAGTTGTTAATCGCTCATTGAGGGGAAACTGAATTTTAGTTAAACTATAATAATTGTAATAAGATGTTACAGCCAAAACGTACCAAGTACCGCAGGGAACAGAAGAACGTCATGAAGGGCATGGCCCAGAGGGGCAATCAGCTCGCATTCGGTTCTTTCGGAATCAAGACCCTGGAGAACTGCTGGCTCACGGCTCAGCAAATCGAGGCCGCCCGTCAGGCAATCTCCCGCTATATGAACCGTGAGGGCCAGATCTGGATCCGCGTCTTCCCTGTGAAGCCTATCACCAAGAAGCCTCTCGACACCCGTATGGGTAAGGGTAAGGGCGACGTCTATGCATGGGTAGCCCCCATCACCCCCGGCCGCATCCTCTTCGAGGCCGAAGGCGTGTCCCTCGCAATTGCCAAGGAAGCAATGCGTCTGGGCGCCAACAAACTTCCCATCGCCACCAAGTTCGTGGTCAGGAGGGACTATACCGAATAATCTTTAATGGAGAACAAGAAATGAAAGCAGCTGAAGCCCGCGAAATGTCTGTAGCAGACCTGCGCGACAAAATCCAGGTCGAGAAAGGAAATCTCGAGACCATGAAGATCAACCATGCGATTTCTCCACTGGAAGATACCTCCAAGTTTAAGAAGACCCGCCATGACATCGCTCTTATGATCACTGTCCTGGCAGAGAAAGAAAAACAACTGAATTAAAAGATATTCCCATGGAAAGAAATCTTCGCAAGGAAAGACAAGGTGTTGTGGTCAGCAGCAAGATGGATAAGACCGTCGTTGTTGCGGTGGAACGCAAGGAGATGCATCCCCTTTACGGCAAGTTCGTCAAGACCACGGCAAAGTTCGTTGCCCACGACGAGAAGAACGAATGTGGCGAGGGAGACACTGTCCTCATCATGGAGACCCGTCCGCTGAGCAAGACCAAGAACTGGAGAGTAGTTAAAATCGTAGAAAAAGCCAAGTAGTTATGATACAGCAGGAAACACGTTTACAGGTGGCCGACAACAGCGGAGCCAAGGAAGTCCTTTGCATCCGTGTGCTTGGCGGTACCCACCATCGTTATGCGACAGTCGGCGACACCATCGTGGTCGCCATCAAGAGCGCCATCCCCGGCGGCGACGCCAAGAAGGGTACGGTCTCCAGGGCTGTCGTGGTACGCACCAAGAAGGAAATCCGTCGTGCAGACGGCTCTTATATCCGCTTCGACGACAACGCCTGCGTCCTTCTGAACCAGGCCGGCGAACTCCGCGGCACCCGTATCTTCGGACCGGTTGCGCGCGAGCTCCGCGAGAATTACATGAAAATCGTTTCACTGGCACCGGAGGTCCTCTAATATTACAGCATCATGAAAAAGCTTAAAATCAAGAAAGGCGACACCGTTTACGTAAACGCCGGAAACGACAAGGGTAAGACCGGAAAGGTCCTCACCATACTCAAAGACAAAGACCGTGTGATAGTAGAGGGCGTGAACCTCGTCAGCAAGCACACGAAACCCAATCCTCAGCAGCCCCAGGGCGGCATCGTAAAGAAGGAAGCGGGCATCCATATTTCCAACGTTAATCTTCTCGACCCCGCCAGCACCGCTGCGAAGCCGGTTCCCACCCGCGTGGGTTACAAGATCGAGGATGGCAAGAAGGTGCGCGTGTCTAAAAAATCAGGACAGGAGATCAAGTAATCATGGCAAAGCAGAATAAAAAAGAAACGGCAGGACAGCAGCCGGCCCCCAAGGGTTATGTTCCCGCCCTCAAGAAGCTTTACAAGGAGGAGATCGTTCCCTCTCTCGTGAAGAAGTTCTCATTTGACACTCCGATGGCCGTTCCGCGCCTGACGAAGATAACCATCAACGAAGGCGTCGGCGAAGGCACCCAGGACAAGAAGGTCGTCGAGGATGCAGCCGAAGAGCTCTCCCTCATCACCGGCCAGAAGGCTGTCATCACCTACTCCCGCAAGGACATCTCCAACTTCAAGCTCCGTAAGGGCATGCCGGTTGGCTGCAAGGTCACTCTGCGCGACGTCAAGATGTACGAGTTCCTCGAGAAGCTCATCCGCGTCACCCTTCCCCGTATCCGTGACTTCAACGGTATCGCCGAGAACATGGACGGCCGCGGCAACTACACCCTCGGTATCAAGGAGCAGGTCATCTTCCCCGAGATCGATATCGACAAGAACCCCCGCATCCACGGCATGGAGATCAGCTTTGTCACCACTGCCAAGACGGACGAGGAGTGCCACGCTCTTCTCGCCGCTTTCGGGCTTCCTTTCAAGAAACATAACAATTAAAGAATATGGCAAAAGAATCAATGAAAGCCCGCGAAGTAAAGCGCGCGAAAATGGTTGCTAAATACGCCGAAAAGAGAGCCGCCCTCAAGGCTGCCGGAGACTACGCCGCATTGGACAAGCTGCCCAAGAACGCCAGCCCCGTGCGTCTGCACAACCGCTGCTCGCTCACCGGCAGACCCAAGGGATACATGAGGGAATTCGGCCTCAGCCGTATCCAGTTCCGTGAAATGGCCTCTAACGGTCTCATTCCCGGAGTAAAGAAGGCAAGCTGGTAGAATATTAAAAGTATAAAGATATGACTGATCCAATCGCAGATTACCTTACCAGAATCCGCAATGCCTACATGGCAGGAAAGAAGGTCGTGGAAATTCCTTCCTCCAAGGTCAAGGAAGCCATCACCGAGATTCTGTGCGAGCAGGGCTACATCCTCAGCTACAAGGTAGTTGAAGGAAATCCCTTTAATACCATCAAGATAGCTCTCAAGTATCATCCCGAGACCAAGATGCCCGCCATCAAGGGCATCGAGCGCGTGAGCTCCCCCGGTCTGAGGCGTTACAACGGAGTGGACGAGCTTCCCCGCGTCCTCAACGGACTCGGCATAGCCATCGTCTCCACCTCCAAGGGCATCGTCACCGACAAGAAGGCCCGCGAAATGGGTGTCGGCGGCGAAGTAATGTGCTACGTATATTAATCCTTAAACAAAACAATAAATGTCACGAATCGGTAAATTGCCTGTAAACCTTCCGGCCGGTGTGAGCGTTGAAATCATGCCTGGCAACGTTGTGAAGGTTAAAGGCCCTCTCGGTGAGATGTCGCAGAAAGTAGATCCCGACATCAACATTTCCATTGAGGACAACGAAATCAAGTTCACCCGCCCCACTGACAACCCGCGTCACCGTTCAATGCACGGCCTGTATCGCGCGCTCGTCCATAACATGGTGGTAGGTGTAAGCGAGGGATTCACCATCAAGCAGGAGCTTGTCGGTGTCGGATACCGCGTATCCGTACAGGGCCAGCTTCTCATCTTCTCCCTCGGTTATTCTCACGACATCCAGCTCATGCTTCCTCCCGAGGTAAAGGCTGAAGTTCCCGAAATCAAGAAGGGCGAGACTCCCAAGCTCGTGCTCAAGAGCTGCGACAAGCAGCTGGTGGGCCAGGTAGCTGCGAAAATCCGCTCGTTCCGCAAGCCCGAACCGTACAAGGGCAAGGGTATCAAGTTCGTAGGCGAACAGCTCCGCCGCAAGGCCGGTAAGACCGCTGCAGCCAAATAATGTTAGGAGGAAAGAATTATGGCATTATCTAGAATAGCAAGAAGGCAGAGGATACATTATCGCATCCGCAAGCATGTCAGCGGCACCGCCGAAAGGCCCCGTCTGGCCGTATTCCGCAGCAACAAGCAGATCTATTGCCAGGTCATCGACGACGAGGCCGGCAAGACTCTCGCTGCCGCATCTTCCAACGACAAGGCTCTCGCAGCACAGTGCAAAGGCAAGACCGGCGTCGAGGCAGCTGCCATCGTCGGCAAGGCCATCGCCGAGCGCGCTATCGCAGCCGGCATTAAGACCGTCTCCTTCGACCGCGGAGGTTACCTCTTCCACGGCCGTGTCAAGAGTCTGGCAGACGCTGCCCGCGAAGGCGGCCTGATCTTCTAAAAACAAGAGACTATGGCAAATACAAACGTTAAAAGAGTCAAAACGTCTGATCTTGAACTCAAGGACAGACTGGTAGCTATCCAGAGGGTGACCAAGGTCACCAAGGGCGGCCGCCACTTCCGCTTTGCCGCTATCGTTGTGGTAGGTGATGAAAACGGTGTTGTAGGCTACGGGCTTGGCAAGGCCAATGAGGTCACTGCTGCTATAGCCAAGGGCACTGAGGATGCGAAGAAGAACCTCGTAAAGGTTCCCGTCATCAACTCCACCATCCCCCACGAGCAGGAGACTGCTTACGGCGGAGCAAAGGTATTCATGAAACCTGCGGCTCCCGGTACCGGTGTCAAGGCCGGCGGCGCCATGCGTGCTGTGTTCGAGAGCGCCGGAATCCAGAACGTGCTTGCAAAGAGCAAGGGTTCCAGCAATCCCCACAACCTCGTCAAGGCAACTGTGCAGGCTCTCACCGAAATGAGGGACGCCTACACCGTGGCAGGCCTGCGCGGTATTCCGATGAGCAAGGTATTTAAAGGCTAGGAGGAACTGACAATGGCAAAACTCAGAATCACACAGATCGTAAGCAAGAATGGCGAAGACAAGCGTCAGAAGGCCAATCTGCTCAATCTCGGACTGCGTCGCATGCACCAGACCGTCGAGGTGGAGGATACCCCCATCACCCGCGGTCAGCTCGCGAAAGTAGCCCATCTCGTCAAATACGAAGTAATAGACTAAGGAGGGAAAGAAATGAAACTTGAAAACATTAAACCCGCAGCTGGTTCAACCAAGAATAACAAGCGCGTAGGTCGCGGCGAAGGCTCCGGCAGGGGCGGCACCGCCACCCGTGGTACCAAGGGTGCCAAGGCACGTGCAGGTTACGAGCACAAGATCGGCTTCGAAGGCGGCCAGATGCCCCTTCAGCGCCGTCTTCCCAAGTTCGGCTTCAAGAATCCCACCCGCGTCGAGTACCAGGCTGTCAACCTCAGCGCTCTTCAGGCCATCGCAGATGCCGAAAAGGTGAGCGAGATCGGTATCGACCTCATGAAGGATTACGGCCTCGCGGCCAAGAGGGACCTCATCAAGGTCCTCGGCAACGGCGAAATCAAGAGCGCCGTCACCGTCACCGCGGATGCATTCTCCAAATCAGCAATCAGCAAAATCGAAGCTGCCGGCGGTAAGGCAGTCGTAATCGAATAAACCATGAAGAAGTTTATCGAAACAATCAAGAACATCTTCAAGATAGAAGAGCTGCGCAAGAGGTTGGGCTACACCCTCCTCCTGGTGATCATCTATCGCCTGGGGTGCTTCATCGTGCTCCCCGGCATCGATGCCACCATGCTTGCAAAGCTCCAGAGCGCTACTTCTCAAGGTCTCGTAGGCCTTCTGAACATGTTCTCCGGCGGTGCCATGGGCAACGCTTCCATCTTTGCGCTCGGTGTGATGCCGTACATCTCGGCATCCATCGTGGTCCAGCTCCTCGGAATGTTCGTACCCTACTTCCGCAAGCTTCAGACTGAAGGCGAGAGCGGCCGCCAGAAGATGAATCAGATCACCAGGTATCTTACTATCCTGATCATCTGCATCCAGGGCCCCGCCTACATCGCTTCCCTTCACAGCCAGATCCCCGCTCAGGCATTCGTTGCGGTCAACGCACTCGGATGGAGCAACTTCATGTACAACATGGTGGCCACCGTCATTATCATGGCCGGCTCCATGTTCGTCATGTGGCTCGGTGAGCGCATCACTGACCGCGGCATCGGCAACGGTATCTCTCTCCTTATTATGATAGGTATCGTGGCCCGTCTGCCTTACGCCCTCATAGCCGAGTTCGGCGAGAAGTTCTCCACCACCACCAGCGGCGGTGCGCTCTTCTTCGTAGTGGAACTGCTCATATGGTTCTTCGTAATCGTTGCAGCAGTCGCCCTCGTACAGGCTGTCCGCAGGGTTCCCGTCCAGTATGCCAAGAGGGTTGTCGGAAACCGTCAGTACGGCGGCGTCCGTCAGTACATCCCCCTCAAGATCAACGCCGCGGGCGTTATGCCTATCATCTTCGCCCAGGCCCTGATGCTCTTCCCGCTGCTGTTCTCCCGCTGGGATGCAACGCGCGGACTCGCTGCCACGCTCAGCAACTATACCGGATTCTGGTATAACTTCATATTCTTTGTTCTCATCATCATCTTCACCTACTTCTACACTGCGGTAACGATCAATCCTACCCAGATGGCGGAGGACATGAAGCGTAATGGTGGGTTCATCCCGGGTGTGAAGCCCGGCAAGAAGACCGTGGAATACCTCGACAACATCATGTCCAAGGTTACCCTCCCCGGCTCTATCTTCCTGGGCATCATTGCAATTCTGCCTGCTTTTGCGATTCTTCTGGGAGTCAACAACCAGTTCGCAAGCTTCTTCGGCGGCACCTCGCTGCTGATCCTTGTGGGCGTTGTCCTGGATACGCTCCAGCAGATAGAAAGTTACCTGCTCATGCGTCACTATGACGGCCTCATGAAGACCGGCCGTCTGAGCGGACGTTCGGGCATGTAGAGATCCTTGAAATTTCGAAGCAAGATGGTCAAGCCCAAGACTGAGGAAGAGATAGAGTTGATGCGCGAGAATGGTATTCTCGTGTCGAAGACTCTCGCCGAAGTGGGTAAGGCGGTGGCTCCCGGCGTCTCTACTAAAGAGTTGAGCCGCATAGCCGAAACCTTCATCCGCGACCACGGCGCCATTCCTTCTTCTCTCGGCTTCGAGGGCTTCCCCGCGGCAATATGCACTTCGGTGAACGATGTGGTCGTGCACGGTATCCCGTCCGACGAGCCCTTGAAAGAGGGCGACATCGTCACTGCGGACATTACCACTTTGTACAAAGGGTACAGCGGCGATTCGGCGTACACTTTCCCTGTCGGGGAAGTGTCGCCTGAAACCCGCCGCCTGCTCGATGTCACAAAGGCCTCGCTCTACAAGGGCATAGAGGCTGCCGTGGCGGGCGCCCGTGTCGGCGACATCGGACACGCGGTGCAATCGTACGTCGAGTCATTCGGTTATTCAGTGGTCCGCGAACTCGAGGGCCACGGAATCGGCAAGGGGATGCACGAAGACCCCGGAGTCCCGAATTTCGGGCTCCCGGGCCGCGGCCCCAAGCTGGTTGAAGGAATGACCATATGCATCGAGCCCATGGTCATAGCCGGCGGCAGGAGTGTGTACCTGGACCGTAACGGCTGGAGCGTTCACAGCGCAGACCGGAGCAACACTGCACATTACGAACTTACGGTTGTTGTCCGTAAAGGCCGGGCGGAGCAGCTGTCGACCTTCGAGTTTATCGAGAAAGATCCCGCAATCAAATTTTAAAGTATAATATTTTAATGTCTAAACAAGTAGCAATAGAACAGGACGGAAAGGTCATAGAGACCCTTCCAAACGCGATGTTCAAGGTCGAGCTTGAGAACGGTCACGTACTTCTCTGCAACATTTCGGGGAAGATGCGTATGCACTTTATCCACATCCTTCTGGGCGACAGGGTTAAGGTTGAAATATCTCCTTACGATTTGACCAAGGGAAGAATATCTTTCAGATACAAATAAAATCCAATCGATATGAAAGTCAAGACATCCATCAAGAAGCGCAGCGACGATTGCAAGATAGTAAGGCGCAAAGGCCGTCTCTACGTAATCTGCAAGAAGAACCCCAAGTTCAAGATGCGCCAGGGTTAATAAATTGTATAACAAATAATTACAGATAAATTATGGCAAGAATAGCCGGTGTTGATTTACCCAACAACAAAAGAGGAGATGTGGGACTGACCTACATCTACGGTATCGGCCGCAGCAGGGCGAGGCAGATCCTCGACAAGTGCGGCATCGACAGCGCCATCAAGTGTGGGGACTGGGACGACGCCCAGACCGCAGCCATCCGTGCTGAGGTATCTGATTATCGCATCGAAGGCGAGCTCCGCACCACCGTCCAGATGAACATCAAGCGATTGATGGACATCGGTTGCTATCGCGGAATCCGCCATCGTCTCGGACTCCCCGTACGCGGCCAGAGCACCAAGAACAATGCCCGCACCCGCAAGGGCAAGAAGAAGACCGTTGCCAACAAGAAGAAGGCGACCAAGTAACAGACCCCAAGAATTATGGCAAAGAAAACTACAACATCCAAGAGGGTTGTCAAGGTAGACGCATATGGCGAAGCCCATATCACTTCTACTTTCAACAACGTGATCGTCACTCTGGCCAACGGTCAGGGTCAGGTCATCAGCTGGAGCTCCGCCGGAAAATGCGGTTTCAGGGGTTCCAAGAAGAACACCCCGTATGCTGCCCAGATGGCCGCTGAGGACGCAAGCAAGACTGCTTACGACGCCGGCCTCCGCAGGGTCAAGGTATACGTGAAAGGTCCCGGTGCAGGTCGTGAAAGCGCAATCCGCACCATCAACAATGCAGGCATCATAGTTTCCGAGATCATCGACGTCACCCCGATGCCGCACAACGGTTGCAGACCCAAGGGCCGTCGTAAAGTTTAACTCTTAAAAGTACAGTTACCATGGCAAGATACACAGGTCCAACCACCAAGATAGCCCGCAAGTTCGGCGAACCCATCTACGGGGCTGACAAGAATTTCGAAAAGAGGAACTATCCTCCGGGACAGCACGGCCTCGCCGCAAAGCGCAAGAAGGCCAAGGAGTACGGCACCCAGCTCGCTGAGAAGCAGAAGGTAAAGTACATGTACGGAGTTCTGGAGCGCCAGTTCCACAACACCTACGACAAGGCTTCCCGCATGGCCGGCCTGAAGGGTGAGAACCTCATCCTCCTCCTCGAGAGCCGTCTCGACAACGTAGTATACCGTCTCGGTATCGCTCCCACCAGGGCCGCTGCCCGCCAGCTTGTGAACCATCATCACATCACCCTCAACGGCAAGGTCTGCAGCATTCCCTCCACCAGGGTTATGGCAGGCGACACCGTAGCCGTACGTGAGCGTTCCAAGAGCCTCGAAGTCATCCAGGCCAGCGTTGCTTCCGCAAGCAAATACTCCTGGCTGGAGTTCGACGCCAAGGCTCTCTCCGGCAAGTTCCTGAATCTCCCCGCAAGGGCTGATATTCCCGAGAACATCAACGAGCAGCTCATCGTCGACCTTTACTCCAAATAACGTTTAACACCTCGCATCATGGCAATCTTAGCATTTCAAAAACCCGACAAGGTGATAATGCTCGAAGGCACCAACACGGTCGGCCGCTTTGAGTTCAGGCCCCTTGAGCCCGGCTACGGCCAGACCATAGGTAATGCCCTCCGCCGCATTCTCCTTGCTTCACTGGAAGGTTTTGCCATCTCCCAGATCAAAGTCGAAGGCGTTCAGAACGAATTCGCCACCATCCCCGGCGTTATCGAGGGTATGCAGGATATCATCCTGAACCTCAAGCAGGTACGCTTCAAGAGAATGGTAGAGACCGTAGACTCCGAGGAGGTGAACATCACCATCAGCGGCAAACAGGAGTTTACCGCCGAGGATATCTCCAAAGGATTGTCTTCATTCAAGGTGTTGAACCCCGAGCAGCACATCTGCTCGCTGGAGCCTTCAGTCAAGCTGCAGATCAATATCCTTATCACCATGGGCCGCGGCTTTGTGAGCGCAGAGGAATCCCGCGACGAGAATACCCCCATCGGGACCATCCCCGTCGACGCCATCTACACTCCTATCCGCAAGGTCAACTGGACGGTCGAGAACTGGCGCGTGGAGCAGAAGACCGACTATGAAAAGCTCACGCTTGAAATAGTCACCGACGGTTCCATCACCCCGAACGCCGCCCTCCAGGATGCAGCCAATATCCTTATCTACCACTTCAAGCTCTTCACCGACGACAACAAGATCTCCATCGAGAGCGCTGTCGAACCCGAAACCAAGGAGCTTGACGAGGAGAGCCTCCGCATGAGGCACATCCTCCTCACCAAACTCTCCGACATGGGTCTTTCCGTACGTGCGTACAACTGCCTCAAGGCTGCCGATATCGACACTTTCGCCGATCTCGTCAGCTACAGCCGCAGCGAACTCATGAAGTTCCGCAACTTCGGACGCAAGTCCCTCAACGAGATAGACGTACTGGTGGAGAAGATGAAGCTCTCCTTTGGCATGGATGTGACCAAGTATAACATTGAACCCAAGAAAAAGATCGTATAAAGATGAGACACAATAGAGCAGTAAATCATCTCGGCCGTCAGAGCGGACACCGCAAGGCTATGCTCGCCAACATGGCTTCTTCCCTCATTCTCAAGAAGAGGATTACCACTACGGTCGCCAAGGCAAAGGCCCTCAAGCCCTACCTTGAACCCCTTGTGACCAAGAGCAAGGACGACAGCACCCACAGCCGTCGCGTCGTCTTCAGCTACCTTAAGGACAAGGAGGCCGTCAGCGAGCTCTTCCGCACCATCGCTCCCAAGATCGCAGACCGTCCCGGCGGATACCTCCGTATCCTCCACCTCGGTTTCCGCAAGGGCGACGCCGCCGACATGGCACTCGTTGAATTCGTAGACTTCAACGAAGCCGCCCTCGCTTCCGGCGAGAAGAAGGAGGCCAAGAAGACCACCCGCCGCAGCCGCAGCAAGAAGGCCGTCGAGGCTCCCGCAGAGGAAGCTCCCGCCGAAGAGAAGGCCGAGTAACGGACTAGCCGTTACATCATTAAAAACCCGCAGAAACGAACATTTCTGCGGGTTTTTTATTACATTTGTGATTGGCTTAACGAAGAAACGCACAAAAAACACATAATTAATCTATGAATCCACTATTCTATGCAGTGCCCGCAGCATCGGTGATCGCCCTGTTCTTCGCATGGCTTTTCTATCACCAGATGCGCAAGGAAGACGAGGGTACACCCCGTATGAAAGAAATCGCCAAATACGTCCGTGAGGGCGCAATGGCCTATCTCAAGCAGCAATACAAAGTGGTGATCATCGTGTTCGCCATCCTCGCCGTGTTCTTCGCCGTCCTGGCGTACGGCTTCGGTGTGCAGAACCCGTGGGTGCCCTTCGCCTTCCTCACCGGCGGTTTCTTCAGCGGTCTCGCCGGCTTTGTCGGCATGCGCACCGCCACCTATGCCTCCGGCCGTACGGCCAACGCCGCCCGTCGCTCGCTCAACTCCGGCCTCAAGGTGGCGTTCCGCAGCGGTGCGGTCATGGGCCTCACGGTGGTCGGTCTCGGCCTCCTCGATATCGCACTGTGGTACTTCGTCCTGCAGCTCGTATATCCCGCCAGCCTGTCGCAGAACCTCGTGATCATCACCACCACCATGCTTACCTTCGGCATGGGTGCCAGCACCCAGGCCCTCTTCGCCCGTGTGGGCGGCGGTATCTATACCAAGGCCGCTGACGTGGGCGCCGACATCGTGGGCAAGGTGGAAAGCGATCTTCCGGAAGACGATCCCCGCAACCCCGCCACCATCGCAGACAACGTCGGCGACAATGTAGGTGACGTGGCCGGTATGGGCGCCGACCTCTACGAGAGCTACTGCGGCAGTATCCTGTCCACCATGGCACTCGGCGCTTCGGCCTTCTACGCCCTCGGTCCCGAGATGCAGACCCGCGCCATTCTCGCCCCCATGCTCATCGCAGCAGTGGGCGTGGTGCTCTCGGTAATCAGCATCTTCACCGTGCGCACCAAGGAAGGCGCCGGCATGGGCCAGCTTCTGAAGAGCATGAGCTTCGGCACCAACATGGCGGCCATTCTCAGCGGCGTCGCCACCTTCGGCATCCTGGCCCTGGTGTTCGGTACCTCCAACAGCGACTGGTGGCACTTCGGTTGCTCGGTCGTGGCAGGTCTGCTGGCCGGCGTCATCATAGGCAAGGCCACCGAATACTACACTTCGCACTCCTATAAGCCCACCCAGAAGCTTGCGGAGGCCTCCAAGACCGGCCCTGCAACCGTTATCATCAACGGTGTCGGTCTGGGCATGGTCTCCACTGCCATTCCGGTCATCAGCATCGTATTCGCAATCGTGCTTGCATACCTCTTCGCCATCGGCTTCGACGTGAAGCACATGATGACGGCCGCATCCCTGGCCAAGGGGCTCTACGGTGTGGCGATCGCCGCAGTGGGCATGCTCTCCACCCTGGGCATCACCCTTGCTACCGACGCCTACGGCCCCATAGCCGACAACGCCGGCGGAAACGCCCAGATGAGCGAGCTCGAGCCTGAAGTGCGCGAACGCACCGATGTCCTCGACGCCCTCGGCAACACCACCGCCGCCACTGGCAAGGGCTTCGCGATCGGCAGCGCCGCACTCACCGCGCTGGCCCTCCTGGCATCCTACATAGAAGAGATCAAGATAGCCCTCGAGCGCGTGGGCGAACAGGTTGTGGCCGTAGGCGGCAATCTGATAAAGGCCGCCGATGCCAGCATCCTGGATATCCTGAACAACTTCAACGTGTCGCTCATGAATCCGGCCGTTCTCGCGGGCGTATTCATCGGCGCCATGATGGCCTTCCTGTTCTGCGGCCTCACCATGAACGCAGTCGGCCGCGCCGCCTCCAAGATGGTGGTCGAGGTGCGCCGCCAGTTCCGTGAAATCAAGGGTATCCTCACCGGCGAAGGCACTCCCGATTACAAGCGTTGCGTGGAAATCTCCACCAGGGCAGCACAGCACGAGATGCTCGGTCCCGCCCTTCTGGCCATCATAGTTCCCGTCCTTGTGGGCATAGTCCTCGGCGTCGCCGGCGTGCTTGGCCTGCTTATCGGCGGCCTGGGCGCAGGCTTCGTGCTTGCCGTGTTCATGTCCAATTCGGGCGGAGCGTGGGATAACGCAAAGAAATATGTGGAAGAAGGCAACTTCGGGGGCAAGAATTCCGAATGCCACCATGCCACCGTCGTGGGTGACACGGTCGGCGACCCGTTCAAAGATACTTCAGGTCCGTCCCTCAACATACTCATCAAGCTCATGAGCATGGTGAGTATAGTAATGGCAGGCCTCACAGTCGGATTCCATCTGCTATAAACGATATGAAACATTTTACACTTCCTGAGGACGGGGGCCTCATCCTTAACAATCTCCCGGACGATCTCCTTCACAGCTTCGACCGCCTTTATACGGTAGTAAGCCGCGATCCGCTTGAAGGCAGCGAAAAAGTTGCAGACGAGGTAATCGGGGCTATCCGTGCCCACGAAAAGTCGGGGGAGAAGCGCCTCTTCCGTCTCGGTCTCAGCACCGGTTCCAGCCCTGTGATGCTCTACGAAGAACTCACCCGTCGCAATGCGGCCGGAGAAGTGTCCTTCAGGAATGTGGAGATTTATTCGATAGACGAGTATTATCCTTCGGTCCCAGGGAGTTACCAGAGCCGCAACGCAAAGCTTTACGAGGCGCTGCTCAACCATATTGACATCCTGCCGGAAAACATCCATATACCCGACGGTACCGTCCCCCACGAAAAGGTGAGTGAATTCTGCTCCGCCTTCGATGCTGCCGCACGCGGTCTCGACCTTCTGGTCATAGGTATTGGTGAGCAGGGGCAGGTCGGCTTCAACGAACCCGGCGCCGCCGAGCAGAGCCGCACCCGCACCGTGCTCCTGTCATATCTCAACCGCAAGCGTCAGGCAAGCAATTATTTCGGCCACGACCTGTCAATCACCCCCAAGGAGGCCATTACAATGGGCCTCAGCACCATGCTCAGCGCCAAGAAGGTCATCCTGCTGGCCTGGGGTGAAGGCAAGGCCGAAGTGGTGAGCAAGGTCGCCGAGGGGAAAGTGACTTCGGATGTCCCCGCCAGCTTCTTCCAGGGTCACCCCGATGTCAAGCTGTATGTCGATGACGTGGCCGCCGGCAACCTTACCCGTTTCGTCGCCCCGTGGCTCATCGGTCCTTGCGACTGGACACCCAAGTTCTGCCGCAAGGCCGTTATCTGGCTGTGCCGCAAGGTCGGGAAGCCCATACTCAAGCTCACCCGCCAGGACTATCTCCAGAACTCCCTTGAAGGTCTCCTGGAATCCGTAGGCAGCTACAACAAGTTGAATATAGACGTTTTCAACGACCTCCAGCATACCATTTCCGGGTGGCCCGGCGGCAAACCCAACGCCGACGACACCTATCGTCCCGTCAAGAGCAGTCCCTTCCCGAAAACGGTGCTGGTCTTCTCTCCGCACCCCGACGACGATGTCATCAGCATGGGCGGTACGCTCATCCGGCTGCAGCATCAGGGTCACAACGTGCATGTCGCCTACGAGACTTCAGGTGACGTGGCCGTCCACGACAGCGTGGTGATGCAGCACATCGACGCCGCCTACCAGCTCGGCTACGGCGACAGGCGCGAAGAGGTGCGTAAGATCATCGAAAGCAAGAGACCCGGTGAGCCCGAACCCCGTAAGCTGCTGGATATCAAGGCTGCAATCCGCAGAAGCGAAGCCCGCGGCGCCGACCATTCCTTTGGCATGGACGATGACCACATCCACTTCCTCAACCTGCCCTTCTACGAGAGCGGCGGCGTGAAGAAGAACCCCTGCAGCCAGATCGACGTCGATATCATCAAAAAGCTCATGAGCGAGCTCAAGCCCGACCAGATCTACATGGCCGGCGACCTGGCTGATCCCCACGGCACCCACCGCGTATGCACCGAGGCTGCCCTCGAGGCTTTCACCCAGCTTGCCGAGGAAGGTGCTTCCTGGACTGAAGGCTGCTATATCTGGCTCTACCGCGGCGCTTGGATGGAGTGGGAGCTCGACCGCGTCGATATGGCCGTTCCCCTCAGCCCCGACGAAGTGCTGGAGAAACGCCATGCCATCTACAGGCATCTTTCCCAGAAAGACATAGTCCCGTTCCCCGGCGAAGATCCGCGCGAGTTCTGGCAGAGGGCCGAAGACCGCACCCAGACCACCGCACGTCAGTATGACGATTTGGGAATGGCTGAATATCAGGCAATTGAAGTGTTCTTAAGATTGAAATAGAAATGAGAGTAATCATCCGCGATTCCTATTCCGACGGCTCCATCTGGGCCGCGCATTACATTGCAGACCGCATCCGCGAAAAGGCGGCGCGCACCGACGAACCCTTCGTGCTGGGTCTCCCCACCGGTTCAACCCCCATAGGCACCTATGACGAGCTTGCGCGCATGTACGCCGCGGGCGAGATCTCTTTCAAGAACGTCATCTCCTTCAACATGGACGAGTATGTAGGCCTTCCCGAAAGCCATCCCGAAAGCTACCACTCCTTCATGTTCAAGAACCTGTTCTCGCGCATAGACGAGCCCAGGGAGAACATCCATATCCTCAACGGCAACGCCCCCGACCTTCAGGCTGAGTGCATGGCCTATGAGAGGGCCATCGTGGAAGCCGGCGGCATCGACCTCTTCCTCGGCGGCATCGGCGAAGACGGGCATATCGCCTTCAACGAACCCTTCTCGTCCATCTACAGCCGCACACGCGTCGTCACCCTGACCGACGACACCATCCGCGTGAATTCCCGTTTCTTCGGCGGCGACGAGTCGCTCGTACCCAGGCAGGCCATGTCGGTAGGCGTGGCCACGGTGCTCTCCGCAAAGGAAGTGGTGATCCTCGCCTTCGGTCCCAAAAAGGCCCGCGCCATCCGTGACGCCATCGAAGGGGGAGTGTCCCACACCAACACCGTGTCGGCGCTTCAGCTCCACCAGTTCGGTACCATCGTTATGGACGAACTTGCTGCAGGTGAACTGAAAGTCAACAGTTACAACTATTTCAAGGCTGTGGAGGCGGCAGAGAACCGCTAAAGACACTGCCGGTAGACGGAACCTCTCAACAGGGTGCGCAGTTCTTCGGGACTTGCGCACCTTTGCTGTTCTTCTGGGCTGATGACCGGGCCGATTGCCAGCCTGATTGTCTTTCCGGATTTGTTCGTAACCTCCCATGGGAAGCGCAACAGCCGCACCTTCCATCCGAAGAGAGTGCCCAGATTGTAGTAAAAGTCGGAGTTTCCGTCGAAGAAACGGATTGGAACTACCGGCACGCCGGCCTTTGAGATGAACTTTATTATGGACATCTGCCAGTCGCGGTCGCGTACGCGCGGCTCAGTGTAGGTGCTGCCGTCCGGCATTGTAACCACGGGCCCCGGGCCTGGGATTTTGTCGGAAACCGCACCGGAGGGAAAGAGCCCGAGGGGGTGACCGCTCCTGACATGCTCCATGGCGGCTCGGATCCCGCTGATGCTTTCAGAGGTGGGCGCGGTGCGTGTCTCCCCGGTAGGGGTTACGGAGATGAAGTTGTCTTCCAGCACTTTGATGCGCATCAGCACCTTGTTCACGATCAGTTTGTAGTCGGGATACATCTTTGCGAGATAATCCACGAGAATAATGCCGTCGATACTGCCCATGGGATGGTTGCTGATTGTAATGAATGAGCCCGACCCGAGGCTTCTGAGGTGTTCGCCGCCTGTGACTGTGTAGTTCACGCCTATTCTCTTGAGGAAAGCGTCGGATGCCTCCGGGCCCTTCTTCCCTTCGGTGGCCCTGTACACCTCTTCCAGCCTGGTAACGCCTGTAACGCGGAGGAGCATCCTGGCAAAGGCGTTACCGGCCTTCCCGCGGAAGACTGGAGATGCCTGTTCGAGTTCTGAAAGGGGAAGCAGCGGCATCAGTTACCCTCTTTAGGAGGATCCTGCCTGGCGTAGTACCTGATGTCCTGAATCCAGTTCACTGCGACTATTGCGGCCAGGATCGCGGTTACGCCGCCGGCAATATAGTCGAACAAAGTGAAGGTATAGGTGATGCCGAGAATCGTGATGTCGCCTGTATACTCCCGTATCGGCTTGATGCAGATGAAGAGCAGGCAGATTACTATCATTATGAGCCTGAACTCCGTGGGCCCCATTTTGGCATAGGTGAGATTGAATTCGCTCCTGAGGTGCACGTTCATGTTCTGGTTGACGGTGAGAATTAGATAGAATACCAGGGCTCCGAGAGCTATGTGCAGATGCACCCAGGGGGAGAGGCCTACCCCCACGAACATGAGAAGTTCGTTGATCATGTCCATGGTATGGTCGATGTAATAGCCGTAGACCGGCCTCTGCGCATTGCGTACGCGTGCGATGGTGCCGTCCAGCGAATCGCCGAACCAGTTGAGCACAAAGCCGCCGATGGCGAGCCACAGCCAGCCCACTCCGAGGTTGGACAGAATGAACCCCGCCGCCGTCATAATCGAACCGGCAAGGCCCACCCCCGTCATTACGTCGGAAGTCACCCATGAGGGCATCCTTTCCGCCAGCCATACGAGGAGTTTCTTTTCCCCCGCGGCCAGGACGGAAGTCTGTATTCTTTGTGCCTGCCTGATTTCTGCCATTTCAAGAGTATCTCCAGCAAATATAATAATTTTGGCGGAAAACATCTATATAATCCGCCGGTCGAGGAAACGGTAACTTGCGGCTTCGGAGAGATGCGCAGGGCTTATGTCCGTGGCCCCTTCGAGGTCGGCGATGGTGCGGGCCACCTTGATGATGCGCGAAAACGACCTTGCAGATAGCCCCATACGTTCTATCAATTTCTCCAGCAGGTCTTTGCATTCGTCGTCAAGATGGCAGAAACGCTCGATCGCCCGGCTGTCCATCTCGGCGTTCGTGTGTATGCCTGCATCGCGGAAGCGGGACTTCTGCCTCTCCCGGGCCTTCGCCACCCTCTCCGCCACGGCGGCGCTGGATTCTCCCTTCACTCTGTTCACCAGTTTGCGGGTATTCACGCTTTTTAAATACAGCTGTATATCTATCCTGTCCATTATGGGGCCTGACAGTCGGGAGAGGTAGCCCTGCCGCTGGCCTGCCGTGCACGTGCATTTGTCGCCCTCCCCATAATAGCCGCAGGGACAGGGATTGCTGGCCGCGACCAGCATGAAAGAAGCCGGATAGACTATCTTCGACCGGAGTCTCGAGATGCTCACCGTGCGGTCTTCGATCGGCCCGCGCAGGGCCTCAATGACGCTTTTCGGCGCCTGCACCATCTCGTCGAGAAAAAGGATGCCGTTGTGGGCGAGCGAGACCTCCCCGGGGAGTATGTTGTCGCCGTTGCCGCCCCCCAGGATTGCGGCCAGTGACGCGCTGTAATGGGGGGCGCGGAAGGGACGCTGCCTTACCATCCCCGGAGCCCGTCCCTTCCCGGCTATGGAGTATATCTTGCTGGTGACCAGCGACTCCTCCATGGTCATTGGCGGAAGTATCCCGGCCAGGGCCTTTGCAAGCGAACTCTTGCCGCTCCCCGGAGGGCCTATCATTATCATGTTGTGTCCGCCCGCGACTGCAATCTCCGCCCCGCGTTTGGCTCCCTCCTGGCCGATTATCTCCGAGAAATCCATATAACCGCTTTCCAACGCGCCGTTTTTGATTCCGGCCATGTACTCCCTGTACGCGCCGCTGTTCCAGATGAGCAGGTCATCCGCCGGCTCTTTCTCCTCCAGGATACGGAGCACGTCCGGGATGCTGCGCACCCCGTAGATGAGCGTCTGCCTGTATTCTATCGCTTCCATCGCCGAGCGCTCCGGCAGTATGCAGCCCGCAAAACCGCGGCTCACGGCCAGTTCGGCGTAGGGGAGTGCGCCGGGGACCTCCCTCACCGAGCCGTCCAGCCCCAGTTCCCCCATAATCAGATACTTGTCGAGCCTTGGCATGGTGCGCTGTCCCGAGGCGGCGATTATGCCCAGCGCGATGGGCAGGTCGTAGCCGCTGCCGTTCTTGTGCAGGTCGGCCGGCGCCAGGTTGATGACTATCTTTTTCCCGGGGATATGGAAACCCAGCGACTGCAGCGCGGTTATGGTCCGGAGCAAACTCTCCTTCACTGCCACGTCCGCCAGTCCCACCAGGTGGATGCCTATCCCCATCGTAATGTCCACTTCCACCGTAACGGGTACGGCGTCGATTCCTATCGTCTTGGCACCGATGATGTTGATTAACATGTCCTTTAATTTTATAACTTTGTCCGTCGTAATGAAAAACCAGATTCTGATAAACAGCCTTTCGGAAATCGACACCGCCGCAAAGCAGTTCCTTTCCGAGCTCGGCGACTCCCGCGTGGTGGCATTTTACGGCTCCATGGGAGCCGGCAAGACCACTTTCATTACCGCGCTCTGCAAGGCCCTGGGCGTGAGGGACGACGCCGTGAGCTCGCCCACCTTCGCCATAGTCAACGAATACCGCAGTTCTTCCGGAGAGAGCATCTTCCATTTTGATTTCTACCGCATCGAGCGCATTTCCGAGGCCCTCGACATAGGGTTCTACGACTATATCGACTCCGGTTGCCTCTGTCTCATGGAGTGGCCGGAAAATATTGAGGACCTGCTTCCCGAAGACTGCCTGCGCGTGCACATCGACGTCCTTCCCGAAGGCGGAAGAGTGCTCAGTTGGGAGAAGTGAGCTGCACTTCCACTCCTGTCAGATAGCCGTTCAGGCTGAATTCCCTCAGCTTTTCCCCGTCCTTCCAGATGAAGGGCGGCCCGTTATCGGTCGAGACCGCCAGATAAAGGCTCCCGTCCAGGCTGTCCCCGCATCCCCTCGAAAAGAAATAGCAGCCGCTCCCTTCCATCAGGATTTCCCCCTCTCCGGGCATGGCGGCATCAGCCACACGTACGCTTACGGGCCGGAGCGCCTTCACTGAGAATACCTTACCCAGGCTGGCATAGATGAACAGGCTTTCCCCTTCAAAGTTCAGTGTGCAACTGTCCCGGAGGTTCCTGACTACGGTCCTTCCCCTTGAAGTGCCGGCCGCGAACACGCCGTATTCAGTGCCGATTACGTGGAAATCTTCCAGCGAGCCCTGCTTTTCGCACAGGGCCGAGCTTTTCTTGTCCTGAAGCAGGAAGACGTTGTTCCCAGTGGTGAAGATGCAGTACGGCACCCCGTCTATCATGCGGTAGTCCATCACGGAGCTGGGAATTGCATCCACTTTTTTCATGCTGCCGTCCTTTACCAGATAGGTGGTGCCGCTCTGCAGTATTGCAAAATACTGATGCCCTTCATCAAGATAGAGCGCCGGGGCGTTCTCGCCGAGCCCTCCTAAGGCGCGGGCGCCGTCCATTTTCAGCAGGATTGTGCCGTTCTTCCTGTATACCAGCGAGTTGTCGTCCTTGTCGAGGCCGAGTGTGAGGATGTCGTCTTCCACCGTGAGGAGCCCTTTCAGCACTTCGCGCCCTTCGTACTGGCAGACGATTTCGCCGTCCCGCCTGATCTGGGTTCCCGACGGAGAGTTG
>JAILQG010000072.1 GCA_024699055.1 Bacteroidales bacterium
TCATGGGTGTCCCCCACCGCCTCGACCGCCCCGTAAGCGGACTGGTCGTCTTTGCCAAGACAAGCAAGGCCCTGGAGAGGCTCACCGAAATGTTCCGCAAGGGCGAAGTGCACAAGACTTATCTCGCGCTCTGCTGCGGCAAACCCGAAGTGCCGGAAGGGTTGCTGGAAAACTGGATGGTGCGGAACGAGAAGCTGAATAAAAGCTTCATAGTTCCGGCTCCGGAGGGGGCTGCCGCAACATCCAACGCGAAACGCGCCCGTCTGAAATACCGCGGCATCCAGGACACCGACCGCTACCATCTGATTGAAGTCGAGCTGCTTACCGGCCGGCATCACCAGATCCGCTGCCAGCTGTCACACATGGGCTGCTGCATCAAAGGCGACCTCAAGTACGGCGCCCCCCGTTCCAACCCGGACGGCAGTATCTGCCTGCATTCCTACAGAACCTCGTTCATCCATCCCGTCAAAAAGACGCCGCTGGAGTTAACTGCCCCTGTTCCTTCAGGCTGGAAGGGGATTTCCCTTTAGCCGCAAGCATGCCGTAATAGGCCGAGGGCGTCATACTCGTGAAGAGCTTAAACGCCATATTGAAGGTGACCACCGAGTGAAAACCAGACATCATGGCCACCTCCACCACTTTGAGGCGGCGGTCTTTTTCCATCAGCGACCTGGCGTAATTGATACGGTAGTAGTTGATGAACTGCCGGTAATTCCTTCCGGAAAAGTAATTGATGGTCTTCGATAGGTAGACTTTGTTGGTGAACACCGCATCGGCCATGTCCTCTATGGTGAAGCTTTCCTGCAGATAAGGCTTTTTGGTTTCCATGTATTTGAGCACCCTGCCGTAAATGGTATTCATATGCTCATCGGGCTCTCCCGCTTCGGGAATGGTGCGGAGGTTCCCCTTTATCATTTCTTTCAGAGCGCCCTCTTTGTCATGGCTCATCACGAAACTCCGGCCCAGGTACACGCGCACGTACATCGCCGAATAAAAGGAAAGCAGGACGAGCAGATGGATGACAAACAGCCAAGAAGGCCCTTCGAAACGGCAGGCGGTGAGGGCTGACACGGAAAGCATGCAGAGAACCAGCAGATAGAACAGTCTCGAGTAATCCTCCACGGCACACCAGACGAAGTCGAGCCTGAAGAGCGTGCGCACGTTGTTGTATTTGTCGCGCGCCCGCGAGATGCAATAAGCCACCCAGACGGTCACCACTTCGAGCGTCATCAGGAAACACTCGTTTCCGGGAAAGACCGGACTGAAAACCGTAACGAGACTGAGGACAGAGAGCGCGATTGCGAAATAGAGCGATTTCGCAGATTCCTCATAACTGAGCGGATGCAGCATTAGGATGCCCGAAGCCGCAATGAGATTTCCACAGAGGAGACGGAGACCAGGTCCCGAGCTGCCCTGCAGCGTCTCGATCAGGCATAGAAGCAACAAAGTGACAAAGGACAGCACCCGGACCACAAGAGTTTTTACAATAAACTTTTTCATTTTTACTGGATATCAATTTTAATCTTTCGGGTGCAAGATACTATTTACCCCTGTCTTTCCGGGGGTAAAAACAGGGGTAAAAGTCAAATTATTTTTTTTGTCCGTCAGGTAAATTTTCGGAATTTTTACTCCCGTCTTTACCCCCTCCTCCATGGCCGGAGTGTCCCCTCAGCGGATCGAAGCCTTTGCCATAGACTCCTGACACGGACGAGACCGACACGAATGCGGCGCTGTCAATCTCCTTGATGCTGCGGAGCAGCTGGGCCAGATCGGTACGCCTGATGACGACCATCAGCACATGGGACGTCTCCTGTGTGTACCAGCCCTTGCCGTCCAGGACCGTGACCCCGCGATGGAACACATGGGTGATTTCTTCCGCGATACGGCTGAATTCCCTGGAGAAGATGAAGAGCTGGACGCTCTGCTTCGCACCTGACAGGTAACGGTCGACGACCGTACTGCACACGAACACGAGCATGAAGCCGTACACGATCACCAGAATCTTGTCACTGAATCCGAGAAGCGCTCCGTCGGGAGTGTAGGACGGCACGAACAGTGACGACAGGATAATCACCACGTCTATCCAGAGTATCACCTTTCCGGGGGAATAGCCGCGATATTTGTTGAGCAGCAGGGCGACGATGTCTGTTCCGCCGGTGCTGCCTCCCTGCGACATGGCTATTCCGATACCGAGACCTGAAATCATCCCGCCCATTATCACGCTTATCAGCTTACCGTTGTCGATGGCAAGCGACTGGATGAAAGACTGCGGAATGAGAACAGGTTCCAGCCTGAGGGCCAGCGATGCGAACACCACCGCAAACACGGTCTTCACGCCGAAACTCGGCCCGAGGGTGAATACCGATATGATCAGAAGTATCACGTTGATGGCGAAGTAGCTGTACGATACCGGGATGGCCCCATGGGTGGCATACTGGATTATGGAGGATATACCGGTCACGCCCCCGCCGACCAGGTTCTGCGGAATCAGGAACAGAGTCCAGCCCAGGGTATAGCATAGTATTCCGAAGGCAATGACGGTATATTCCTTGACCGCCGTCCATATTTTCTGTTTAGTCGCTGCCATAACTTATTTCTTTTTCTCGTGTTTCAGTTTAATTTTCGGGACGCCGACCTTGATTTCACTGAAACCTTCGCCGTATACTTCGCCTACGTTGTTCACGCTCATGAAAGCACGGTTGTCAATCCTGTTGATCTCTTTGCTCAGCGGCGACAGCTCGTTGCGGGTGAGGAGCACCAGAAGCACGTTCTTGTCTTTCTTGGTGAACCAGCCCTGGGCCTTCAGTACGGTGACTCCGCGTTCCATGGTTTTGCAGATGTAATCGGCAATCTGCTCGTATTTTTCCGAGAAGATGATCAGCTGCATCTTGTTCTTGTTGCCGATGGTGAAGTAGTCGATGGTGAGCGCGAAAGTGACGATTTCCAAAATACCGTATATCACGTCATTGAAGGTCTTGGGATCTCCGGTGTAGGAGCCGAACCCAGGCCTGAGCAGCAGCTGTGCCGCCACTACTATGAAGTCACTGATGAAGAACACCTTGCTCAGTGAAACCGGCCAGTATTTGTTGATAATCAGGGCTATGATGTCCGTTCCGCCCGTACTGCCTCCGCATCTTATGGTGAGTCCCAGTCCCAGAGACTCGAAGAAGCCCGCGATGATGGGCACAAGGGGCTTGCTCTCCACATAGAAGAAATTGCCCGGAATCGCGTGCAGCCAGCTCCAGTCGTCCACCAGCCATAGGAACACCGACGACATGATGATACAGTAGATGGTCTTGAAACCGAATCCTATGCCGAAAACACTGACGGCCAGGAGTATCAGTATGGCGTTGATAATGAAGAATGAAACAGACGCCTTTACGAGGCCGCCGGTAGCGAATTCGATGATGGTACAGATACCCATCATGCCGCCTGCGGACATGCCGTTCGGAATCATGAAGGCTTCCCACGACACAGTGAAGACGAATGTCGCAAATGTCATTACGACATACTCCCAAATAACGCTCAGGGTTTTATTTTTCTTCATTTCAGGACGATGTTTACTATTCTTCCCGGGACCACGATGACCTTTACTATCTGCTTGTCAGCGACGTATTTCGCAGTATCGGGGATAGCACGTACGGCTGCTTCGACCTCGGCAGGGGATGCGCTCTTGGGCAGCTCGGCCGTAAAGCGGGTCTTGCCGTTGAAGGAAACGGGGTACGTGACGCTGTCTTCGACGGTGAATGCCGGGTTATACTCGGGGAATACGGCTCCGGTGATACTGTCGGAATGACCCAGGTCGTGCCAGAGCTCCTCTGCCACGTGCGGGGCGAAGGGAGACAGGAGAATCAGGAGAGGTTCCAGGATTTCGCGCGAAGTCGTGCCCAGGTCGGTGAGCTCGTTGACGGCGATCATGAAGGCGCTGATGTTGGTGTTGTACGAGAAGCTTTCGATATCTTCCTGTTCCTTGCCTATGAGTGTATGGAGCGCCTTGAGTTCGGCGGCCGAGGGCTTGGTGTCGGTGACGAGCAGCCTGTCCTGGTTGTAATAGAGGCGCCAGAATTTCTTGAGGAAGCGGTGCACGCCGTCTATTCCCTTGGTATCCCATGGCTTGCTCTGTTCGACCGGCCCGAGGAACATCTCGTAAAGCCTCAGGGTGTCGGCCCCGTAGCTGTTGCAGATTTCGTCGGGATTGACGACGTTGTACATGCTCTTGCTCATCTTTTCAATCGCCCAGCCGCAGATGTATTCACCGTTTTCGAGCACGAACTCCGCATCCTCGAATTCGGGACGCCATTTCCGGAAAGCTTCGATGTCCAGCCTGTCGTTATGGACTATGTTGACGTCTACATGGATTTCGGTGGTTTCATACTTTTTGCGCAGACCTGCGGAAACGAAGCTGTTGGTGCCCACTATCCTGTAAACGAAGTTGCTCCTTCCCTGGATCATGCCCTGGTTCACGAGTTTCTTGAAAGGCTCTTCCTCGCACACGTAGCCGAGGTCGAACAGGAACTTGTTCCAGAAACGGGAGTAGATGAGATGGCCCACGGCATGCTCGGTGCCGCCCACGTAAAGGTCGACGTTCCGCCAGTAGCGGTCGGCATCGGCGCTCACCATCTCTTCGGAATTGTGGGGATCCATATAGCGGAGATAATAGGCGCTGGACCCGGCGAAGCCCGGCATGGTGCTGGTCTCGAGCGGGCAGCCGTCGTACGTCCAGTCCTTGGCCCGCGCAAGCGGAGCCTCACCGTTCGCCGAAGGCTTGAAGCTGTCGATTTCGGGGAGCGTGAGGGGCAGCGCGCTTTCGGGAAGCGGAGTGGCGATGCCGTCTTTGTAGCAGATGGGGAATGGTTCGCCCCAGTAGCGCTGGCGGCTGAAGATGGCGTCCCTCAGGCGGTAATTCACCTTGCGGCGGCCGAGCTTGTGCTCTTCGACATACACCTTCGCGGCCTCTATGGCCTCCTTGACCTCCATGCCGTTCAGGAAGCCGGAGTTGACCATCCTGCCTTCCTTTGCGTCGAAGCTGCTCTCGCTGACGTCGGCACCCTCGATGAGCGGGATAATAGGCAGATTGAACTTCTTCGCGAATGCGTAGTCGCGGCTGTCGTGTGCCGGGACGCCCATGATGGCTCCGGTGCCGTAACCGGCCAGGACATATTCCGAAATCCAGATGGGAATCTGCTCGCCGGTAAGGGGATTCACGCCATAAGAGCCTGTGAATACGCCGGTTACGTTCCTGGTTTCGGACTGACGCTCGCGCTCGGTCTTCTTTGCTGCATACTGCAGGTACTCTTCCACCTCCTGTTTCATGGAAGCGGCGGTGAGCGTTTCCACCAGCTCGCTTTCGGGGGCCAGCACCATGAAGGTGACTCCGAAGACGGTGTCGGCGCGGGTGGTGAAGATGGTGACCGGCATGTGGCGGCCGTCGCAGATGGTGTCGAACACCATCTCGGTGCCTTCGCTCTTCCCTATCCAGTTGCGCTGCATGTCCTTGAGAGAATCGGTCCATTCGAGTTGGTCGAGGCCGGAAAGGAGCCTTTCGGCATAAGCCGAGACCCTGAGCTGCCACTGGCGCATCTTCTTCTGCACTACGGGGAAACCGCCGCGAACGCTCAGCCCGTCCTTGACCTCGTCGTTGGCCAGCACGGTGCCGAGGCCTTCACACCAGTTTACGCTGGTTTCACCGAGATAGGCTATGCGGTAGCGCATGAGGATTTCGTCTTTTTCCTTGTCGGAGAAAGACTTCCACTGCTCGGGGGTAATGCCGTCATAACCTTCGGTCTCGAACCTGCTTACAAGTTCGGCCACAGGCCTGGCCTTGTCCTTTTCGGGATCGTACCAGCTCTTGAACATCTTCAGGAAAGCCCACTGGGTCCACTTGTAGTAGTCGGGGTCGCAGGTGCGGAACGACCGGTCCCAGTCGAAGGAGAAGCCGAGCCTGTCCAGCTGGCTGCGATAGCGGGCCACGTTCTCGTCGGTGGTCTTTTCGGGATGCTGCCCGGTCTGGATGGCATACTGCTCCGCCGGGAGCCCGAAGGCATCGTAACCCATGGGATGCAGCACGTTAAAGCCCTTGAGCCTTTTGTAACGGGCGTAGATATCGCTGGCTATATAGCCCAGGGGATGCCCCACATGAAGCCCCGCACCCGAAGGATACGGAAACATGTCCAGAACGTAAAACTTCGGTTTCGAGGAATCTTCCTCCACCTTGTAAGTCTTTTCCGCAGCCCAGTACGACTGCCACTTGGCTTCGATCTTCTTGAAATCGTAATCCATCTGACTTCTTTCTCCTGTTAATGCAATTATACTTTAATCTTCTTTACTTGCGCTTTTCGAGCCGGAATTCCACGTACAGCGACATCTCGCACTTCACCTTCTGGCCCCGGACACGGGCCGGTTTCCAGTCGGGCGAAGCCTCTATCACCTTCACGGCCTCGGCGTCCAGGCTGGGATGAACCCCCTTGAGCACCCGGACATCGGTGACCTTGCCCTTTTCGGTTATGATGAAATCCACGAGCACGCGTCCCTGGATGCCGTTGTCTATGGCATACTGGGGATATTTGAGATATACGTACACCCAACGGTTGAGGAAAACGTTGGGGTCGTAGTTGTTCATGAACGAAGGCTTGACATCACAGTCGTTCCACGCCACAGCTTCGGTATTCTGCCCTTCCGCGGCGACGTTCACTGGCCTGAATTCCGGCTTCGGACCGTTCGCAAGGGCGACGGTGTAGTTGTAGATGTACTCCCCTTCCCGTTCGAGATAGTCGTATTCGACGATTCCGGGAAGGTCCCTTTCGGTATTGTATTCGGGATACATGCCGCTCGTGAACATCACCGATGGGATTTCCGCCGCATAAAAGGAGCGGTGGTCGGAGGGGCAGGGCTCGGCCGTGACTATCCTGGGATGGACGGGCTGCAGGGTGGCGGCAAGATTGTTAACGATCTGTTCCATGTCGGAGTTCGATGCGCAGTATGCGTAGAATCCGTTGCTGCCGGTGCCCAGCATGTCCAGATTGATCATGGCGTCTATCTTGCCGGTCTCGCCGAAGGAACGGTTCAGGAAATACCATGACCCGGCGTTCTGCAGCTCTGAAGCGCCGAAAGCCGCGATGATGACGCTGCGTTTGAGCAGCACCTTGTTGGTATTGAGCATCTTGGCAAGATTGAGCAGCAGCGCCAGGCCGGAGCCATTTCCGTTTGCACCGGGATACACGCGCGTTTCTTCTTTGCCGTTGATTATGGTCGTGCGGGTGCCGAGATTGTCGAGGCGTGCGCCTATGACTATGTAATGTCCGCGCATTTCACGGTCGTAGCCTTCTATGAATCCTATGGCATTGTGCGTTGTAATGGTGTCGCCCGAAGCCGACTTGAGACCGAAACTGGAGTCGTCCTGGCTGTCAAGCACATCCACGCCCGCTTTCCTGAGCTGTTCGCGGAAATAATCAGCCGCGGCTTTCTCGTCTTCGGAACCTGCAGCCCTGCCGCCAAGGGAAGAGAAATACGCAACGTCAGCCCTCATGGCCGCGGCGGTTTCGCTTTCGTACAGTTCACGGTAGTACCCCTGCGCGGAGGCAGACATCGCTGCGGCGGCAAGTGCAAGTGAAATGAAGAGCCGTTTCATCTTCCTACTCGTTTATCAGCATCCAGGCATCCTTGGGACAGAACGGTTCCTGTGACACCTTGTGGAGGGTTTCCCAGGCGTCGCGCAGGCGGTCGGTCCCGTTTATCCCAACTGCGGTGAATCCGTTGAAATAGGGTATCAGCGCAGCCGTATAGCCTTTCTCTCCCGCCTTCGAGGCCTGCTGTTTCGCATTGTCCGGACTGCTGAATGTGCCGACTATCACGTAATAGCGCCTGTCGAGTCCTGTCGCGCGAAGGCCCTTGACGGCCGACGACCTCAGAACCATTACATTGGAAGATTTTATCTCATCGACAAGTGTAAGGGAATCGGCCTCTTCTTTCTGAACGCGCCGCAACGAGTCGAGGCGCGCCTGATGCGCGGCTTCCTCCGCTTCTATCAGCTGTTTCTTGGCAGCTATGTCAGCGCTTGTGGGCCTTCCCGCCAGGCGACGGAAAGAATCGCACCCGCAGAGCAGGAGCGAAGCCAGGGCCAATGCGACGAGAGCCTTTTTCATAATCTGCGAATTTACTAAAAATTATTGATCCTTGAAGGCGTTGACAATTTTTGTGACAAGCGGATGCCGAACTATGTCGGATGCCGTGAAGTTTATCGTGGTGATGCCCTTGATATCCTGCAATATCTTCACACAGCGCAGCAGGCCGCTGTCCTCGCGGCGGGGAAGGTCCACCTGGGTGGCGTCGCCGGTGACGATGAACTTGGCGTTGCTGCCCATCCTGGTGAGGAACATCCTGAGCTGCCCCATGTTGGTGTTCTGGGCCTCATCGAGGATCACGCAGGCGCGGTCCAGGGTGCGTCCACGCATATACGCCAATGGGGCTATCTGGATGATGTCATCTTCTATGAAGCTCTGGAGGCGTTTGGTGGGAATCATGTCCTCGAGCGCATCGTAGAGGGGCTGGAGATAGGGATCCAGCTTGTCTTTCAGGTCTCCGGGAAGGAAACCCAGGCGCTCTCCCGCCTCTACCGCCGGTCTGGTTAGGATGATCCGTTTTATCTCCCTGTTCTTCAGGGCCCTGACGGCCAGCGCAATGGCTATGTAAGTCTTGCCGGTACCCGCCGGGCCGAGGGCGAAGATGAGGTCGCTGTTGAAATATGCCTTGACCATCAGTTCCTGGTTAAGGTTGCGGGCGCGGATGGGCCTGCCGTCGGTGGTATGGGTGATGACGGCGTTGCCGTTCACGGCCAGATTGTCCCTGCTGATGCCGCTGAAGACGTCTTCCACGTCATATACGGTAAGGCTGGGCTTGTGATGGCGGAGCTCCACGAGCTTTTCGAATTTCTGCTCGAAATCCCTTACCTGCTCTTCAGGCCCTTCGAGATAGATCTCATTGCCCCTGTCTTTCACTGACAGTCCCGGAAAATACGAACAGAACTCGTCCAGGATGCGGTTGCCGGGGCCGAGGATCTCCACCGGACTGGATGTGTGCAAAGTGATGGTTTTCTTCATTCTATGCCTGTTTGGGCTTTTACCCTCCCGAGGGTGGCGACCATGTCGTCCCAATCGGATGGGGTAAGCCACATGTTTCTCTTGTCGAGGTATTTGTCCACTTCTATGGTGCAGTAAGTGCGCTTGAGTCTGCCCGGCAACGTGCACCACAGGAAGCGGAGTTCCGGCCGGAGCAACTCTTTTTTGCCGAAAGGCCGTTCATTGGTCATTCTGAGCACCACCGCGAGCTCGAGCCTCGTGTTCGGAGCGCTCATGTTGGAAACGGCGTTGCCCATGGAATATATGACCGGGACGCCCTTGATGAACGTCGTGTCCTGAACCACGTGCGGATGGGCTCCGACGATGGCGTCCACGCCGCATTCCACCAGGAAATCAGCCCACCGGAGCTGCTCCCCGTCCGGGTTCAGCCTGTATTCGGTGCCCCAGTGCGGAAGTGCGATCACGAAGTCGGCGCCAGCCTTGCGGGCGCGTGCGATCTGGGCGCTTATCCTTTCCCTGTTCATGTAGTTTACCGCCGGCCACGCCGATGTGGCGGCCATATTCGTACCGTAGGTAAAGTTGACGAGGGCGATCCTCAGGCCTTTGCAGGAAAGGACAAGAGGATTGAGCGACTCGAATTCCCCGCCGTCGCGGCCCGAGCCGGTGAACGGCACGGGCAGGATATCCAGCGTACGCCTCATCCCGGCAGAGCCCTTGTCGAGGATATGGTTGTTTGCGGTAAGCAGCACGTCCACACCGTGTTCGGTGACATTTGACGCGTAATCGTCGGGGGCGGAGAAGGCCGGATATCCGGTATACGGAGGCCCTGCCATGGTGAACTCGGCGTTGGCAACGGAAATGTCGGCTCCGGAGAGCAGCGGCCCGAGTTCCGCGAGGAAATCGGAGCTGTCGTAACGCAGCTGCCCCGAATGCATCATGACGTCCCCGATAAAGACCATAGTGACCGTATCGACCGTGGTTTCGGGAACCGGTACCGGCGGAATGGCCACCCGGTGTTCCTGCGAAAAGCAGGGTCGCGAGAATGCCAAAAAGGCCGCAGTGAGGACTGCGGCCTGAAAACATGCCCGGAACGGTCTACTGCCCGTTCGCAACGGCGTTGTATTTATCGTATTTCGCCTGGTATTCGGGATCGGTGCGGAAGCGGAAGCAGGCGTTCTTGAGGAACTGTGCGATGCTGACTTTCACGTCGTCCGCCTTGGAAAGCTCGAAGGCCTTCTCAAAGGGCTCGATGCAACCCTTGAGGGCAGCCTCGAATTCTTCCATGATTGCCCGGTACTTGGCATCGTCCATTTCGTTGGATCCCTTTTCCTGGAGATCTACGGCCTTGTTGTAGAGGAGGATGCCGCGGCCCACGTAACCATATTCGTAGTTGGGGTTGATCTCGGCGCATTTGTCGTAAGCAGCAAGTGCGGCTGCCTCGTCGCCGAGGTCTTTGCGGATATTGCCCTCGACATAGTAAAGGGATGCATTGTTGGGCTCGTTGGCCTTTGCGAGGTCGAGGAGCTTGAAGATCTCATTGGGATCCTCACCGGCGTTCACATAGTAGTTGATGAGACCTACGATGATGCTCTGGCTGCCGGGGAATGCCGCAAAACCTTTCTGGAGATACTCCTTGGAAAGGGCCTTGTCGCCGAGCTTGTCAGCGATATCGGCCAGTTTCGCGAAGACTTCGCCGTTCTCTCCCATGTAGTTGTTGTCGAGCGACTTCTGGAAGAGCTTCTGTGCGCGCTGATACCAGGGAGCCGCCTCTTCCCCATGCTTGGAGCCTGCCAGCATCCATGCGGTGAGGCCTGCGTTGTAAAGGGAGTTGGTGTCGAGCTGGGCGAAAGGAGCCACGACCGATGCATCGGCGGCCTTTTCGAACAGTTCGGAAGCCTTCTCGAAATTGCCGAAGCGATAGGCGGTGACCGCCTCGTCCGAAAGCTTTTCGGCAATGGTCTTGATGCCGTTGGCGATATCCTCGGTCTTCTTGGCCTTTTCATCCATGGCATAAGCCTGCTTGAAGGCGTCGAGGGCGAGCCCAAGGCTGTTTTCCACTACGGGTTTGGTAACCTTGATGAAGGAGAGCACGCCGTTCTGGTCGAAGTAGTAGTCGGACGCCTCGTAGCTCTTCACGGTATAGGGTGCTCCCTGAACGGTCTCTTCCCTGACTCCGAGGACCTTGTCCTTCGACATCACGAGATTGAGTTCACCTTCGGACGCACCGATCCAGCCGTTGCCCTGAGGGGCGTTGAAGGCATCGATGTAAGCCTGGCCGAGTTTGATCCAGGTAGCGGCTTTCACGGCCTTCTTGGCATTCTGACTAGCCGCCAGGGCCGATTCGACAGCGCTTTTTGCAGCGCTCAGGGACTTGACCTGCTGCTGGGCTCCGGCAATCTGGACGCCTGCCAGGAGAGCCAATGCGATGATGATCTTTTTCATGGTAGTAATGAGTGGTTAATTATTGTCTGGTTCTGTGTTTACAGTATCGTTTGCACTTTCCGTGCCATTCTCGTTTTCAGCATCTTCACCGGAGGCTACGACGCTCACGGCGGCAATCCTGTCGCCTTCGTTGATATTGATGAGTTTCACGCCCTGGGTGGCCCTTCCGGCTACCCTTATGTCGCGGACAGCCATACGGATGGTGAGGCCCGCCTGGGTGATTATCATGAGGTCGTTGTTCTCGGTGACGTTTTTGATGGCCACGAGAGCGCCGGTCTTGTCGGTAATGCTGATGGTCTTGACACCCTTTCCGCCACGGTTGGTGAGGCGGTAGTCTTCGGGATCGGAGCGTTTGCCGAAGCCGTTCTGGCTCACCACCAGTACGGTATGGGCGGCTGCGTCTTCGGCGGTGGCGTCGTAGGTGATGACACCCACCACTTCGTCGTCGCCGGAAAGGCTGATGCCCCGTACGCCGCTGGCGCCGCGGCCCATGGCGCGGAGCTGGTCTTCCCGGAAGCGGACGCAACGGCCTTCGCGGCAGGCGATCATGATGTTCTCGTTGCCGTTGGTAAGGATGGCGTCGAGGAGCTCATCGCCCTCGCGGATGGTGAGGGCCTTGATACCCTTGTTGCGGCTGCGCTTGTTGGAGTATTCGGTAAGGGTGGTCTTCTTGATGACGCCGTTCTTGCTGACCAGGGTGACGAAATGGTTGTCGGTGTATTCCTCATCCTCGATGTGGGCGGCGTTCAGATAGGTGCGGATGCTGTCGTCCTGCTCGATTGACAGGAGGTTCTGCACGGCCCTGCCCTTGCTGGCGCGGATACCCTCGGGAAGCTCGTAGACCTTCAGGCGGTAGCACATGCCCTTCTGCGTGAAGAACAGCATGGTGGAGTGCATGTTGGCCACATATATGTGCTCGATGAAGTCTTCTTCCCTGGTGCTGCCGCCCTTGACACCCTTGCCTCCGCGGTTCTGGGTGCGGAATTCGGTGAGTGCGGTGCGCTTGATATAGCCGAGGTGGCTGATGGTGATGACCACGTCTTCGTCGGCATAGAAGTCTTCGGGATTGAAGTCCTCGGCGCTGAAGCTGATTTCGCTGCGGCGCGGATCGCCGTACTTTTCCTTCATCTCGCGGCATTCCTGCTTGACGATGTCGAGCTGGAGCTCGTCGCTGGCGAGAATCTCTTCGCAACGGGCGATGAACACCTCGAGCTCGTCGTACTCGGCCTGGAGCTTCTCCCTTTCGAGGCCGGTGAGCTGGCGGAGACGCATGTCCACGATGGCCTGTGCCTGGGGATCGGTGAAGCCGTACCTGGTCATGAGACCTTCCTTGGCCTCGTCGACGCTCTTGCTGGCACGGATGAGGGCGATGATTTCATCGATTATGTCGATGGCCTTGAGCAGGCCTTCGAGGATATGGGCCCTCTTGCGGGCCTTTTCAAGGTCGAACTTAGTGCGGCGGACCACCACTTCATGCCTGAAATCCACGAAGTTCTGGAGGATTTCCTTAAGGCTGAGGGTGCGCGGACGGCCGCCTACGAGCGCCACGTTGTTGATGGCGAAGCTGCTCTGGAGGGAGGAATACTTAAAGAGGGTGTTGAGCACCACATTGGTGTTGGCCCCCTGCTTTACGCGGAAAATCACCCGGACACCCTCGCGGGAAGTTTCGTCGTTCATGTAGGTGATGCCCTCTATCTTCTTGTCCTCCACCATCTGGGCGACGCGCTCGAGCATCTCCTTCTTGTTGACCATGTACGGGATTTCGGTGACCACGATGGTCTCCTGGCCGCGGTCGTTCACCTCGATGTCGGTCTTGGCACGGATGACCACCCTGCCGCGCCCGGTGGTATAGGCGTCGATTATTCCCTGGCGACCCATGATGATGCCGCCGGTCGGGAAGTCGGGACCCTTTATGTACTGCATGAGGCCCTCCACGTCTATGTCGGGATTGTCTATTAGGGCGCAGATGCCGTCGCAGACCTCGCCGAGATTGTGCGGAGCCATGTTGGTGGCCATACCCACGGCGATGCCCGACGAGCCGTTGAGCAGCAGCAGCGGCAGCTTGGTGGGAAGCACGGTGGGCTCCTGGATGCTGTCGTCGAAGTTCCACGTCATGTCGACGGTGTCCTTTTCGAGATCGTCAAGGACATCTTCCGTCATTTTGGCAAGCTTGGCCTCGGTGTATCGCATGGCCGCGACGGGGTCGCCGTCCATGGAACCGAAGTTACCCTGGCCCCACACCAGCGGATAACGCTGGTTCCAGGGCTGCGCGAGGCGGGCCATGGCGTCGTAGACGCTGCTGTCGCCGTGCGGGTGGAACTTACCGAGCACCTCGCCGACTATCCTCGCGGATTTCTTGGTCTGGCCGCCGTAGCTGAGCCCGAGCCCGTCCATACCGAAAAGGACTCGCCTCTGGACGGGCTTGAGACCGTCCCTCACGTCGGGCAGGGCCCTTGAAACTATCACCGACATGGAGTAGTCGATGTAGGCGCTGCGCATCTCGTGATCTATCTCTACAGGCTCTATGAAGCCGTGCAAAATCTCATTGTTTTTCTCTTCTTCTGCCATATGAAAGCACTAATCTGTATAAACATACAAATATAGCAAAAATATTGTATCAAACAGCCTTAAATGAGGTCGGATTTGCAGCGTTTTTTTGTATTTTTGCATTCAGTTATGAGACTCACCGAGGAATTGCGTACCATACTCCTCTACGCCCGTGACGAAGCCATGCGCACGGGCTGTTACGGCATCGGTCCCGAGCATCTCCTGCTCGGTGTCCTGAGGCAGGGCGACAACCCGGCCGTGCAGGCCCTCGTGAAGTTCGGCCTCGAGCCCTCCGATGTCAAGCAGGCCCTCGACTCCCACGTCTTCCGCGAGCGGGCGATCCCCTACGAAGACGAGGAAAAGGTAAACTTCACCCGTGCGGCCCTCAACGTCACGAGCCTCACCATCATGGAGGCGATCCGCTGCAACCAGGACGTATCGGCCATCCACCTCCTCGCGGCGCTTTGCGACAATCCCGGTGAATTCTGCTGCGAATACCTCCACAGTCACGGCGTCAGCCTGCAGGTCCTCCGCACCTACATAAGCAAAAGCAGCGAAGAACCCACAAAGAGTTCTTCACTGCCTGGAACCGAAGATATGAACAGGCTCCTGAGCGCCTTCTACCAGGAAAAGGAAATATTCTCCTGATTACTCCGAAATCCTGTCCATCACTATTTTCACCAGCTCCCGCACACGGGCGTGGTAGTCGGTGTTTGCATCCTTGAGATAGCGGTGCGCGATTGCGCAGCAGATGGTAATGGCATCGTGGCCGAGAGAGGCCGCCATGGCCGCGAGGGCCGCGCCTTCCATTTCGAAATTGGTTACCTTGTAGCCCTTGTAGTTGAAAGATTCGAAATCTTCCAGCATGTTCGGCATGGCAAGCTTCTGGCGGACCACCCTGCCCTGCGGGCCATAGAAGCCGCCGGCAGAGATCGTCATGCCCTTTACGGTGTAGGGTTCGAAGAGCTTGACGAGGCGTTCGGAGGCACGTACGAAATACGGGTCGGGAACGTGCTTCGCCCAGTGGCAATGCTCCTTGAAGGCCTTTTCGAAGTCCAGCAGGCAAACCTTGTCGCGGTTAGCATACCAGTTGAACATGGCGTCGCAGCCTACGCTGATGTGGCTGCTGATGAAGGAACCCAGCGGAATCTCCGGCTGGATAGCGCCGCAGGTACCCACACGCACAAGAGTGAGGCGTTTGTGCCTGCTTTTTACCTCGCGGGTCTTGAAATTGACGTTCGCGAGGGCGTCCAGTTCGGTCATTACGATGTCGATGTTGTCCGGGCCGATTCCATGGGAAAGGGCGGTGATGCGCTTGCCGCGGTACCAGCCGGTAACGAACGCGAATTCGCGGGACTGTCCCTGGCAGTCGATTTTCTCGAAGAGCGGGACGAACATCTGCACACGGCCGGGGTCCCCGACCAGCACAATGGTGTCGGCGAGCTGTCTCGGCTTGATGTGGATGTGGAAAACCGAGCCGTCTCCGTTGATAATCAATTCAGATTCTGCAATTCTCATAGTATTGGGGATTATTTGTGTCTTTTTCGGGGTGAGCGCAGGCGGCTGGCGCTGCGCACCAGAGACTCGTCGAAGAGGATGCCCCTGACGGCAAGCGCGTCAAGTATGGCGGCGACTGCCGGGAACACCATGGTGATGTTGAAGTCCGACTTGTCGTCCGAGATGAAATAGACCACCAGCATCCATATCTGCAGTCCGATTAGCAGCAGCGCCGCAATCACGGTAGTGCGCATCTGGAAAATACGGTATTTATATGCTCCCAGGGCTATCAGTTCCATGAACGCAGCCACCCCTGCAAGGATGAGCCACCACATGTCGCCGGTAAACCAGAACATGGCCACTACCAGGCCGAGTGCAAGAAACAGATATAGGGTTTGGATTCTTTGCCACATAGGATTAGCGGGAATTGAAACGGGAAATCATTGTCTGTTCGTAAGTCTTGGAGATGGGGATGGGCTCACAGCCGGGAAGGTCCAGCTTCACGTAATAGCCGTCCTTCTCGCGCAGCAGCACCTCCACCCTCATGAGATTCACGATGTATTTGCGGTGGCAGCGGACCAGCTGGCTGCCGGCGAAGCTTTCCTCCACGGTTTTGAGGCGGCAACGCAGCATATACTGCTTCGTTTCGCCGGAAATATCGGAATACCAGACTTTTATGTAGTTGTCATCGCTTTCGATGTAGTACAGGTTCTTGAGGTTGATGCTCATCTTGAGCAGCCCGTCGTCGCCGAACAGGGTAACCTTTTCAAGGTCCTGAGGCGCCGTCCTGGAGTCTGACACCACGTTTTCGTAGTTCATCAACCGGATGGTGTTATCCTTGTCTTCCATGGCATAGAAAAGCGTCGAGAAGAGATACGGGACATAGACTCCCATGAGCGAGATGAGCAGGGCCCTGCCGAAAACCAAGCTGTAGTTGTCCAGCGAAATGTCCAGCAGCCCTTTCCTGTCAAGGACAAATGTAAGCGCCGTGTAGAATACGGCAATCGCCACCGCTTCGGCCAGGTCCCATATGATGAGCTGGACCCACGACACTCCCCTGTTCCTGCCGATATTCAGGAAAACCCACTTGTTCAGCACGATGAACAGGATGGAAACCGCGAAGAATATGACCGTGTGGACGAAAAGCGGGGAACGGCCCAGCGTGAACCACGAGAACGGGTCGAACGGCACGAACACAAGGAGGAATACGATGGAAAAGAGCACGGTGAATACCACAGCGGAGACTATGTGTTCCGCATCCACCAGATAGGTTGGTATCCGCCGCCTGAAATCCATGGTCAGTCTCCGGCTTCCTTGAGCCTTTCGGCGTTTTCGGCAATCTGCAGCTGGTCGATGCACTCCTGGATGTCTCCGTCCATGAATGCGGGCAGATTATACATGCTCCACCCTATGCGGTGGTCGGTGACACGCCCCTGAGGATAATTGTAGGTGCGGATCTTCGCGCTGCGGTCGCCCGTGGACACCATGGTTTTGCGCTTGGCGGCGATACCGTCAAGATATTTCTGGTGCTCCATGTTGTACAGACGGGTACGAAGTTCGGCCATAGCCCTTTCGGTATTCTTGATCTGGGAGCGTTCCTCCTGGCACTGCACCACGATTCCGGAAGGGATGTGGGTGAGACGCACTGCGGAGTAAGTGGTGTTGACGCCCTGTCCGCCGGGGCCGGAAGCGCAGAAAAGGTCTTTGCGGATATCCGCCGGATTGAGCTCCACGTCGAATTCGTCGGCCTCCGGGAAGACGGCGACCGATGCCGCGGAAGTCTGGATGCGGCCCTGGGTTTCGGTCTGCGGAACCCTCTGTACGCGGTGCACGCCGCTCTCGTATTTCATGGTGCCGTACACGCCGTCGGCGCTGGAAAGCTTGAACACCACCTGCTTGTAGCCTCCGGAAGTACCGTATGACTGGTCGGTGACCTCTAGTTTCCACCCCTTGATTTCGGCATAATGCTGGTACATGCGGAAAAGGTCTCCGGCGAAGATTGCCGCCTCGTCGCCCCCGGTGCCTCCGCGGATTTCCACAATTGCGTTCTTGGAATCGTCGGGATCGGCAGGTATGAGGAGGAGCTTTATGTTCTGCTCCATGTCGGGAAGGGCGGCTTCGATTCCGGATATCTCCTCGCGGGCGAGGTCCTTCAGGTCGGGGTCGCTTTCATTCATGAGAACGTCTTTCGCGGATGCAAGGTTCTCGAGCATCTTCTTGTATTCGAGGCCGGCCTTGATTATGGGTTCCAGCTCCTTGTAGTCCTTGTTCAGCTGGACGTATTTCTTCATGTCCGACATCACGCCGGGATCGGAGAGCTGGGCCTGCAGGGAATCGAATTTGTCCTGCAGGGACAGCACTTTCGTCAGCAATGTATTATCGTTTGCCATATTGTCTCGTAACGGAATAATTCACAAATTTACAAATTAACGGGGACTTGTGCAACTGCCTGTCAGAATGCCTGTCGCCGCCTGGGCACAGACACAGCCGAAAACCGCCGGCAGATATGAAATGGTGCCGACGTTGCTGCGCTTGTTGCGCCCTTCCTCCGGTATCATGGCCTCTTCGACCGGTTTCTCCTCGGAATAGACGGCCAGGAACCCTTCGGTGATGCCAAGTCTGTGCAGACGCTTCCGCAACTGGTGTGCCAGCGGGCACATCCTGGTTTTGGAGATGTCGGCGATGCGGACGGCGGTGGCGTCGAGCTTGGCTCCGGAGCCCATCGACGACACCAGCGGCAGTCCCTGCGAAAGGCAGAACTGGATCAGGGCTATTTTCGGCGACAGGGTGTCGATGGCATCCACCACGCAGTCGAAAACTCGGCCTCCGAGCAGCCTGGGGATGTTTTCCTCGCAAATGAAATCATCTATGACCTCCAGGTCGAGCGAAGGGTTTATATCTTTCAGCCGTTCCGAAAGCACCTCCGTCTTGGGACGCCCTACGGTGGAATGGAGGGCCGGCAGCTGGCGGTTGATATTGCTCACTGACACTTTGTCGGAGTCGATGAGAGTCAGATGGCCCACTCCGGCGCGTACCAGCATTTCCGCGGCGCACGCACCCACGCCCCCGGCTCCCACAACCAGCACGCGGGATGCGGTGAGTTTCCGGAGTCCTTCGGGCCCGAGGAGCAATTCGGTACGTTCCTGCCAGTTTTCAGCCATGTCAGAGCCCTTTTGCCTTGCCTTCGTCCCAGATGGCGTCCATTTCGGCTAGTGTCATCTTTCCGAGATCCATCCCCCTTTCGGACACCTGGTTTTCCATGTATGTGAAACGGCGCAGGAATTTCGCGCATGCCCCGTCCAGCGCCACGGAAGGATCGACACCATATAGGCGCGATGCGTTCACCAGCGCGAAAAGCGCGTCGCCGAACTCCTCTTCGGCGTGCTCGCAGCTGACCACGGGCGCGCTCGAGCGTGCCGCGGTCTTACTGGCATCCAGGCCCACTGCCTCCTTCGCCTCTGCAACCTCTTCATAGACCTTAGGCCAGACGTCGGCCGGTTTTTCCCAGTCGAAGCCGACGGCGGACGCCTTGTCCTGCAGTATAAACGCTTTCCGCAGCGGCTCACAGCTCCTGGGAACGCCCTCCAGGATGGTGCGCTTTCCGCCCTTCTCCTTTTTCTTCCGAAGCTCCCAGGCTTTTGCTACGTCCTCGGCCGACATTTCCTTGCCGGATTCGGGTCCGAACACGTGAGGATGGCGGAAAATCATCTTCTCGCACATTCCGTCCAGCACGTCGGCGATGTCATAGATGCCTTTCTCCTCCCCCACTTTGGCATAGAAGAGCACGTGCAGGGCCAGGTCACCCAGTTCTTTCTTGAGTTCCGAATCGTCCCCGTCCAGAACCGCGTCGCTCAGCTCATACACCTCTTCTATGGTGAGGGGCCTCAACGTTTCGTTGGTCTGGGCATGGTTCCAGGGACACTTCTCCCGGAGCCTGTCCATCACGTCCAAAGCCCTTTCGAAAGCTAAAAGCTTCTCTTCTTTTGAATGCATTGGAATAAATGTTAAATTTGTGGGCAAATTTACTAAAATTACATGAAACCGATAACCTTTACAACCGCGGACGAAGCCGTCAGCCACATCCCTTCGGGCTCGCACATCCACCTTTCAAGCGTCGCAAGCGTTCCCCATTGTCTCATACAGGCCCTTTGCAGAAGGGCTGATGCAGGCGATGTACGCGACCTGCATTTCCACCACTTCCACACCGAGGGTCCGGCCCCTTACAGCGAAGAGCGCTATCAGGGCATCTTCTTCGACCAGGGCTTCTTCGTCGGCCCCAACGTGCGCAAGAACGTCAACGGCGGGTGGGCCGATTATCTGCCAGTCCACCTCGGTGAAAGCCAGAAACTCTACCGCGAACGCATCGTCAAACTGGGCGCGGCCCTCGTGAACGTTTCGATGCCCGATGAGCAGGGGCGCGTAAGTCTCGGAACCTCAGTGGACTGCAGCGTCGCGGCCGTGGAAAGCGCCGACATCGTGATAGGAGTCTGCAACCCCAACGTTCCCTTTGCCTACGGCGACCTGCTGAGCGTGGACCAGTTCGATTACCTGGTCAGGGACGACACCCCGCTCGTAACCGCCGCCTTCGCCGAACCCACGCCCACCGAAGTCCTCATCGGCAAGAACGCCGCCGCCCTCGTGGAAGACGGCGACTGCATCCAGATGGGCATCGGCGCGCTGCCGAACGCCCTTGCCGCCCAGCTCGGAAACCACAAGCACCTCGGCCTGCATACTGAAATGTTCGCGGACGGCCTGCTCGGACTCATCAAGAAGGGTGTGATCGACGGAACCCGCAAGAAGATAGACACGGGCAAGGTTGTAGCATCCTTCCTGCTCGGTTCTCAAGACGTCTATTCCTTCATCGACAAGAACGAGAACGTCCTCATGAGGGACATCAAATATGTCAACGATCCCTATGTTATCCGTCAGAACCCCCACATGAAGGCCATCAACTCGGCGGTGGAGGTAGACCTTACCGGCCAGATCTGTGCAGATTCCATCGGCACCCGCATCTGGAGCGGCACCGGCGGACAGCTTGAATTCGTTAGGGGCGCCTCCATGAGCGAAGGGGGCAAGAGCATCACCGCTTTCGCCTCGCAGACCAAGTACGGCGGCAGCAAGATAGTGCCCGAGCTCCATGCCGGCGCCGGAGTCGTCACCCCGAGGGCGGACGCACACTGGGTAGTTACCGAATTCGGAGCCGTGGACCTCTATGGCAAGAGCCTGCAGGAAAGGGCCAGGCTGCTCATCAGCATAGCCCATCCCGACAACAGGGAAGAACTCGAGAAAGCGGCCTTCGATCGTTTCGGACCGCACTGGCACCTGGTCAGATAGCTTTCTTCAGCTTTTTAGCGCGAAGCAGGTAATACAGGCAGATGGCCACCGAGAAAACTCCTACGGCGATGTACGGGGTCCATGCCTGCGGAAGATTGAAACCTATCTTTTCGACACAGATATAAGTTAGACACACCGCCGTCATGAAGGCGGCAGGAAGAAGGGTCATGAGATACCATGCGCCCTTCTTTTCTGTTGTAAGATAAGCCGTTATCGCCCACAGGGTAAAGCAGGAAAGGGTCTGGTTCGACCATCCGAAATAGCGCCATACTATGTTGAATCCGTTCTCGTCGGCGATGTTGAACCAGAGCATCAGGGCTCCGGCGGCGAAGAGCGGAACCGCGATGAGGAGGCGCTTCGCATAATTGCTCTGCTCGAGATGAAGGGCGTCGGCTATCATGAGGCGGGCGCTGCGGAAAGCGGTATCGCCGCTGGTGATAGGTGCAGCCACAACACCGAGAAGGGCAAGGATGCCGCCCAGCACGCCCAGCCAGCTGCGGGATACGGCCGTAACTACTGCAGGAGCCTGTGCGCTCAGGTCGGAGCCCACCTCCGCCGCTCCCCCGGCATAGAAGAAATACGAACTAACCGCCGCCCAGATGAGCGCTATCGCACCCTCGGTTATCATGGCACCATAAAATATCGGACGCCCGAGCTTCTCGTTTTTGATGCAGCGTGCCATCATCGGGCTCTGGGTGGCATGGAAACCGCTGATAGCGCCGCAGGCGACTGTGATGAAGAGGCACGGGAATATCGACTGGCCGCTGAGCAGGCCGCTGGACTTGCCCATGTTCCCGAGACCGTCCCAGAATTCAGGAATGGCCGGCCACTTTACCAGCAGGCAGACGGCGAGGGCCACCGCCATGAAAATCAACGCGAACGCGAATATGGGATAGAAGCGGCCGATTATCTTGTCGATGGGGACCAGGGTGGCCAGAAGATAATACACGAAAACCACTGCGACCCATATCATCATGCCCCCTCCGGTCATTCCGCCCAGGATTATTGCGGGGCTGTACACGAAAACGGCTCCCACCATCACCATGAGCAGGATGGAGAAGACCAGCATCACGGTACTGGTCCCCTTGCCCAGATACTTCCGGATGATTTCGGGAAGACCGGCTCCCCCGTTGCGAACGGACAGCATGCCCGACATGTAATCGTGCACCGCTCCGGCGAAAATACATCCGAACACTATCCACAGATAGCATGACGGGCCGAACTTGGCCCCCATGATGGCACCGAAAATGGGCCCCGTTCCCGCTATGTTGAGGAACTGGATCATGTAGACCTTCCATGACGGCATCGGCACATAGTCCACGCCGTCCGCCTTGGAAACCGCAGGCGTGGCGCGCGAAGGATCGGGACCGAAGGCCCTCTCTACGAACCTACCGTAAAGGACATAGCCCAGAATCAGGGCCGCAAGGCTGATCAGGAATGAGAACATGGGGATTCAATTCATCAAGCGGGTTCAAAAAAGCTGAAATGCACGCGTCCGTACACCTTTTCCTTCACGAAACACGGATGGCCGGTGAACGAGTGTTCATCTCCGTGCTCGAGGACGAGATAACGCTCCGGGTGAAGGATACCGGCTTCCAGAACCCGGTCGGGGATGGTCTCCAGCCCCTCGAGGGCATACGGCGGATCAGCGAAAACGATGTCGAACTTCTCTTTGCAGACAGGGAGGAAATCGAACACGTTGTCATGCACGGCCGTGACGTTGTCGAGCCCGAGGCGGGCGGCTTCCTTTTTTATGAAGCGGGCATTGTCCCGGGACATCTCCACGCAGTAAACACGGCCTGCACCGCGCGACGCGAATTCAAAACTGACGGCGCCGGTACCCCCGAAGAGGTCGAGGACCTTGAGGGCGTCGAATTCGTATTCATTCCCCAGCACGTTGAAGAGCCCCTCCCTCGCGAAATCGGTGGTGGGGCGGGCGGAATAGCAGGGAGGAAGTTCGATAATCCGCCCCTTGAGCCTGCCGCCTATTATCCGCATAGCAGTTCGACGCTCCTGAAATAACGATAAAGGCTCATTTCGTCTTCGGACGAAATCTTATGGCGCCAGTAAATGGAGCTGACCTCGGGATTGAGCTGCAACTGATTGAGGGCAAGGAAGATATAATATTCGGCCGTGGTAAAGTCGGGAGCTTCGAAGCTGTTTGCCAGAAGCAAACCGTTACCCTGTGCGATGGCCAGATACAGGCGGCCTTCCTTCCAGCTTGCGAGGATCTTGTTGTAGTCCTGGATGCCGGGAAGGTCGCGGAGCACGTACCACAGCTCCGGCACGGCGCGGGTGTCTTCGGAAGGAGCCGCATAAACCAGCACGGAATCGTACTGGCGCACCTCGACTGCCTTTACCACATCACCCTCATCAAGAACAACGACTTCCCCAAGGATGTCCCTTGAGGAAGCCTGTTGGTAGAAATGCGCCGGCACCAGAGTGCACCTCGGCGTAAGGAGGCTGGTTTCTTCCACTACTCCCAGTTGCCCGCGTTGTTGTTAGGTGCGGAGATGGAACCTACCTGAAGGCCTTCGTAACGGTTCTTGTCGCGCTGGTCGGCATCGAGGTTGATACGAAGCTGGTTGTCCAGACCCTTGAGGAGAGCCTTGTAGGGCATCCTGGCCTCGAACAAAGGAACGGGAACGCCGGAAACCATCTTGGTGACAGCCTCCATCTGGACAGGCTCGCCGTCCGAGAACGGGATGTACTTGAGATCGTCGAGGTTGAGGTCGGGACGGTCGTTGAAGAGAGTGTCCTTTACGGGAATCTTGCTCTCGATGGTGTAGACCAGGTTGTGGTCTCCCTTGAGGTAGAGGTCCTGAAGCATCTCGGGAGTAACCTTGCCGCGGATGCTCTTCTTGACAGCCTCGGTGTGGGCCACTGCCAGGGAGTCGTCCATGGAGCCGACCTGCATGATGATGGACATTTTGCCGTTGTTATAGAAATCCTTGAGGGAATCCACGGTGCTGGTGAACCTGCCGTTAACGGACTTGTAAGCCACCTGAAGAGTGCGGATGTCCTTGAGGCGCTGGATGGCGACGCTTTCGCGATAAGCCTTCTGCTTGTTGAAGTTGACCGGCTTGTTGATGCTCTTTACGATTGCGATTGCAAGGAATACGCATGCCACGGCCAGCAGGATTTCAAGAATGATCTGGAGTGATTTCTTCATAACGTTATTTTGTTTTTCAATTGTCTCTAAAACCCTACAAAGTTAGAAAAAGATTGCATCAAAAGCAATATTATTCGTAAATTTGCTCACTTTTATTTTCGGATACGGCTATGCAGGCAGTCATCAGCAAAGAAAAGGCGGACAAACTCGACTCAATACTCCGGTGCAGCCGGAACGCGGCCGTCGTGGTGCACACGCGCCCCGACGGAGATGCGCTGGGCAGCGGAATCGCCATGCGCCGCTATCTATCCGAAATAAGAGGATTGGATGCCACGCTGGTCATCCCCGACACCCTTCCCCAAACACTGCGCTTCCTCACGGACGGAGAACCCCTCGTGAACGCCGAAACGGACCCCGCCGGAGCCGAAAGGGCCATCCTCGGATGCGACCTCCTGATAGTCCTGGACATGAACGCCTTCCGCAGGGCCGGTTCCCTCGAAAAGGTCCTCGGCGAGTGCGCTGCAAGGGAAAAGGTCCTCATTGACCACCATCTCAATCCGCAGGTAGACCAGTTCACCCTCGTATTCTCCACGCCGGATGTCTCCTCCGCCAGCGAACTGCTGTACTGGGTGCTCACGGCCCTCGAAGGGGGTCCGGAAAAACTGCCATCCGAAAGCCTGTACGCCATCATGACGGGCATGACCACCGACACCAACAATTTCGCCAACTCGGTGTATCCGAGCACCCTGGAAATGGCCGGGGAACTGCTCGCAGCGGGAGTTGACAGGAACGCCATAGTCGCGCATCTGTATCAGGAATACAGCGAAACTCGCATCCGCGCATTCGCCGCCCTGCTCGGCTCGCATCTCACCATACTCCCCGGAGGCATAGCCTACATAGTCGCCACCAGGCAGTTTCAGAAAGAGTACCCGCTCCGGGAGGGTGAAACCGAAGGTCTCGTGAACATCCCGCTCGGAATAGGCGCCGTGAACATGAGCCTCTACCTCAAGGAAGAGAAAGACCATTTCCACGTGAGCATCCGCGCAAAGAAGGGCTGGAGCGCCAACAGGATGGCAATGGAGTATTTCAACGGCGGAGGCCACGAGCTCGCGGCCGGAGGAAATCTGTATTTCCCCCGTGACATAGCCTCTCCCGGGTTAATTTATGATTATCTCGCCGCAACCGCGGCACGATTCGTGCAGAAAGACTGACCTATATGAAAAAGTACGCAAGCGTTTTTCTTCTGGCTGCCGCCATGGCTGCGTTTTCCTGTGCCAGGGAAGGCACCGAGGGGGCCAGCGACGCCGAAAAGATATATCTCGACGCCTTCATGAACGAGAACTACCCCGGAGCCAAGAAGACCGGGCTCGGCGTCTACATCCTGGAAGACACTCCCGGTGACGGCGCCTATGTCGGCGACGCCAAATACGTCCGCGTGGAATACACCACCCAGGACCTCCACGGCAACTACGGCAGCAGCACCTTCGCCCAGATCAACCGCCAGCTGGGCACATACAAGGCCACCAACTACTACGGCCCGGCCATATGGTACCGCGGCGAAGAACAGGACAACCTCAGGGCCGGCATCGAGGAGGTCATCTCCACCATGAACATCGGCGGTACCCGCAAGGCCATCATTCCCGGCTGGCTGTTCACCACCGAGCGCTTCAGCACGCCGGAAGAATACGTAAAGAATTGCAGCGGCACCACCACCATGTACACGATCAGGCTGGCCGAAGCCTTCGACGACGTTGAGAAGTGGGAGAAGGATTCGGTCCTCAACTATGTAAGCGCCAATCTTCCCGGCGCACAGACCGACACCGCCATGGCCGGCTGGTATTACAAGCGCACCGGCGAGCCCACCAGCCTGGAAAGCTTCACGGAAGATACCATCCTGTTCATCAATTACACCCTCTACAGGCTGGACGGAACGATGCTGGAAACGACCATCGAAAAAGTCGCGAAGGACAACGGCATCTATTCTGCATCAGGTAGTTACACCACCAAAAAGATAACCTGGCATTCCGACTGCACCCAGATTACCATGGGTTCGGACAGCAGTTCCGACGTCGTGGACGGTTTCGCGAATGCCTTCGTTCACATGCATCCGGGCGAAAAGGGCACCGTGGTGTTCTGGTCCGGAGAGGGTTATTCCACCTCCGGCTCCGGGAGCGCCATTCCGCCCTATTGCCCCCTGCGCTTCGACATAGAAATCACCGGCGACTAAATGGCAGGGACACTTTCCGGCGCACCTACTGAACTCGGCACCCGAAGCATAGGGACGCTGTTGAAGCAGTACGCCATACCCGGCATCATCGCGATGACGGCCACTTCGCTGTACAACATGGTTGACAGCATCTATATCGGCCACATCAAGGAAGTCGGCGCATTCGCCCTTTCAGCCGTAGGTGTGTGCTCCCCCATCATGAACCTGGGAGCGGCGCTCGGCACTCTGGTGGGCGTGGGAGCGTCCACCATCATATCCGTCCTCCTCGGACAGAAGAATTACGCCAACGCCCGGAAGGTGCTCAGTAACGAGATAACCCTGAACCTCATACTCGGAACGCTGTTTTCTGCCATCATACTCATCTGGGAGGAGCCCATCCTTTATTTTTTCGGAGCGAGCGAAAGGACTATGCCATTCGCCAAGGCATACATCACCTGGATCATGATAGGCAACGTGATTTCCCACCTGTATTTCGGCCTCAACGGCCTCATCCGTGCTACCGGGAGTCCGAAGACCGCCATGGGGCTCACGCTGTTCACCGTACTGATCAACGCCATCCTGGACCCGCTGTTCATCTTCGCGTTCGGCCTTGGCGTGAAAGGTGCGGCCATAGCCACGGTAATCAGCCAGCTGCTCGCCCTGTGCTTCACCTTCCGCTATTTCAGCGACAAAAACAGGGTCGTCCACTTCGGGAACCGCATCCTTGAAATAGACTGGAAGATAGCGAAAAACTCCCTGGCCATAGGCCTCGGGCCGTTCCTGATGAACAGCGCGGCCTGCATAGTGAACCTGTTCATCAACCAGCAGCTGCGCAGATACGGGAGCGACCTCGCCATCGGCGCCTACGGCATAGTGGCGCGCATCAGCTTCTTCTTCCTGATGATAGTCATGGGCTTCAACCAGGGCATGCAGCCCATCGCAGGCTACAACTACGGCGCCAGGCAATACTCCCGCGTGCGTCGGGTATACCTGCTGACCGCAGCGTGGGCGACGGGGGTATGCGTATTCGGCTTCATCATTTCCATGGCCTTCCCCCGCGCTGCAGTCAGCATCTTCACCAATCACGAAGACCTCCTTGAGCTCAGCGCCAAAGGCCTGAGAACCATGAACCTGGCCTTCTTCCTCGTGGGCATGCAGATGATCAGCACCAATTTCTTCCAGTGCCTGGGCATGGTAAGGAAAAGCATCTTCCTCTCCCTCACCAGGCAGCTCCTCTTCCTCGTGCCGCTCGTCTACCTGCTCCCCCTCCGGCTGGGCATAGAAGGCGTGTGGTACAGCTTCCCCGTTTCCGACGCCGTGTCGTTCGTGATAACGGGGATAATGATCCTTAACCTGATGCAGAAATTCCGCAAGCTGGGTGACGGGGACGACCCCGCCATCCTGGGAAGCGCCATACAATGACACACATGGAAACCACTATCATCAACCTGGGACGCCAGTTCGGGGCGGGAGGCCTTCAGATAGCCAATGCCATCGGAGCCTCGCTGGGAATCCCCGTATACGACAAGGAACTCATCAACAAAGCCGCGGAGCGCAGCGGTTTCAGCAGGGAGTTCTTCGAACGGAGGGACGAGAAAAAGGGCTTTCACCTGTTCCAGAACATACTCGGAATTGCCCGCACCACATCCCTCCCCCAGAATTTCATCAACGACGACGACCTGTTCAAGATCCAGAGCGCGGTGATTTCCGAAATCGCAGAAAAGGAATCGGCGGTTTTCGTAGGCCGGGCCGCAAACTACATCCTGAGAGAAAGGAAGTGCCTCGACGTGTTCATCTGCGCGCCGAAGGAGGACAGGATAAAGAGGGTTTCCGAAAGGCTCGGGCTCGACCAGGAGGAAGCGGAAGCGATGATAGACAAGAAGGAGCGTGTCAGGGCCGACTTCTACAATTTCTTCACATTCGGTGAGTGGGGGAAGGCTTCGGACTACGACCTCTGCGTGAATTCCTCGCTGCTCGGCATCGAAGGCAGCGCACAGTTCATAATCGATTTCGGACGTTCAGCGGGACTCATCAAATGAAAAAGGCATTCCTGATTGCAGCTATCGCCCTGAGCCTCGTCTCATGCGGACGGCACAAGTCCCACAATACCCGCATAGAAGGCCTTAACGCGGTGATTACCAATGCCATGTCGGACAGCACCGGGCTTGAGAAACTCGACAGGGACATAAAAGTTTTCATGCAGCGCTGGTGGGTGAAGGGCCTGTCCCTTTCCGTAACCCGCGGCGATTCCCTGCTGTATGCTAAAGGCTACGGCTGGGCGGATGAAGAGAAGGGCGAGAAGATGGAGCCCGGCACGATCATGAGGGTTGCATCCGTATCGAAACTGCTTACCGCCACCGGAATCATGAAACTCCGCGAAGAGGGCCGTCTGGCCCTTTCTGACAAGGTCTTCGGCCCCGATGGCATCCTGTGCGACACCGCCTTCACCAAAGCCATCAAGGACAGGAACTACTACAAGATTACTGTAGGCCATCTGCTCAGGCACGAGAGCGGCCTTACCATCAGGCGCGGAGATCCGATGTTCACCACCCGCGACATCATGAACATCTACCACCTCGACGAGGCCCCCGACCACCACACCCTGGTAAAGCTCATGCTTTCGAGGCCCCTGGGTTTCGAGCCTGGGAAGAGTGAGGAGTATTCCAATTTCGGCTACCTGCTCCTGAGCATGATCATCGAAAAGGTCGGCGGCAAACCCTACGAGGAATGGATGCAGGAGAATATCCTGAAACCCGCCGGCTGCCTCGACATGCATCTGGCATACAACTATTACGAGCAGAAATACCCCAACGAGGCCCGTTACTACATGCAGGACAACGATCCTCCCGTCGAAGAATACAACAACAGCAGGGACAGCGTGACGAGATGCTACGGCGGAAACGACATCCGGGCACTCTCCGGGGCGGGCGCATGGGTGTGCAGCACACCCGAACTTGCACTGTTCGTGGCTTCGATAGACGGCGCCCCAGTAGTCGAGGACATCATCTCCTCCAGGAGCGTGAACGCAATGACCTCCCACAGCGACAATCACAAGTTCGCCATAGGCTGGAACTCCGTCAAGCCGGGGGAAGGATGGATACGCACCGGCTCCCTTTCAGGCACGAACGCCATCATATATCACTTCCCCGACGGCGAATGCTGGGTGCTCGTCACCAACACCCACAACTGGAAAGGGCCGCGCTTCTCGCGCACGCTGAAAGAATTCGTCGCGCAGAGCAAGAAGCGCTATTCCGATAAAATGCCCCGGAGGGACCTTTTCAATTACTGATCCAGCAATTCTATGATGCGCCTGTTGGCAGCGGAGACCCTTGCGGGATCGAGCTTGTCGACGGCCCTGTCGTAGGTCATGAATCCGTTCAGTTCCCTTTCGACATCGGTGGTCTGGGTGTAGATGGCTGCGCTGCAGCCCTGCTTTACCAGTTCGGGCATCATGGCCGAAAACTCTTCATACTTGGCGGTAGCTTCGTCGCTGGTCGCGAACTCCACGTAACCCCAGTTGTTGTCCTGAATCCACATGTGGTCCTTCACAGGAAGGCCTATTCCGCCGTATTCGCCGAGCACATTCACGAGCGCATCGTCCCAGATTCGCATCTGGGGATGGGGATAATAGTGCGAGTCAAGAATGTCGCCAACTCCCCCGGAGATCCAGTTGCCTCCGGAAGCCATGTTGATGAGACGGGAAGCGTCCAGACTGCGGGTGAATGCCACCACTTCAGCTGTCTTGAACTGCCCCCATGCCTCGTTGAACGGCACCCATACCACGATGCAGGGGAACTTGCGGTGCTGTCGGATGATCTCTTCCCACTCGGCGAGGAAATTGGCGCGGGCCTCCTCGCTCAGCTGGTCGTCGTTGCCGGCGTCATAGACGTCTTCACCCTGCGCCCAGTCGGAACCGGACATGTGACATGCGGTGCTGGGCATATCCTGCCATACGAGGATGCCGTTCCTGTCGCAGTGGTAGTACCAGCGGGCGGGTTCGACTTTTATGTGCTTGCGTATGGCGTTGAAACCGAAGTCTTTGGTGCGTTTGACATCATACTCCAGGGCCTCGTCCGTAGGAGCCGTATACAGGCCGTCAGGCCACCAGCCCTGGTCGAGCGGACCGTACTGGAAAAGGATCCTGTCGTTGAGCGCAAGGCGCAGATGCCCCTCGGCGTCGGCCTTCTTGGAGATGCCCCTGTAAGCCGTATAACAATCCACCCTGTCAATGCTCCTGCCGTTTTTCAGGAGCGTGATGCGCAGGCCGTACAGATACGGGCTGTCGGGGCTCCAGAACTCGGGATTGTCGAGCTTGAGAGTGACGGCTTCGCCGGATTTGCCTTCGGCGGAGGCGAGAACCTTTCCGGAGGGAGCCTCCGTGGAATAGCCTATGCCGCCTTCAAGCAGCTCCACCTTTACGGCATCGCCGCCGACGGAATAAGGCGTGACCGCTATTGTGCCGGAGGAAAGGTCGGCCACAGCATCGTAATCGCGAATATGGCCTTTCCTGCTGACAGCCTCGAACCACACGCTCTGCCATATGCCGGAAACAGCGGTATACCAGATTCCGCCGGGGCTGAGAACCTGTTTTCCGCGGGGCTGTAAGTTATTGTTGGTACCGTCAATAACCTTGAGTTCCAGGACCTGGCGGCCGGGCTTCAGATATTTCGTAACATCGAAGGAGAAGGCCGTATAGCCTCCCTTGTGCTCTCCGACCATCTGGCCGTTGAGCCATACCTCGCATTTCCAGTCCACGGCTTCGAAATGCAGGATCACTTCCTTCGTAAGTCTCCACCAGAACGGGACGCGGAAGCTGCGCCTGTACCAGAGTGCGTCTTCAGGAGTAAGCCTGCCCGCCACGCCGCTGAGGGATGATTCCAGGGCGAAGGGGACGAGTATTGCACCCGTGCTGTCCGGCATCGAAACGGCGTCTTTTCCGCTTACGGCATAATCCCAAAGACCGTTGAGGGAACGGTATCTGCCGCGTACCATCTGGGGACGCGGATATTCCCTGTGGGCATTTTCGGGGGTTACTTCAGAGGCCCAGCCGGTGCGGATATGGTCGCCTGCGGGTTTCCATTCAGCGCGGACTGACAACGCCGACAAAAGAAGCACGGCGATTGATACGAACATGAGTTTTGTTTTCATATCCACAAATATAAAGAATTATTTTGCTACTTTTGAAAGATGAAACTCCACGGTATCCTTCTATTGAGCCTTCTCTGCCTTCCCCTGGCAGCACAGCCCGCTGAGGAAATGCGTGGCGCGTGGATAGCCACGGTAGGCGGGATCGACTGGCCGGCCCAGGAAGAAAACCGCTTCACCCAACGCGCAAACCTCATAGACATGATAAGGGATCTGGGCGACATGGGCTGCAACACTGTATTCTTCCAGGTTGTCAGCGAAATGGACGCCATGTACTCCTCCGAACTCCTCCCCTGGAGCCGCGAGCTTACCGGCACCGAGGGCGGCGAACCCGTTTTCGACCCGCTGTCGGTTGCCGTCATGGCAGCCCACGAGTATGGGATGAAGATTCATGCATGGATCAATCCGCTCCGTGTCAGCCGTAGCGATACCACAACCAGGGCCTCCGACAACATCAAGTTCGTCCATCCCGAGTGGGTACGGAACGTGGGCGGCAAGGAATATCTCGATCCCGGCTATCCCGAGGTTGTGGAATTCCTGTCCTGCATCGTCTTCGAAATCCTTACCAGATATGACGTCGACGGCATCCACATAGACGATTATTTTTATCCGGACGGCCTCCAGAAAGACGACAGTCTCTGGGATGACAGCGCCCTTTACAAACTGTACGGAGATGGAAAAAGCCTGCAGGAATGGCGCTACGGCAACATCGACCGGGTAGTCCGCACTCTCTACGACACCGTGCACGCCATCAGGCCCGACGCCACCTTCGGAGTCTCCCCCTCCGGGCTCATCGCCAACACCTCCAGGCTCTATGCCGACCCGCGCCGCTGGGCCGCGGAAGGCTATCCCGACTACCTGATACCGCAGATCTACTGGAGCACCGACAGGGGCGACAGCGCAGCTTTCGGGCTTGCACTCAGCCAGTGGAAAGACCTCGGAATTCCCCTGTATGTGGGGCTGGCGGCATACAAGCACGACACCGCGTATACCCGCCGGAAAAAAGACTCGGCATACAAGGACTTCGCAGAATTCGCGAAGGAGCTTGAAATCTGCCGCAACTGCGGATACGCAAACGGGCACGTATGGTTTCGTGCCCGTTACATCCTTCAGGAGGATTTCTTCAAATATATCTCGGAAACCCTCTACGCTGAGTAGAGGGGTTCATTCAGCAAGCCGCTAAGCAATGCTCATCACCGCAGTGGCGATGCTGCAGAGCTTGGTGTCGGCGGTATCGGCACGGCTGGCGAGCACGCAGGGAGCGGTTACGCCCACGAGGATGCCGGCCTGGCGTATGCCCTCGCCGCAAAGCTTGGAGTTGCATTTCCAGAACACGTTCGCGCTCTCGATGTTCGGGAAGAGCATGCAGTCGGCGTCGCCGGCCACGGGGCTGACGAGTTTCTTGATGGCAACGCTCTCCTGATCGATGGCCACGTCGAGGGCCAGGGGGCCGTCGCCTATGCAACCCTTGATCTGGCCGCGGTCGCACATCTTGCTGAGCATGGCGGCTTCGATTGCGGAAGGAATGCTGTCAAGCATCTGTTCGGTAGCGGAAATGAAGGCCACCTTGGGCTTCGCGATTCCGAAGCTGTGAGCGATGTTGAGCATGAAATTGGTTTCCTTTACTTTCTGGCGGAAGTCCGGGGCGGGAATCACGGCCATGTCGGTAAGGAACAGAAGCTTGTGGTAGTTGGGATTCTCTATGACACCCACGTGGCTCAGGAGGCCCTTCTCGGGGAGGAGGCCGTTCTGCTTGTTGAGGATGGCACGCAGGAACTTGTCGGTGCTGCAGAGACCCTTCATGAGCACGTCGCCCTCATGGTCATGCACCATCTGAACAGCCTGTGCGACAGCCTTGAGTTCGACAGGATTGTTAACGATGTTGAACTTGCCGGCGTCCATGCCATGCTTGGCGCAGACATCCTTTATCATGGCTTCGTCACCAACGAGGGTGGCCTCCACGAAACCGGCTTCCGCCGCCTTGTAGGCAGCTTCTATGGAGTGTTCATCGACGCCCCAGGCGACGACGAGTTTCTTGCAGATTTTTTTAGCCTTGAGCTCTGCGAAAAGGTCGTTGAAATTAGCTATCATAGTGTTATCCGATAAGTTTCTATTCGTCAAGTGCTGAAACGATGCGCATGGTGTCGCGGGCGATCATGAGCTCTTCCTCGGTGGGGATAAGGGCGACCTTAACCTTCGAATCGGGAGTGGAGATCATGGCTTCGGTGCCGGAGGCCATGTTGGCCTCATAGTCCACCTTGATGCCCAGGTAGGTTAGATTCTCGCACACGCGGCGGCGCAGGCGGCTGTTGTGCTCACCGATACCGGCGGTGAAGACCAGGAGGTCGATGCCGTCCATGGCTGCCACGTAGGAACCGATGAGCTTGACTATGTCGTAGGTGAGCTTCTTGAGCACGAGCTTGGCCCTGTAGTCGCCGGAATTGGCGAGTTCGTCCATCTCGCGGGCGTCGGAAGTCCTGCCGCTGAGGCCCATGAAGCCGCTCTTCTTGTTCATGAGGTCGGTCATCTCGTCGGGAGTAAGGTTCTCCTTCTTCATGACATAGGGAACGATGTTGGCGTCGATGCAGCCGCAGCGGGTGCCCATAATCATGCCCTCAAGCGGGGTAAAGCCCATGGAAGTGTCGATACACTTGCCGTTGAGCACGGCGCAGACCGAAGAGCCGCTGCCGATGTGGCAGGTGACTATCTTGGAATGATTGATGTCTATGCCGGCAAAACGCGCTCCTTCATGGGAGACGAAATCGTGGGAGGTTCCGTGCGCACCATAGCGGCGTATGTGGTATTTGGTGTAATACTCGTACGGGAGGGCATAAATATAGGCGTAGTCCGGCATGGTCTGGTGGAAAGCGGTGTCGAACACCACCACCTCGGGAACGTCGGGGAGCACGGCCTGACAGGCACGGATGCCGAGCAGATGGGCCCTGTTGTGCAGGGGCGCGAACTCGGCGCAGATTTCAATCTTCTTCAATACGTCATCGTTGACGAGGGCGCTGCCGGTGAAATAGTCGGCGCCCTGAACGACGCGATGACCCACGGCCTCGATGTCGTCGAAGGTCTTGAGTACGCCGTGATCCTTGTCTACGAGGTCGTCGAGAATGAGTTTCATTCCAACCGTGTGGTTGGGGACGGGAAGATTAACTGTCCGGGACTCCTTGCCCGCGGGGCTGTAGGTGCTGATGCCTTCGGGAAGGCCGATCTTCTCTACAATACCCTTTGCCAGAATGTCATACACGTCATCGCTCTTGATGTCCATGAGCCTGTACTTGATGGACGAGCTGCCGCAATTGATTACCAGTACTATCATATCGTATTATTAATAACCCACAAATTTAAT
>JAILQG010000096.1 GCA_024699055.1 Bacteroidales bacterium
ACCTGAGCGGCATCACCGAAAACGGCAAAGAGGTGCTTAACCTCTACCGCTTCGCCGCAGACGAGGTGGACGCCATCTATTGGGAGCAGTATTTCGGCGACAAGGAGGCCCTGCTTGACGGTATCACCGACCCTGTCCAGAAGACTTTTGCCGAAATCAACTACGGCCCGTGGGACCGCACTACCGGCAAGTCTTTCGTGGAAGGCTATGCCGACGCATTTCCAGGAGCGGGCTTCTATCCGGCCGATATGACCGTGGACGAGTTCAATGCCTGGAACAATCCCGACAAGAACAGCCCATACACCCTTGTCAGGCGCGCATCCGACGGTTCCCTGGAAGCCGTTTGGTATCACGACGCGTACAAGGCTCACATCGACAAGATCGGCAATTACTTGAAGGCCGCTGCCGATATCACCATCAAGCCCAGCGTGGCCAGGTACCTGCTCAGCAAAGCCGAGGCACTGAAGACCGACAATTACTACGAAAGCTCTCTCGCATGGCTGGATATGGACGACAGCAAGATGGACCTTGTAATCGGCCCGAATGAAGTTACCGACGACCAGCTCCTTGGCGTCAAACGTTCCTACGAGGCGTATGTCCTGCTTAAGAACGAAGCCCATACCAGCGAGCTGATGCAGTATGTCTCCCGCATCGGCGAGTTCCAGGAAGATCTCCCCGGAGAAGCCGCCTACAAGGCCTTCCAGCCCGGTGCAGGTTCCAACATCTTCTCCTGCGACGCCATCTACTATGCCGGCAAGGCCAACGCCGGAGTGAAAGTCATCGCGCTCAACCTTCCCTTCGATGCCGACGTACAGCGTGACCGCGGCACCCGTACCATTCTGCTGGAGAACATCATCAAGGCCAAGTACAACTACATTGTAGGCCCCACCGGAGACGCGCTGCTGGATCGGGATGCCGCAGAACATCTTTCCTCGGACGCTTTCCTGTGGAACATAGCTTTCCGCGAGGTCGCCCACGGCCTGGGAGTGAAAGAAACCGTGAACGGAAAGGGGAGTGTGGAAGAGGCTCTCGGCAAGCTGGCTCCCACCATTGAGGAAGTCAAGGCAAATGCGGCCGGCGTGCTCCTTGTGTGCAGGCTTCAGAACCATTACGACATCCACCATCTCTTCACCAAGGAAGACGCTCTTACAACCTTCTTCGCCTCCATTCTCCGCTCTGAGCGCTTCGGAGAAGGCTCAGCGCTTGGCCGTGCCAATATCATCATCTACAACTATCTGAGACAGGCAGGAGCCTTGTATCGCCTGGAATCCAACAAGTACGGGCTGGATCTGAAGAAGATGGATACGGCCCTTTCCGACCTCACCGCCCTGATGCTCAAACTGCAGGCCAACGGAGACAAGGCCGGCGCCGAAGAGTTTGAAAGGAACTTCGCCACGCGTGGTGCCGATTATGACGCGGATCGCCTTCAGTTGGGTATCGAAAACATTCCCGCTGACATACGTTTTGAGTTCAAACGATAAATATACGGAAGTCCATTATTATTGTTAAATTTATACACGTGAGTAGTGTTATTCTCCCGTATTAATAATGGGACATAAGAAATTAGACGTTGTTCTCGGACTTCCAGCTGGAGGATGCAGCTCATCTTACGTGCCGCGGCGGCTGGCCGCTGGGGTGCCATTGAAATCAAGCTGGGCGGTGACGATTTGATTGAAGAAGGTGCCACTTCCCTGAAAACGCTGAAGTCGAAGATTGAGGAGAAGAGTGACGAGAATTCACCTTCATTCCTGCTGGTACTCACTGCCGTTGGCGGCGCTTACAAGCGAGAGGACGGTGTCTATGTGGCACCAATCAATCTGCTGAAGCCGTAAGGCACATGCTGTAAAGATGCAACTCTTTGTCCCTCAATAGCTTCCGGTGGGCCCGCTGTAGGAGTCACAAGAAAAACACAACCGGCTGTCATCGTCAGTCCTTTACGGGGACGGAACGGCCGCGCCAATACGAGGGGATGGGAAGGCCGAGGACGGATGCCAGAGTTGCCGCGACATCGTACTGGAGCATATATCCTTCCAGTTCGGCGCCCTTCTTGATACCGGGGCCGACGATGATGAAGGGAGCTTCCAATTCAAGGACGGACGGGCCGCCGTGCTTATTCTTCCTGCCGCCGTGGTCCGAAACGAGTACAAAGTAGGTATCATCGTACATGCCTGCCTCCTTGAAGGCGTCCAGAATGCGGCCGACGTTCCGGTCCATCACGGCCACCTGCTCATTGTATTCGGGCGAGCCCCAACCGAAGGCGTGGCCTGCGTGGTCGACGGCATCATAATGCACATAGAAGAGGTCCGGGCGGTCCTGAAGGAGCAGGTCGATGACCTCCGTCGTCGTCGAATCTGTAGCGTCCTCCGCCAGGGTCTTGCGCTGGAGGTCGAACGCAAGGGTATCCAGAGCGAACTTCACGCCATCCCACTCATAGAGAGCTTCGACCTTCGCCTCCGGATACCGCTCCCGGTAGAGAGTGAACACCGTCACCGGGATGCCGCTGTCGGGAATGTCCGCAACCGGGAATTCCGGGGCCTTCGAGTTCCATTTGGTGAAGCCGTGCAGTTGCGTTGGCAGGCCGTTGAAGATGGAAGCCCAGTTGATGGCGCTGGACGACGGCATCACAGAACGTTTGTGGAAGGTATACGTCCCCTCAGCCATCAAACCGCGGATGTTGGGCATCGGAAGGGAATCCAGATAGGCGCTTCCCCATCCGTCGATGCCAAGGATTACCATTCGGGGCGGTGTCTTGCCGCAGCCGGTCAACAGGGCCAGAAAGGCCATCACTATCAATAAATACTTTTTCATAATGACAAAAATAGTATTAATCCGGCAATAATACAATGCCCCGGCCTGCGCTCTTTTATCCATTGACGGGGTGCTGATGCTACGCATATTTTTACTTATATTTGTAAGTCTTAATCAAAACTTAGAGCATAAGATGGCACGTTTTCTCGATCCGCCCAAGCCGAAGGCACCGATTCCGGCTGAAAAAGTAGACAAAGAATACAAGGCGATGCGCCTCAAGGTTTTCCTCGGGGCATTCCTTGGTTATGCGGCATACTATCTCGTTAGGAAGAACCTCTCGCTTGCGGCTCCCGACATGATAAATGACGGGATACTGGACGCAGGAAAGGTTGGACTCGCAATGTCTGCGGTATCCATCGCCTATGCCTTCAGCAAGTTTGTGATGGGAAGCGTATCCGACCGTTCGGACGCGAGGAAGTTCCTCGTGGTGGGCCTCATCCTGTCGGCCCTCGTGATGATGTCGGTGGGCCTGTTTCCCTTCGGAACGAACACGGCCCTCAACACCGTCGTCATCTTCATCCTGATGCTGATAGTGGGATGGCTTAGCGGATTCGGCTGGCCGCCGTGCGGGCGCATAATGGCCCACTGGTTCAGCCAGAATGAACGTAGTTTCAAGATGAGCATATGGAACGTCTCCCATACCATCGGGTCCTTCTCGCTGGGATTCCTTGCCATCGCAGGCGTGGCCCTTGCGGCCGATCTGGGAATCTCCCAGACCTGGAAGGGTAACTTCGTGTTCCCGGCCATTATCGCACTGGCCATAGCCCTGTTCTGCTGGTGGGCGATACGCGATACGCCCGAGTCCTGCGGCCTTCCCGCAGTGGGTGACTGGCGCAACGACCCCAGCGGCGTGAAGTCCAAGGGCGCGGCGGGGGACAAGCTCCCGTTCAAGGTTCTCTTCGTGGATTACGTACTCAAGAACAAACTCCTCTGGGTGGTGGCCATCTCCAACGTGGCCGTGTACATGGTGCGTTACGGTATCGGTGACTGGGCTCCCACCTATCTGCAGGCCAAGGGCATCATGACGGCCGCCGAGAGCAAGATAGCTTTCTCCGTCCACAATATCGTGGGCGCCGTCGGCACCATAGCCTGCGGCTGGGCCACCTCTAAGTTCTTCAAAGGCCGCTGCGCCCCCATGAACGTAATATGCATGCTGCTCTGCGGCATAGGCGTTCTGCTTTACTGGATGGTAGGCGCGGGTATCCTTGAAGTCGGCCCGTCCGCCCAGAAGGTGCTGGTCTACGTGGCCCTCTGCCTCATAGGCTTCTTCATCTACGGTCCGGTGGCCCTTACAGGCGTGCAGGCCCTGAACCTGGTACCCAAGAACGCTGCCGGAACAGCTGCAGGATTCGTCGGCCTGTTCGGTTACCTTATCGGTGATGCAGTCTGCTCCAAGATAGTCGTGGGCGGAATTGCCAACGGTTCGTCGTGGGATGCCGCAATGCTCTCCGTCGCCGTGGGCGCCATCATCGGCGTAGTCCTCTGCGCCCTGCTGATACCCAGCGAAAAGAGAATGGCCGACTAGCCGAAAGACACCCGGCAGTTGCTTTTAAAGATACTCACCCTTCTGGGCTCCCTGGCGATGTTCCTTTACGGAATGTCGCTGTTGAGCGGAGGCCTTCAGAAAATGGCCGGGAACCGCATGCGCAACGAGCACCTGTCGAACATAGAAAAGGCCTCCTATCCGTACGAGACCGTTTAATCGATATCGAAACGCGCTTCGACTACGTTTATAATGTAGTCGCCGGTTTTTTCACATTCGCCGACAAGGTCGTTCAGGACGGTACCCAGTTCATAGCTGTACTCCTGCCTGTCCAGGTTGGCGATGTTCTTCTGTTTGAGATTGTTTCGCAGGCTGTTGATACGATTCTCTATCTCCCTGGAGGTGGAGAAATCGTAGTCTTCCCTGCGTCCGGAGAGCGTTCGGTTCATTTGGCTGAGAGCTTCGTTTAAAAGCTCATACATCTCCAGTATGCCTTCGTTCAACTTGTCGTCGAACCATACCTTGTGGTCAAGTTTGCGGCGCATTATGCGGGCGAGGTTGAAGCAGCCGTCGCCCACTGATTCGAGTTCGCTGATTTCGCGCATCATTGAGCGGATCTTGAGTTTTGTTTCATCCGACAGATGTGCGGAGCCCACGTCACCGAGATACTTGCCGATTTCGTTCTCCATGCGATCGCTGATGTCCTCTCCCTTCCTGATACGCTCGAACAGCCTGGAGAACTCCTGCTCGTCCTGGGTCGCATACAGCTCGCGTACGAGCCCGAAAAGTTTCTGCATCTTCTCTCCGAACACGGCAATCTCCTTTTGCGCCTGCAGAACTGAGATTTCCGGAGTCTTCATTATACCGCCGCGAATATACTGGAGGCGGAATTCGTCTTCCACTTCGGCCTGTTTTGGCTTGATGAGAAGGCATACCAGCTTCTCAATCTGGGGGATAAACCAAATCAGAACGGCAGTATTGATAACATTGAAGAAGGTATGGAAGGTGGCGAGGGCGAAGGAGAGTTTGGTGGCGTCCTGTCCGGAGGCGTTGGGATCGAGGTCGACCACGCCGCATACCATGCGGACGAAGGGGAAGAAGAAGATCAGCACCCAGATGACGCCGAATACGTTGAAGAGCAGGTGGGCCATGGCGGTCCTGCGGGCCTGGGTGTTGGCACTCATGGCGGCCAGGTTGGCGGTTACGGTAGTGCCTATGTTTTCGCCCATAACCAGCGCTATACCCTGATATATGGAGATGGCTCCTGTGGCGCAGAGCACCATCGTGATGGCCATGAGGGCGGCGGAACTCTGAACGAGAGCCGTGAGGATGGTTCCAATGAGAAGGAACAGCAGTATGGTTCCGTAGTTTGTCTTGAAGCTGGCGAAGAAACTCACCACAGCCGGCTTGCTCGCGAGGTCCATCTCAACTCCTGTGGCCTTCAGCATGCCGAGGGCGAAGAGCAGGAAACTCAGTCCGAACAGGAAATCCCCGAAGTACCTGTGCTTGCCTGTCTGGATAAGGATGATTGCTATCAGGAAGGCTGGCCATACGAGGTTTGCAACATTGAAAGAGAATCCGGCGGACATTATCCATGCGCTCATCGTGGTGCCGATATTGGCTCCCATGATGACAGAGATGGCCTGGCTCAGGGTAAGCAGGGCGGCGTTTACGAAGGATACCGTCATTACTGTGGTTGCGGCTGACGACTGCACAGCTACTGTAACCAGGGCTCCGGTGGCTACGCCGGAGAAACGGTTTGTCGTCATGGCCCCGAGGAGGTGACGGAGCTGAGGACCCGCCATTTTCTGCAGGGCCTCGCTCATGACCTTCATGCCGTATATCAGGAGGGCGATGGAGCCCAGGAGTTTCAGGATGATGAGCATGGGATTGTCTTATTTGAAGAAACGGTCTATTTCCTTGAGTGTGTCGGGGAGAGCGAAGATAGCCACGCGGTCGTAGGCTTCCACCTGAGTTTCGCCTACGGCGATGAAGGCTTCGCTGCCGCGGATAATGCCGCCTATTATGGCTCCGGCCGGGAATCCGAGGTCCTTGAGCGGCTTTTTGGTTATGGCGCTGCCCGGGGCCGCGGTGTATTCGATAACCTCAGCTGAAGTGCCCGACATGTATTTCACGAACCTAGCGCGGCCGCTCAGGGTGAACTTGAAGATGCGCCCGGCGGTGATGAGTTTCTTGTTGATGACGCTGTCCACGCCGAGTTCTTCCGCAAGCCGCGTGTATTCGAAATTCTCCACCTCCGCTATGGTGCGGGGCACACCGAGTTTCTTGGCGACCACGCAGGAGAGGATGTTGGTCTCGTCCTCGCCGGTGAGTGCCACGAAGGCGTCGTAGTCGCCTATGCCCTCCTCGTACAAGAAGGAGGAATCGCGCCCGTCGCCGGTGACCACCACTATCTCGTCGGGAAGCTTCTCGGCAAGCGGAACGCTCCTGGACGGGTCTATCTCTATGATTTTGACGTAGATGCCCGCCTTTGCGAGGCTGCATGCCACCATCGCGGCTATCTGGCTGCCGCCTATGATCATCACCTTGCCTATCGAAAGGTTCTTCTTGCCGAAATGCTTCACCAGCAGGTCAAGCCCCTCGCGCTTTGCTATCGTGAATACGAGGTCGCCGTAACGGAACACGGTGTCGAGCTTCGGGATGATGGTGTTGCCTCCGCGCGACATGGCTATGATGCGGAACTTTTCGGAGTCTTCCTTGGGCAGGCTCTGCATGAACTCGATGAGTTTGAGGTCCAGCATGGGGGAGTTCTCGTCGAGCTTGAAAAGCCCTATCTGCAGCCTTCCGTGAGCGAAATCCATGGTCTCGGAGAAGGTGGCGTGGCGCAGCTGGTCCACTATCTCGTCGGCGGCTATCCTCTCGGGATAGAACATCAGCTCGATACCCATCTCCTTGAACAGCAGCTTGTTCTCCGGCGTGAGGAACTCCTCGTCGTTGATACGGGCGATTACCTTGTCTGCGCCAAGATGCTTGGCTAGCAGGGCGCCCACTATGTTCATCTGCTGCATGGCCGAAGGATAAACCGCTATGAAGAGGTCCGCCTTTCCGGCCTCTGCGCCGCGCAGGACGCTGATTGCCGTGGGATTGCCGTTGATCGTGAGGATGTCCGCGCTGGACGCGAGGTTCTGCAGGCGTTCGGGGTTGTCGTCGATGACGGTCACCTCGTTGCCTTCGCCCCTGAGCATTTTCGCCAGGTGCGAGCCTACCTCTCCTGCTCCTTGAATGACTACTTTCATATTGTGAAGATTTTTTTGTCGAGATATTTGAAGATGCTCCTGCCCCTCAGTAACGCATTGGGAATGATGCAGATGCGTCCGAGACCGTCGGGGGCAGCTTTGGGGGCGGCAGTGCCGCTGTTTGGGCGTGCCGCTTCGCTGCGGAGGCGCCGGTATCCTTCGTGCGCCTTTCTCACCGCCGCGGCGTATTCGAAGCGTCCGGTGCAGAAATAAACCAGGCGCGTCAGGTTGTCAATGCCCCTTCGGAGGCAGATGTGAACGCGGGCCCTGCGCTCCGCGCGCTTCGGAGAGAGCCCCTTTGCCGCGTACGTGGCATCAAGGTTATTCTCCAGAAGAAGGAGGTTGTTGCGGTAGTTCAGCTCCAGCTTCCAGGGCGACTTGGGCTGCAGCGTTCCGCCTCCAAGGTGCCATACGAGGCTCTGCGGAACCACTGTGACCTTCCAGCCGGAGAGCTGCGCCCGCCAGCAGAGGTCTATTTCTTCCATGTGTGCGAAGAATCGGTCGTCGAGGCCTCCCATCTGCTCCCAAACGCTGCGGCGTACCATGAGGCAGGCGCCGGTGCACCAAAGCACGTCGGCGGGTGAGTCGTACTGCCCCTCATCCCTGCAGACCCGGTTGAGGACGCGCCCCCTGCAGAAGGGGAAGCCCCAGGAATCCAGCCATCCGCCTGCGGCTCCGGCGTATTCGAAAAGGTCGGTCCTGCGGTAGCCGGCTGGGGAGCCGGGTTCAGCTGCGGAACCGTCCTTCACCAGTCCGTGAAGCTTAGGTCCGCAGACGCCGCACCCGGGATGGGTTTCCATCCACTCGACAAGCGGCTCCAACCAGCCTTCAGAAACCAGTACGTCGGAATTGATAAGCACGTAATAATCGGCCTCCAGGCCTTTGAGCGCCCGGTTGTATCCTCCGGTGAATCCGTAGTTGGCATCCAGTGCAATGGTGCGCACCGTGGGGAATTCTTCCGCCAGCATTTCGAGGCTGCCGTCGGTTGAGGCGTTGTCGGCCACGAACAGGCCGTCGTCCTTCCCGAGACTGGCGACAAGCGCCGGCAGGAATGCCCTCAGGTATTCCCTGGTGTTCCAGTTGAGTATTACCACAGCCGTGCGCATATCATACAAATATCGTAAACTTTTTCTAATTTTGTGTAAATATGCGCAATCTCACTTCCTTCCTCCATTCCGAAGTCGCCCAGGATGCGGCGCAGGAACCCTTTATCCGGGCAATCGAAGCAATCTCCGGCCCCATTCCGGACGACATCATCTATGTCCGTACCGGCGGTACCGAAGGGCTGTTCAGGGAGCAGTTCTTCAGCGGTGGAAAACTGAGCATCCCGGAGCCTGTCCGTCTCCTGACGAGCGGAAAGAGCAACTCCCTGGCCGCTTCGATGGAGATACTCTCATTTCTCAGGCGCCATGGACTGAAAGGAGAGATACTGCACGGCAGCCCGGAGTATATAGCGGAGAGGATCAAGCATCCCGGGGAAGGGATAAGCGGTGACACTCTGGTGTGCGGGGTGCATCCAGGCAGGATACTTGACGGCGTTAGGCTGGGCGTCGTGGGAAAACCTTCCGACTGGCTGATTTCCAGCGACGTGGATGCCGCCATGGCAAAAGAAACGCTCGGCCTCGAACTCGTGGAGATACCCATGTCGGAGTTCCTCACCGCCTGGGCACTTGACCCGAAACTGGAAGTGATGATGCCGCCGCTCAACACGCCCCGTTACGGAAAGCCCATCAGCGAAAACGACCTCGCCGTTTCGCTCAAGGTCTACGCCGCCCTTCGTGGCCTTATCAGGGACCATTATCTTAACGGGTTGACCCTCAGGTGTTTCGATCTTCTTACCTCGATTCATAATACAGGCTGTATGGGCCTCGCTCTGCTGAACTCGGAAGGTTTTACTGCCACCTGTGAGGGCGATGTTCCGGCCATGATTTCCATGGCGATTGCACGCAAGCTGTGCGGTTGCCCCGGATTCCAGGCCAACCTTTCCCAGATCAAGGGCGACGACCTTCTTTTCGCCCACTGCACCGTGCCTCTCGGCATGACACGAAGCTGGGTTTACGACACACACTTCGAGTCCGCAATAGGCGTAGCGGTCCACGGCGAAATCCCCGAAGGTCCTGTGACCGTTTTCAAGCTTTCTCCCGACTTCGACAAAGCCTTCATCTTCGAAGGTGAAATAGCCTCCAACGACTATCAGGACAATCTCTGCCGCACACAGATCCATGTACACGCCCCCGGCGCGGCGCCCTATTTCCTGGCCTCATCCATCGGCAACCACCATATAATAATCCCCGGCCATGTGGCCAGGGATCTCAAAGCCTTGCTGGGGTAGGGAAACTACTGCTTGCAGTCGCAGTCGCCTTCGCAGCCGCAGTCCTTGCCGCCTTCGTGGCAGCACTTGCCTTCTTCGTGGCCTTCTCCGTGGCAGCACCCATGCTCTCCGCCCTCGTTCTTTTGGCAGCGTCCTTTGCCTTTGCCGCAGCAGTGGCCTTCGCCCGGCTGCGCATCGCGCACGTCGACGACTTCTCCCGTGAAATGAAGGGTTTTCCCGGCCATAGGATGGTTGAAATCCATGGTGACGCTGTCCGGACCCACGGCAGCTACAGTTCCGCGTACCACGTTGCCGGCATTGTCGAGCATGGGAACGATTGCGCCTACCTGCAGGAACTGCTCCTGTAGCACGCCGTTAGCCATGAAAGCCGTCTTGGGGATGTCGAATTTGTATTCCAGCTTGTACTCTCCGTAGCCTTCGGCCGGGCTGAGGGTGAACTCGAATTTGTCTCCGGGCTCCTTGCCTTCCACTTCCTGTTCGAAGCGGGGAAGGAGCATTCCGGCTCCGTGGGTGTACTGAAGGGGATTGTCCCTGCCTGCCTGGTCCGCGATTTTGCCCTCCACTTCCAACTGGTAGGCCAGCGATACCGCTTTGTTCTTTTCGATCTTCATAAGTATTGATTTTTAATTGATTATTCTCCGCTGAAATCCACGTCCCGGAAGGCCAGGGTGGGTATGAGTTTGCCCTTGCACGGGCGAGAGTCGTCGCCGGCCGCGATTAGCCCCTGCCACAACTGCAGGAAGTTGCCGGTTATAAGCATTCCGCTCACGGGGCGCACAATCTTACCCTCCCTGAACTCGAATCCTTCGATGCCGTAGGAGAAGTCGCCCGTGGCGATGTTTGAGTTGCCGCCGTTGAAATCAGTCACCAGTATGCCTTCATTACATAGCTGAAGAATCTCATCGCGGCCGAATGGGAGTCTGTCGGAGGCGGCGGACCCCCGAAAACCTGTGCCACCCTCGGCGCCATAAGAGGGGGAACCGTAAGCGCAGCGCACGGTGGGGTCGAGCGGAGCGAGACGGTTTTCGGGGGTCTGACCGCCTCCGCAAAAGGGTAGTAGATAAGGCCGCGTGGCTTCTTCCTGCGTCGGCGCCATGCCGAGTTTGTTGGCCATATAAGTATTGAGGAAATACTCCTTTACGACTCCGTTCTCGATTATGGGCCGTTCGCGTGTGGCGATGCCTTCGGAATCGAAAAGCCTGCTGCCGTTCTCGCCGTGGCGGTGCGGACAGTCGAGCAGGGTCATCCCGTCAGGGAAGACTTTCTTTCCGAGGCAATCCTGCAGGAAGGAGTTCTGCTGCTGAAGGTTGTAGCCTCCGAGGGCTGCCAGGATGGGGGAGACTGCCTTGTAGGAGATCTCGCTGTCGAGCACCAGGGTGCGCCTGCCTCCGGGGATGCTGCGCGATCCTATCTGGGCGACGGCCGTTTCGAGGGCCCGGCGCCCTATCGCAGCCACGTCGAGGTCGCGGAGATGCACGCACGAATCCCACCAGTAGCCGCTGTATTTGCGGTGCCGCGAGTCTTCAATCGTAACTTCCACTCCGTAGGAGAAGCAGGTCTCCCGGTGGAAAGCGTCGAGTCCGCCGCTGTCGACGGTATAATTGTACTCGAGGGTGTCGGAATATTCTCCTTCCTCGGAAATGAGCTTCCAACCCTTGCCCTTCGACGGCCAGACGCTTGCCTGCATGGCGAGCCCCCGCCGTTTTTCCGGGGAGATGTCCTCGTAGGCGGGGTCGTAAAGATCCAGCTCGTCGCCGGTGAGCGCGTTCTTCACCTGACGCTCCGGCGAAGGCAGGTCGCGGCAGGGGTCGGGGGCGAGCATGCGGACGGTCCGGACGGCCTCGGAAATGAACTTCCGTAGCGACTCTTCATCCAGCCTGTTGGTGGAGAAGGCCCCGAAACGGCCGTCGGCGAATATGGATATCTCCAGGCTGCGGTCGAGACATGCTGTTACCTTGTCCACCCCGCCGTCAAGGCTGGCTACGAGGTCCATGGCGCTGCCGGAGAGGTTTACGCGCACTTTCTGCGCCCCGGCCTCGAGGGCCATGGCCATGCAGCGGCGGGTTATGTCCTTTTCGAAACGGCTCAGCATCTATTCTCCTCCTACTGTCAGTTTACACACCAGCACGCTGGGGATGCCGCAGCTCACGGGAGCGCTCTGCTCCTTGCCGCAGGTCCAGGTGGCGTCGTCTATGCGGAGGTCTCCAGCAACAGCTTCTATGTCGGCGAGGGCGCGGGGGCCGTTTCCTATTATGTTGATGTCCTTTACAGGCATGTCGAGACGGCCGTTCTCTATGGTCCAGCCGGCCTTGACGTAGAAGGTGAAGTCGCCTTCGCCTATCTTAACCTGCCCGTTCGAGAATTCCTTCACGAAGATGCCCCTGCGGACGCTGCCGATAAGGTCTTCAAGGGTGCCGTCCGTTCCGCTCTCCATATAGGTGCAGCGCATGCGGGGAATGGGGTTGTAGCGGAACGACTCCCTGCGGCCGTTGCCGGTGGGGAAGACTCCGTAATACCGGGCGGAGATGCGGTCGTGCAGGTAGCTCTCGAGCACGCCGTCGCGCACCATGTATGTCTTCTGCCCGGGCACTCCCTCGTCGTCGAAGTTGAGGGATCCGCGGTTGCCGGGAATGGTGGCGTCGTCGAGGATGTTTATGCCTTTCTTCGCGACCCGCTTGCCCACTTTGTCCGAAAAGACGCTCTGGCCTTTGCGGTTGAAGTCGGCCTCGAAGGCATGGCCCATGGCCTCATGGAGAAGGATTCCGGAGGCGCCGGCGGCCATTACCACCGGCATCACGCCTCCCTTGGGCCTGCGGGCCTCGAACCTTGCGTCCAGGCCGTCCACGGCCATGTCGGCCAGCTCTTCGATGAGAGCGTCGCTTATCATTTCGGCTCCGGAGCGGAAACTGCGGGAGACTGTCTTGTTCTCGATGCGATCGCCCTGCTGGAATACCACTGTCGCCATGAGGGCACCCATGGGGCGGGTGTCGCAGCAGAGTTCGTCCAGCGAGTTGTACATCATTATTTCGCTGGTCTGGCTGCTCAGCATCGCGATTACGCGAATTACCCTGGAGTCGCGGGAGCGTATGGCGGAGTCGAGCCTGCGAAGCACCGGCACTCCGTCCGCCGCGCTGGTTTCCCGCCAATCGATTTTTGCCGCATAGAAACGGTTTGACGGCAGTCTTGCGCCGAGGGTGGCACAGGTTTCGGAGGAACGACTGCCTCCAGCACTTGAATCAGCTATCGCGGCGGCGGCTTTTGCGGCCTGCAGCAACTCGGGGTAGGCAGTAGTCTCCGCGTAAGCGTATCCCGTCTTTTCGCCCGAGAGAACGCGAATGCCGCAGCCGAAGTCCTCGTGCGAGCCTCCGGAGTTCACCTCGCCGTCGCGAAGGACAAGGTCGGAAGTGACCGTATATTCGAAAAAAAGGTCGCACCACGAACCGCCGGTGCGGAGCCCCTCCGCCACAAGTGTGCGCAGTTGCTCCCCGCTTACGGAAAACAGTTCCAGGAACCTATTCGGCTTCATCGGGATAGACTATGCTGCGGATGTACCTGTACTTCTCGTCATCCTTGATGAAAGTGCCGAGGCTGCTCCCTTCAGCAACCACCCTGAACGGGCTCGTGGAATTGTCGGCCAGCAGCCAGCGGTCGCAAATCGGGGCGTAAGTCTCGAAGAAGTAGCGAAGCCCCATCTCGTATCGCCTGCGTATGACGTTCTCGGGGATGTTGTGGCCGCCCGTCATCACGCGGTTGCGGACGCGTTGGATGGCCAGTTCCGGCGAATTGAGCCAGAAATAGAGTATGGTAACCGTGTATCCGGCCTCCTTTGCCGTATGGATTATTCCCACAAGGGAACGGGTGGCCAGAGTGGTTTCTATGCTGAAGTCTTCGTTGCGCTCGAGCAGGTAGTTGATTTTCATGAGCATGTAGCGCCCGGCAGCGACAGAGGCCTCAGCCGGATTGAAAGGAGACAGCCCCTTTGCGAACTCGTCGGAGTTCACGAACTGGGAGCACTCCAGCATCTCCGGCAGCAGGGTGTAGGAAGCGGTGGTCTTGCCGCTCCCGTTACAGCCGGAAAGAATGTACATGCGTGGCATTTACCTGCCTGAATTGACTCCGTATCCGAAAAGTGCGAAATCACCCTTCACGGGGTCGTCCGGGAAGAGTTCGCGGAAAGAATCGGTTATCTCCACAGCCGTGGCGAAATCCTTGCTGCGGCGCTTGCATAGCCCGAGGGCTTCCGCCTGGGTATACACGTGGACGTCGAGCGGAATCACCAGGTCGCGCGGGTCGGAATCCTTCCACAGGCCCAGGTCCACCTTGCCGTCGCGGCGAACCATCCAGCGGCGCATCATCCAGATTTTCTTGTTGGCGGCCTTGGGATCCTTCTTCTGGCCGAAAACCTGGGTGCGCATCTCCGCGGCGGAGAGTTTCTCAAGGGAGTCGCAGGAAGAGTAGAACTCCTTGAGGCGTTTGCAGATGGCGGCGACTTCGCTCCATTTGACCGTACGGTGTATGGATGCCGAGTCGTGCCTGTAGCTGCCTGCCATAACGTAGTCGTAAGGGCGCCAGAGCATCTCGTCGAAGAGACGGCTGCAGTCGCGCACTATCATGGCCCTGCGGCCCCAGGCGAAATGCGCCGCGAAAACGGCCGCTATCTCGACATCCTGCAGCGACGGCCTCCATTCGCCCCCCTCGAAGCCGAGGGTGGGCTGTATGGTGGTCATCTGAAGGGCGAACCTCCGGGGGAAGGCTATAGGATCCTCGGCGAAATACCGGGGATTGTTGTAGCGTTCCGCCCAGGCGCGCAGTTTTTCGGCTAAGAGTTCATCCATGGCTTATTCCGCCGTGGCGGCTTCAATCTTCTTAAGCATTGCGTACATGATGCCCGCGGCGATGAGGCAGAGGCCCATCAGCAACGCCCAGTTGGCCCAGAGCGGAACCTTCTCCCAGAGGAGTCCGGGGATGGAGCTGAGGTAGTTGCCCACCGCAGTTGCGGCGAACCAGAGGCCCATCATGAGGCCCTTGACCTTGGGCGGAGCGACCTTCGATACGAAGGAGATGCCCATGGGGCTGAGAAGCAGTTCGGCGAAGGTGAGGGTAAGATAGGTTCCCATCAGCCACTGCGGAATCACAGGATCGGGGGAAACGGTGCCCTGGATGGAGGCGGGGGAGGGCTGGCCTACGGAGGCGAGTATCATGATGAGGTAACCAGCGGCGGCTACGAGCATGCCGAGTGCAATCTTCCTGGGCGCCGAGGGCTCCTTGCCTTTCTTCGCGAGACTGCTGAAGAGGGCCATGGACACCGGGGTGAGGGCGACCACGAAGAAGGGATTGAACTGCTGGAAAAGCTGGGGCTGGATGTCCAGCGGGCTGGGAAGTCCGCGGTAGATGGCCCATGCTCCGCACCAGAGTGCGCCGGTCACCACGCCGTTTATCAGCTTGCCCTGGGTCTTTTCGCTCTGGAAGATGCCGAAGAGGGTATAGATGCTGACGGCAATCAGGGCGAGCGCCCAGATGTTGAATCCTATGCGGCTCCATCCTTCGGCTATGGGCTGGGTGTAGTCGCGCGCGAACCACGTCAGGGACTGACCGTTCTGGTGGAAGGCCATCCAGAAGAAGATGACGACGGCGAACACCATGATGAGGGCGGTGATGCGGTCCTTCTCCTGCTTGGGAGTGAGTTCCTGAACGGGAGCGTTGGTGGCCTTGGCCTGCTTGGCGTTCACGTCGGCATGCTTGAACCATGCGCGGAAACCGAAGTAGATGGCCATCGAGACGATGAGCGAGATGCACGCCACCGCGAAGCCCATGTTATAGGAAGATGAAAGATGCTCGATGTAGTACTGGCTGAAGGTGCCGAGGTCCGGAGCGCTGTAGCCCGGCATCTGGGATGCGAGCGAGCCGAGTTTGTCGGCGTTCTCCGGGGTGATCGTGCCGGCAAGGAACTGGTGCGCCAAGGCGGGGATGTCGGCCTTGTAGATGAGGCCGGCCTTGGCGAGGAAGCGGTTGGTTATTGCCGTGGCCGCGCTGGGGGCGAACATCGCGCCTATGTTGATTGCCATGTAGAAGAGGCTGAAGGCAGAGTCGCGCCGCGAGGCGTATTTGGGATCGTCGTACAGGTTGCCTACCATCACCTGGAGGTTGCCCTTGAAGAGGCCCGTGCCCACGCTGATGAGAAGCAGGGCGCCTATCATGAGCACTATGCCGAGGGTGTTTGCGGCCGTCGGGATGGACAGGCAGGCGTAGCCCGCGAACATCACCACCACGCCGGTGACCACGCACTTGCCGTAACCTATGCGGTCGGCGAGTATGCCTCCGAGAACGGGCATGAAGTATACCAGGGCCAGGAAAATTGCGTAAATGGTGCTTGCCAGGGCGCCTCCGAAGCCGAACTTGGCCTGCAGGAAGAGCATGAAGATGGCGAGCATGGTGTAGTAGCCGAAGCGCTCGCCGGTGTTTGCGAGTGCGAGGGCGTAGAGACCTTTCGGTTGGTTCTTGAACATCGTTATAATGGTTTGATTGTTTTCCTCATCTACAAATATAGCAAACATTTCGCTAAAAAAGATTACCTTTGTAATGTATGACCCAAGAGAAGAGATCATTCGGCGCCGCGCTGGCTGAGATACTCGCCGCCCCGCTGGCAGCCCTCCCGCTTGGCTTCCATCTGGCGATGGGGCGTTTCCTGGGCTGGTTCATGCGCTGCGTAATTCGTTACCGCACCGAGGAGGTCTACATCAACCTCTCGCGCAGTTTCCCCGAGAAGAAATATAAGGAAATCAAGAAGATAGCGAAGCAGTTCTACCGCCATTTCGGCGAGATATTCGGAGAGGCGGTCTGGTTCGGCGGATGCCGCGGCGAAAGGGGAGTCAGACGTCTTCACAGGCAGCATATCGTGGAAGTGCTCAACCCCGAGGTCTTCAACGAAGTGCTTGCCGCACGCGACAATATGCTGGTACTCAGCAGCCATTGCGGCAACTGGGAACTGCTCGGGGGCTGGTTCAATTACAACTACACCGACACTCCATTCGACGGCGACGAGTCCATCATCGGGGTCGTCTACCGCCAGCTCCACAGCAAGGTCTGGGACCGTTTCATGGAGGACAACCGCTGCGCTCCCATCAGGCATACCGGCTTCGACGGATACCTGGAGTCCGCCAAGGTCTTCCGCTTCGCCATCACCCACCGCCGCGAGAAGTACATATACATCTTCCCGACGGACCAGTACCCCTACGGCATCGCCACCAAGCACGACATTGGCGAGTTCCTGCACCAGAGGACCCTCGCTATGACCGGAGGCACCGCCCTGGCCTGCAAGTTCGGCATGAGCGTGAGCTATCTCCGCTGGAAAAAGGTATCCGGAGGCCGTTATCAGGTGGAACTCGTTCCCATCTGCATAGACCCGACCGGGGAGACTCCGGAAGGCCTCATGCGCAAATACTACGACCTGCTCGAGCAGGACATCAAGGAACAACCATGGAACTATCTGTGGACCCACCGCAGATGGAAATGATATGATTATGAAAAGATTGATACTGGCTTCGATGGCGGCCCTGCTTGCCGTTACGGCCTTCTCCCAGGAGAAGGTTCCGTACTGCCTGCCGCGCACGAGCCTCGAATTCACTGTTACCGCGCAGCGCACCGACTTCACCGCCGGTCCTTATGCAGCCTACGCATCGAAATACCTGGGCGTCGACGTCCGCACCGAAGACGAGACCAGCTATACCATAAGCGAGGTGAAGCTCCGCTCCTATTCGGAGGCGGACCCTGCAGCGCGCTATTTCTGGACCATGTCCAAGGAATGCCGTCTCACAATGCTGAAGTTCACTTCGCAGGGTCTGGTGAGCGACAGCAACCGCCAGGTAAGGTCCGACTGGAAGTTCCCGGCCAACACGAAACATGAGTTCACGGTACGTCCGGAGAACCTCACCAGTGCGAGCGGAACCCTCTGGTCCGGCGACCGCAGGGTAAAGCAGGAAGTAGTGGTGGAAAAGAGCGACGAAGCCAAGGCCGCTGAAGTGGCGAAGAAGATATTCGCAATACGCGAGAATAAGTACAACATCCTTGTAGGCGACACCGACGCAACCTACAGCGGGGAGGCCATGAAAACGGCTATCGACGCCCTGGACGCCATGGAAAGCGAGCTTATGGCCCTGTTCGTGGGCAGTTCCTCCACAGGCGAACAGACCGCCGTGTTCGAGATTATCCCCGAGGCCGGAGTAAAAGAGGCGGTGGCTTTCCGTCTTTCGCAGGCTGAGGGGCTTGTGGCGGCCGACAACTATGCCGGCACTCCCTGGTTCGTGCAGATAGTTCCGGAAGAGCTTGCCGCCCCCGTCCAGCAGGAGGAACCCCTTCCCGTCAAAAAGAGCAAAAAGAAGGCCCAGCCCGTCCAGAAGCTGCACTACCGCATTCCAGCCGTCTGCAGCGTCAGCCTCGGCGACGGAGTAGCAACCATACTCAGCCAGAGGGTTGCGGTCTACCAGCTCGGCACCGAAGAAGAATATCCGATTTATTAAATCCGACAGCATATGAGTACAATCAAAGATCTTAATCCAAAGAACGTTTGGAACAATTTCTATCTGCTTACCCGTCAGCCCCGTCCGTCCAAGCACGAAGAGAAGGTTCGCGCCTTCCTGCTTGAGTGGGCTAAGGAAAAGGGCGTGGATGCCTTTGCCGACGAGACAGGCAACGTGATTATGCGCGCTCCCGCGACCAAGGGTTACGAGAACCGCCGCGGCGTGATTCTCCAGGCACACATGGACATGGTGCCCCAGAAGACCGCCGAAACGAAGCACGACTTCCTCACCGACCCGATTGAAACGGAGGTCATAGGGGAGTGGCTGGGAGCGAAGGGTACCACCCTCGGCGCCGACGACGGCATAGGAGTAGCGCTTGCGATGTCGGTCGTTGAAGACAAGAAGCTGCCCCACGGCCCCGTTGAGGTGCTCATTACCTACGACGAGGAGACGGGCATGACCGGCGCGGAGAAGCTTCGTCCCGGACTCTTCAAGGGCGATATCCTGCTGAACCTCGACTCCGAGGACGAAGGCGAGCTCTGCATTGGCTGCGCCGGCGGACTCGACGGTATCGGCGACTTCAGCTACAAGACTCTCAAGGCTCCCAAGGGCTACAAGGCCTTCCGCATAGGCGTGAAGGGCCTGCAGGGCGGTCACTCCGGCATGGATATTTCCCTGTACAGGGCCAATGCCTGCAAGATTATCGCCCGCACCCTGCTGCCGCTGCTGCAGAAGTACGGCGCCAAGGTTTCCGGCATCACCGCAGGGTCGCTGCGCAACGCCATCCCGTTTGAAGGCACCGCCGACGTGCTGATCCCCGCCTCCAAGGTGCAGGCCGCGTCCGCCAAGGTGCACAAGATATTCCACGACGTGTTCGAGGAGTTCAAGGACACCGATCCGGGAGCGAAGTTCAGTTTCGAAAGGCTGGTTCCGAAGTCCCTCACCTATATTGAGGATGCGGTTATGCTCAACGCAGTGAAGGCCATCCTGGCATGCCCTGCCGGCGTGGTCCGCATGAGCAGCGCCTTCAAGGGCCTCACCGAGACCTCGACCAACCTGGCCATGATACGCTGCGGCCGCGGTCACCTTCGCGTGTACTCGCTCATGCGCAGCGCCGTGAACAGCGCCAAGGCCCAGCTCGCCTCCGAGATGCGCTGCGTGTTCGAACTCGCCGGCGCCAAGTTCACCACGACCGGAGGTTACAGCGGCTGGACCCCGAAGCCCGACACTCCGGTTTACAAGGTCGTGTGCGATGTGTGGAAGAAGGTTTCCGGAAAGAAGATGGTGGTGAACGCCACCCACGGCGGCCTCGAATGCGCCCTGCTCGGCGCCAAGTATCCCAACTGGGAGATGGCATCGATAGGCCCCACCATCGTGCATCCGCATTCGCCCGACGAGCGCGTGAAGATCGACACCGTCGGCAACGGTTGGGAATTCCTCAAGGAACTGCTCCTGGCTATTCCTGAAAAGAAATAATGAAATAAAAACGGCCCCGCGGGGCCGTTTTTATTTGCTTTCGTTGGCATTCGGATCGATTCCGCGATGCCAGAAGCGCTCGGTGATGTCCACCGCGGACTCGCGTCCGCAGCCGCGCTTCAGTTTGTACATGCGCTGGTTGGTGGTGGGGGAGTTGAGTGGCCCGTAGCTGCGGCGGTATGGCCCTATCTTCACGTAGTCGAACCAGTCCCACACGCGCTCGTCGGTGTGGGGGAGGCCGGAGTACAGCGCAACCTCCATCTTCGGGTGCGCGGAGTTAAGGTGCTTAACCAGTTCCAGCAGCGCATCCACGTCGGCCCCTTCGCCGAGGAACAGGAAACAGTTGACGCCGAAATTGTCCTCTATCAGGGCGTCTATCTTCTCCGTGGTGAGTTCTTCGCCGAAATTCCCCCTGAGATAGGGGGAGTGGCAACCCTCGCAATGACCCTGGCAGTTCGTGATGTCTACTGCCAGGGTCACGCGGTCGGGTACTTCTTCAAGAACGACCGAAGCCGATTCGGGAAGGTACTTTATCACCCTTATGCCTCCAGTCTTGCGTCTTTGGGCTCTTCGATGTAGTAGCGCTGGAAGGCTTCTTCCTGACGGATTTCAGCGAAGGAGCTGATGCGCTTGAGGTAACCGATGACGCGGGTGAGGTAGTCGAGGTTCTTGCTGCCGCACCTCGGGCAAACGGTGAGGGTGTCCTTGGAGATGTAGTTGCAGTCGTTGCAGACGGTGTTGCGGCAGTTGAAGGTGAAGTAGTTGGTGCCGTAGTGGGCCGCCACGTTCAGCAGCTGGCGGTACTGGTCCTTGGTGAGGTGCTCCTGGATGTTCATGTGCAGGGCACTACCGCCGTCGAGGTACTTCACGTATTCCTCGCCGTGGAGCTTGAACTTGTCTATCATGCTCAGGCTCGTGTCCTCGGGATTGTAGAAGTAGCTGCTGTAGAGCACGTGGTTGGGCGACACGTAGTAGCCGTCCTTGCGGTCCCAGTTGTAGTTCTTTCCGGCGAGGTTCTCGGCGGGCACGAACTCGGTGTTGAACATGGTGTCCTTGGTCTTGTCGGCGCGGTTGCACTCGTTGATGGTCTCGAGCAGCATGTTCACGAACTCGTTGTACTCGGGGTTCGGGGAGACGGTGAGTCCGAGGAACTCGGCCGCCTCTGTCATGCCGTTCACGCCCACCGTGAGGTACTGGCGCTTCATGTCGATGAAGCCGGCCTTGTAGACGTCGAGCATGTCGGCCTTGAGGAAGTCCTTGATGATCTCGTTGAACGCGGTCTGGTACTTGTGGACGCGCTCGGTCTGGGTGGTGACGGCCTCACGGATGTACTTATAGAGCTCTTCCTTGTCGTAGACCTTGGGACTGATGACGACTCCGCCCTTCATGTCGATGCCCATCTTCTCGCGGAAGTACTTGCGGGCGGCGTCCTGGATGAGGCGGTTCAGGTTGATGGTCATCACGCTCTTGCTGCCCGTCGACACCGAAGCGGTGCCCATGGAGTACTGGTGCGTGGTGTGGTTGTGGTCCTTGTCCTCGTCGTCGAGGTCCTTGAGCGAATTGCGCAGGCGGCAGCAGCTGCTGAGGCTGTCGGGGCTGTTCGAAAGGTAGCAGAAGAAGCTGTGGCCCTTGCTCCACATCTCGGCGGTGAAGTCGGCGTAGTCCTTGTCCACGAAGTCGTCGCCGCCGTCGGTGAGCAGCGCCATGGTCTCCACCGGGAAGGTGAGGATATAGTGGTTGCGCTCCTCGTTGAACCAGCGCATGAAGTGCTTTTGCAGCCAGCTGAGGGTCTCCCACTTGGGAGCGGTGCCGTCGGGGAAGCGGAAATCGGAGAACACGCCCTCGAAATAGGGCTTGTCGAAGTAACCGATGTTCCAGAACACCGTCTGGTAGCCGCGGTTGCCGGCCGGCATGTTCATGGAGTGGACGACCTGCTGGAAGCAGTTGTCGATGACCTTCGTGAGGGTGCGGGCCTTGCGGTTGCTCTCCACCACCTCGTCGAGGCGGGAAAGGTAGTCGTCGCCGTAGTCCCTGCGGATGAAGTAATCCATGTACATGAGGAACTCGGGCGTGGCAACGGCCCCCATGAACTGGCTGGAAACACTGTAAACCAGGTTGATGAACTCGCCGCAGAAGCTCTTGAGGTCGGTGGGCGCTATGGACACTCCGCCGAGCGCAGTAAGGCCGCTCTCAAGGAAGGGATACATGGTTATGGCCACGCAGTAGGGGTAGCCGGGGGTGCCGCTCTCGTCGTGCTTGTACAGCACGTGGCTCTCCAGGTCCTTTATGTACTGCGCCGCAAGATCGTGGCCGTAGAGGGCCTGGATCTTGTCCTGCATGATATACCTGTTCTGCTTGATGTTGTTCTCCTTGTAGAGCTCCGTTCCCAGGGTGACGATGTTCTTGCGCGTAACGTTGGCGTTCGCGTCGAACTTGCTGCCCGTGGCCGCGTTGGAGGCGTGGATATAGTCGCGGATGAAGTCGCGCTTCTTGCGCATGTCCTTGCCGGAGTCGAACTTCTCGATGTACTCGAGGGCCGCCTTTTTGTTGACGCTCATCAGGGAGTTCACCACCTGGCGGCGGATCTCCTGGCTGGACATCTTGTCGTATATATAAAGGTTGTCCGTAATGGACACGAGGACCTCTTCCGGGCACACCTGGCCGGTTGCTTCATAGGTCTGGCGTATTCCACGCTTCAGTTTTTCAACATCGTACTCTTCTATCGTTCCGTTTGTCTTCCTAACATCCATAGTATTAAGGAATTACAGGTTTACAGATAAGTTTTAGCATTGGAAAGGGGCGAAAAAATCCGGACTGTCCGGGAACAATCCGTCGCCATTTTTTCCTTTCGTCGAGGGCAAAGTTAGCTATTCGGAACCTAATTGTCCACAGAAAAAAACAAAAGTTATCAACACGAAACTAACAATCCGGTTTCGACCGCTGCACCACAGCATATTACAAAAAAAACCGGGCTCCGAAGAGTCCGGCTTTCGTGTTTGCCGCATGCCTTATTCGGCCTGCGCTTCGGCCTCGACAATGATTTTGACATCGGCAACGACGGCCTTGTAGACCTTGACCTTGCCTTCGAACTCGCCGGTCTCCTTGATTTCGGGAACGGTCACGTTCTTCTTGTCGGTTTCGACTCCGAGGGCTGCGAGTGCGTCGGCCACCATGGCGGCGGTAACTGCACCGTAAAGCTTGCCGTTCTCGGACACCTTGACGGTGACCTTCACGGGCATTGCCTCGATGTTCTTCTTAACGGCCTCTGCGTCCGCCACGAGTTTCGCCTCTTTGTGGGCGCGCTGGCGGATGGTCTCCTCATGCTGCTTGAGGGCGCCCTTGGTCGCTACGGAAGCGTAGCCCTGGGGAACCAGGTAATTGAGGGCGTATCCGTTCTTTACTTCCACTACCTCTCCGGCCTCGCCGAGATTCTGTACGTCTTTCTTGAGAATGATTTTCATGGCCCGGATTATTTAAGAAGGTCAGTAACGTAGGGAAGGAGAGCCAGGCTGCGGGCGCGCTTTACGGCTACGGCCACTTTGCGCTGGAACTTGAGGGAGGTGCCGGTGATGCGGCGGGGAAGGATCTTGCCCTGTTCGTTGAGGAACTTCTTCAGGAACTCGGGATCCTTATAGTCGACATACTTGATGCCAGCTTTCTTGAAGCGGCAGTATTTCTTCTTGCGAACGTCCACGGTGGGAGGGTTCAGATAGCGTACTTCGTTTTCGTTTGCCATGGTTTAGTCCTCCTTGGTTTCAATGGGTTCAACGTCGTATTCCTCGGGGAGTTCGATCTCTTCCTTCACTTTCTCGGCGGGAGCCTCTTCGACTGCGGGGGCGTTCTTCTTCGCGGCCTTCATTTCGCGGCGGTGCTCGGCGTATGCGATTGCATCAGCGTCGAGAGCCACGGTGATGAAGCGGATGATACGCTCGTCACGCTTGTACTGGACTTCGAGAGTGTTGACGAATTCGGGGTTGGCCTTGAATTCGATGAGATAGTAGAACCCGGAGGTCTTGTGCTGGATTGGATACGCGAGCTGCCTGAGCCCCCAATCCTCTTCGTACACGATTTCGCCGCCGTTCGCGGTGATGAGGTCGGTGTACTTCTTAACCGCTTCCTTCATCTGCGCATCAGACAAAACGGGAGTTGCAATGAAAACGGTTTCGTACTGTTTTAACATGTTGTAAATAAATAAATTATTAAAAATTAGCCCCTTGGGACTTTCCCAAAGGGCTGCAAAATTAGTTTATTTTTCCTTCTTTTCCAAATCTTTTTCCGGACTTTCGCCCTCTTTGTATTTGTAGCGGCGTATTTTCTGGGTGGCGGTCTTGTCGAAAGGTTCCTTCATGGCTTCCACTTCGGCTATCCTGGCGTTCTTGCCTATTAGGCTGTTGACCTTGTCCATAAGGCTTTTCTGCATGGCCTCTACGCGAGCGAAGAACTGCTCTTCGCCGGCCAGGTCCCAGTCGAGGATGTTGTCGGCGAACTTGACCTTGGCTACCAGATGGCCGTCCTGCTGCGTTACGAGCGACTCTTCCACTCCGTCCATGCCGTTGATCAGCAGTTCGATTTCCTCGGGGTAGATGTTCTCCCCGTCGGGGCCTATGATGGTGCTGCCAAGCCGCCCCTTGAGGTAGTAGTAGCCGTCCTTGTCCACGGTGGCGACGTCGCCCGTGTGGAACCAGCCGTCGTCGTCGATCACGCCCATGGTGCGTTCGGGGTCCTTGTAGTAGCCCAGCATCACGTTTTTACCGCGGCAGATGATTTCTCCGGTACCGGTGTCGGGGTCGACGTTGTCGAGCTTCACCTCCACCTTGCAGGAGGCTATGCCCATGCTGCCTATGCGGGTCTTGCCGACCATCGCGTTGCACACCAGGGGGGCGCATTCTGTGAGTCCGTAGCCTATGGCGTAGGGGAAACGTGCCTTCTTGAGGAAGACTTCCACCTCGGGGTCGAGTTTGCTGCCGCCTATGCCGAAGAAGCGCAGGGCGCCCCCGAAGCTGTGGTAGAGACGTTTGCCGACCAGGCGGTAGAGGGTGCCCGGCATGCGTTTTTGCATCCACGAAAGGAAGCGGCTCTTCTCTATCGTGGGAAGGATGTTCTTGTGGTAGACCTTCTCGATGATGAGCGGAACCGCGCACATGATGGTAGGGCGCACCTCCTTCATCGCGGCCATCAGTATGCTGGGAGTGGGGGCCTTGGGCAGGTAATACACGCACGCGCCTACATATATAGGATAGAGGCAGCCTATGGCCATCTCGTAGGTGTGGGCCATAGGCAGTATGCTCATGAAACGGTCGCGTTTCGTGCAGTACTGGGCCTTGTGCGAGGCCATCACGTTCTGGCAGAGGTTGCGGTGGCTCAGCATCACGCCCTTGGCCGCTCCGGTAGTGCCGGATGTGTAGATGATGGTGGCGAGGGCGTCGGCGTTGGGGGCCTTGGTCCACCCGTCGCACTGGAAGGCGTCTTCGTCTTTCCGGATGAACTCGAAGGTCTCTATGTCCACAACGAGGGTAAGGGCCTCGAGGCACTCCTGCGGCACTTTGGGAAGGAGCCTGCGGGATACGTACAGGACCTTCGTTTCCGAATGGGCGAGTATGTTCTTGATCTCGTTGGGGGAGGAGTCGGGGAGTATGGGGATGGCAACCCTTCCGAACGCCGTGGCGGCGAAGAAGGCTACTGTCCAGTTGGGCATGTTGCCGGAAAGGATGGCCACGCGGTCGCCGGCGCTTATGCCGAAGCGGGACAGCCTCTGGCTCTGGAGGTCGCAGCTGTCCTTGAACGTGCTGTACGTGTAGGCCTGGGAGCCGTCGACGAAACAGCTGAAACGGCGCTTTGCGTAGCGCAGGGTGCTGTTCTCGAGCAGTTCCCGCAGGGTTCCCGGATAACGGTCCCTGCGCCTGGTCTTGCGGTAAGGATGATTCTTGCTCATAGTTTAATGTGTAAGGTAGTTGTCGGGATGTTTCCCGGTGAGATGAAGTTTTTCGTAATGATCCTGAAGGCGGGCCATGTCGGCCTTGAGGTCGTCCGTGAGTTCGAACTTTTCGCCGCAGGAGATGCGCTTGGTGCGCCAGTCGAACCAGCCTGCATACACGGGAACCCCGGCTTCGCGGGCAATTGCGAGTCCGCCGGCTTTCCAGCGCCTGACCGGCTTCCGGGTGCCTTCGGGGGCCACGGCGAGCTTGAAGAACTCGTCCTGCTCCATCTCCGAGATGAGGCTCTTTACAAGCGAGCCTGGATTCGAACGGTCGACGGGTATGCAGCCGCAGGCGCGCAGGATTCCTCCGAGGGGCCAGAAGAACAGTTCCTTCTTTACCATGGTGTGCGCAACCTCGCCGAAGGAGGTGTAAAACAGGTAGGCGACTAAGAAGTCGGCCATGCTGGTGTGGGGAACGCCCAGCATCACCACCCTGGGCTCCGGGGGAGGTCCGCCCACGGCAGTCCACCCGAGCCTGCGGAGCAGCCAGCCGCAGAAACGCGACCAGCGCTTGCCGTAGTGGGTCTTCCTATATGTTGACATCTTCCAGTTCTTCTTCGCTGCGAAGGTTGGCCCTTATGAAATTCTGCCTCTCGACCGTGTTGTCGCCCATGTAGAATTCCATTATCTCGGAGATTCTCTCCTCGTCGGAGAGCTGTACGGGATCGAGCCTCATGTCTTCCCCTATGAAGGATGCGAATTCGTCCGCGGAAATCTCTCCGAGGCCCTTGAATCGGGTGATTTCGGTTTTTCCGTTGTGGAGTTCGGCTATGGCCTTTTCCTTTTCTTCAGGGGAGTAGCAGTAGCGGTTCTCCTTCTTGTCGCGTACGCGGAAGAGGGGAGTCTGTAGTATGTATACGTGGCCCCGTCGGATGAGGTCGGGATAGTATTTCAGCAGGAATGTGAGCACCAGCATGCGGATGTGCATTCCGTCGTCATCGGCATCGGTGGCCACGATTATGTTGTTGTAGCGGAGGTTGGAGATGTCGTCTTCCACGCCCAGCGCGCTGATAAGCAGGTTGAGCTCCTCGTTCTCGGCCACGCGCTTGCGGCTTTCCTTGTAGGAGTTGATGGGTTTGCCGCGGAGGCTGAACACCGCCTGGTAAGCGGCGTTGCGGGCCTTGGTGATGGTTCCGCTTGCGGAGTCGCCCTCTGTGATGAAGATGCTGCTGCGCTCTATGTCGTCCTGGGTCTTCTCGTTGGCCTTGTCGCCGTAGTGGAAGCGGCAGTCACGGAGCTTGCGGTTGTAGACGGCCGTCTTGCGGTTGCGCTCGCGGGTCTTCTTCTGGATGCCGGAAATCTCCTCGCGCTCGCGCTGGGAATCCTTTATCTTGTCTTCTATCACCGGAACTATCTCCTTGTGCATGCGGAGGTAGTTGTCGAGGTTCTTGGCAACGAAGTCGTTGACGTAGCTGCGAATGGTCGGGCCTGTCTCCAGCTTGAGGGCTCCCTTGGCGTCGTGGGTCTGCTTCTCCCACATGTAGTTGCTGCCCAGCTTGGTCTTGGTCTGACCTTCGAAGTTGGGCTCCTGTATCTGTATGGAGATGGCTCCGACTACGCCCTGACGGCAGTCTGCGGGGTCGTAGTTCTTCTTGAAGAAGTCCTTGAGGGTCTTGGCGATGGCCTCGCGGTAGGCCGCCAGATGGGTTCCGCCGTCGCGGGTGTTCTGCCCGTTCACGAAGGAGGAGATGTTCTCGCCGTAGGCGTTGCCGTGGGTGAGCACTATCTCTATGTCCTCTCCCTCCAGATGTATGGGGGGATAGAGGGGAGTGTCGCTCAGAAGGTTTTCGTTGACGAGGTCCAGAAGGCCGTTCTCGCTTACGTAGGGGTTGCCGTTGAAGACGAGCGTGAGCCCCTTCTTGAGGTAGGAGTAGTTCTTGACCATCTGCTCCACGAAGTCGAGGTGGAACTCGTACTTGCCGAACATCATCACGTCGGGAACGAACTTTACGAGGGTGCCGTTCTTCTCTTTAGGGGCAGCCTCCTTGCCGGATTCAACCAGTTCGCCCCTTTCGAAGCGCGCCCAGGAGCTTTCGCCCTCGCGGTAGGAACAGACGTAGAAGCTCTGGCTGAGGGCGTTCACGGCCTTGGAGCCGACGCCGTTGAGGCCGACGCTCTTCTTGAACACGGCGTCGTCGAACTTGCCGCCCGTGTTCAGGATGCTCACCGCCTTCACCACGGAGTCGAGCGGGATGCCGCGGCCGAAGTCGCGCACCGAAACCTCGTTCTCCGGGGTGATGTCTATGAGGATCTGCTTTCCGAAACCCATCGAGTATTCGTCGATGGAGTTGTCCACTATCTCCTTGAGGAGCACGTAGATGCCGTCGCCGGGGTTGTTGCCGTTGCCGAGGCGCCCGATGTACATGCCGGGGCGCATGCGTACGTGCTGCACGCCTTCTAGGGTGCGTATGTTGTCGTCTGTGTAATTCGTTACCTGGGGCATATCGCGCAAAGTTACGAAATTATTTCTTTGTTACATTGCCCCTGAGGTGCAGGATTACGGGTTTTTTTATGTCGGAAAGGTACACCGTAACCGTCTTGTCGAAGGGGTAGGGGCCGTCTTCGTTGCTGTAAGTGGCTTCTATCGTTCCCGTCTCTCCGGGTTCTATGACGGTCCTTGTCCATTTGACGCCCGTGCAGCCGCAGGAAGATATGGCCGACAGGATGGTGAGCGGCCCTTCACCTTTGTTGGTGACGGTGAAGCAGCAGCTCTGCGGCCCGTCGTTGACGGTGAAGATGCCGAAATCGTGAACGGTCCTGTCGAATTCAGCGCGGCCCCCTATGAGGGTCTGGAAAAGGAGGAACAATATTGCCAGTGTCTTCATGTTGCAAATTTACTGCAAAAAGTTTACCTTTGCAGAACATTAAACAAAAAGTTCTAGAACTATGGCTTACAAAATCAATCCGGACGTTTGTGTTGGCTGCGGTACCTGTGCAGGCGAATGCCCCGCAGGCGCAATCCATGAGGGAGATCCCGCCTACACCATAGATCCCGAGGCCTGTGCCGGTTGCGGAACCTGCGCTGACGCATGCCCGATGGGAGCTATCGAGGAGGCATAACAAAGGTCCATGCTCGAAGACAAGAGACTGAAAGTCTTTGCGGCGGTAGTGGAATTCGGAAATTTCACGGCCGCCGCATCTTCTTTGGGCCTAACCCAGCCGGCGGTAAGCCAGAATATCGCCGAACTTGAAAAGGAACTGGGCGTGCGTCTTTTCGAACGTTCCACTCGCGGAGACGTACGCATTACCGACGAAGGCCGCCGTTTCGAATCCTACGCCCGCCAGATAATGCACTGGTACAAGGCCGCACGCGAGGCTTTCCACCCCTCACCTCTCTCGGTGAGCGGCCCGGAAAAGCCGGCCGTGCTGCCCCTGGACGGCGCTACCGATGCGCTGGTGTGGTCTTCCGAGGGCGATCTTCATATAGAAATAAGGCATAAATAGATGGAAGGTCCCTGGAGGCATAATCCCTGGTACAATCTGCTGCGCCCATACGTGGACGTGACCACCCGTTTCTGCTACAGGCGCGTGAGGGTGGACGGCAAGAATAACATTCCCTGGGACAAGGCGGTAATAATCGCCCCCAACCACTGCGGAACGCTTATGGACGCTCTCGTCGTCCTGCGGGCCCACTGGGGCCCCTGCGTCTTCGGTGCCAGGGCGGATATCTTCGATAACAAGACGGTTGCGGGCATCCTCCGTTTCCTGCGCATCCTTCCCATGGTGCGCCGGCGCGACGGCATACGCAAGGTGCTTCGCAATTACGAGACCATAGACCAGGTGGTGGACGTGCTCTCCAACGGGGTGCCCTTCTGCATGTTTGCGGAAGGACGTCACCGTACCATGCACTCCACACTGCCCATAAACAAGGGCGTTTTCCGCATAGCCATGGCCGCTCAGAATGCCCTTGAGGGCAAAAAGGACGTGGTGATTGTGCCCGCCGGCATTGAATACGGCGACTATTTCCATTTCCGCACCTGGAGCAGGCTCCGCTTCGGAAAGCCTATCAACGTGTCGGCCGCCGTGCGCGAGCATCCGGAACTCAGTGAAATCGAATTGTTCGCACTCCTTCGCGAACAACTCATAGCGGGCATTCGCAGCCGCATCACCTATATACCAGACGACGAGAACTACGAGGCTTCCTGGAAGGAATTCGAGGAGCGTTTCTCCGCCCTTAGGGGCTACGACGTTTCGGCCTATCGCGACGCCGGCCTGCCGCGCAAACGCTGGCAGAGGATACTGCTGGCCGTTCTCACGTCTCCTCTCTTCGCCGTGTCGGCCATACTGACCGCTCCCATGTGGGGGCTTGCCGAATGGCTCTGCAGCAGCAAAATCAAGGACCCGGCCTTCCGCAACACCGCCCGTTTCGGCGTGAAGCTCATCGGCACGGTCCTCTTCGGAATCATCTGGGCACTGGTTTTCTTCCTCACCCTCCCGTGGTGGGCGGCGACTGCCGCTCTGGTGTACTTCCTGGCCAGCTACGGCATCTTCTACGACTGGCTGAATCTGGTGAGGTAAGAGTCAAGATAAATAACTTCTTTATGGACGTTCAGAATAACTGCCCATAGAACGTCGTATTTGCCTAAATGAATCCACCAGTAGGGGGGTTGCCATCAATGAGTGATTCTAAATTATTGGGAGACAATGCTTTAGGACCTTCATAATTTGGAAATTCAGGTAAGGAAACCCAATTTAGAGGTTTGTAATCATCTATAGCAATGAAAAAACAGACAGGAATAAACAACGGCCAATAATAGGATTTATCATCGTAATTGTCATCACACACCAAATAACATTTTTGTCCAAACCAAGAATGGTGGATAGCAGGCGTCCCCTCAAGGCAGAAGCGCTAAGTAGTGGTGGCTCTGCCAAAGAAATAGGACAAGGAATTAATCGGTTTCCGGAGGGTAAGCATAACCAAATGTTTTAGACTGTGGAGTTCGTGTCACTCGATCAAGAATAGCGCTTCTATATATGAGCGAAATCTGCTCTTCAGTTAGTTTACACCACCCCCTTAACTGGACAGCTCTTCCATCAAGAATATACATATGAAGAGAGTCTTTAAGTGGACGTAGGGATTTGGAGGATAATCTTCCTATCGTATGAGATTTAACGAGTACACATTCACTCCCTACAGTTATGACGGTATCTTCTGGTTGGAAGTCTAAAACATAGTAGATATCATGGTCCGAACGATTGTGTATTCCCCAAACAGTATCACGATCCATTGGAAGACAGCAAACAACGAACATTAACGAAAGAAACACGATTAATAGTCTTTTCATGGACAAGGAGTTGAGAAAGTGTGGCCTTTCCCCAAAGATAATGGAAAAACTGAGAAATAGCAAATTGCAGAGACAAAACGAACAAGGCCCTGGGCAACGCTGCTCCGGGCCTTTCCGTACCCCCATGGCGAATCGAACGCCAACCGGCGGAACCGGAATCCGCAATTCTATCCATTAAACTATGGGGGCGGGGCTGCAAATATACAATTTTTTTGGTATCTTTGCGCTTATGAATGCATTCGTATTCCCAGGCCAGGGATCCCAGTTTCCGGGCATGGGAAAAAACCTTTACCAGGGCAGTGAAAAGGCCCGCGCCCTCATGGAGAGAGCCAATGAAATACTGGGATTCCGAATCACCGACATCATGTTCGATGGAAGCGACGAGGATTTGCGGGCTACTCGCGTCACCCAGCCTGCCATTTTCATACATTCCACAGTACTTGCACTCTGCACCCCTGAGCTCCCGTCTCCCGACATGGTAGGCGGTCATTCCCTGGGTGAGTTCTCGGCGCTGGCAGCCTCGGGCGCGATTTCGTTCGAGGACGGCCTCAGGCTGGTGAAGATACGCGCCGAACAGATGCAGGCCTGCTGCGAAAAGGTTCCCGGCACCATGGCGGCCATTCTCGGCCTTCCCGACGCCACCGTGGAAGAAATATGCGCCGGCATATCCGCCCCCGGCAAGGTGGTGGTTCCCGCCAACTACAACTGTGATGGACAGATAGTCATATCCGGCGAAAAGGAGGCGGTGCTCGAAGCTTGCGAAGCCCTCAAGGCAGCAGGAGCGAAGCGCGCCCTTCCCCTCGCGGTGGGCGGAGCCTTCCATTCTCCGCTGATGGAGCCGGCACGCGCAGGGCTCGCGAAGGCTATAGAGGCCACCGAAGTCAAGGCTCCCGGCTGCCCTGTCTACCAGAATGTAACGGCCGAAGCCGAAGCCGACCCCGTCCGCATAAAGGACAACCTGCTCAGGCAGCTCACAAGCCCGGTGCGCTGGACCCTCAGCGTCAGGAACATGCTCGCCGCAGGGGCCACCGCTTTTACGGAGCTCGGCCCCGGAACGGTGCTTCAGGGCCTTGCGAAGCGCATCGCCGCAGCCGAAGGAAAAGAAATAATCGTTAATTCAATAGCATAACCATGGCAAAAGAAAAGAAATTCATCACTTGTGACGGTAACACCGCTGTCGCGAACGTGGCTTATCTCTTCAGCGAGAACGCCTGTATCTATCCCATCACGCCGTCGTCTCCCATGGCGGAGAACATCGACGAGTGGGCGGCCCACGGGAAAAAGAACCTCTGGGGCGAGACAGTCAGGGTTACCGAACTCGAAAGTGAAGCCGGAGCTTCCGGAGCCGTGCACGGCTCCCTTCAGGCAGGTGCGCTTACCACCACCTACACCGCATCGCAGGGTCTCCTGCTCATGATTCCCAACATGTACAAGATTGCCGGCGAACTCCTTCCCGGCGTCTTCCACGTGAGCGCACGCGCCCTCGCCAGCCACGCACTCTCCATCTTCGGAGACCATCAGGACGTGATGGCCTGCCGCCAGACAGGTTACGCGCTCCTCGCTTCCGGCTCCGTCCAGGAGGCCCAGGACATGGCTGCGGTTGCGCATCTTTCCGCAATCAAGAGCAGCGTTCCATTCCTGCATTTCTTCGACGGATTCCGCACCAGCCACGAGATTCAGAAGATCGAGGCCCTCGACGAGGAGGCCCTGAAGGGCATGGTGAGCGAGAAGTCGCTCCAGCAGTTCCGCGACCGCGCCCTCAATCCCGACGCTCCCGTCACGCGCGGCACGGCCCAGAACGGCGACGTCTACTTCCAGGCCGTCGAGTCCCGCAACAAGGTATACGAAGAGGTTCCCGACATCGTTGCCCGCTACATGGGCGAGATAAGCGAGCTTACCGGCCGCAAGTACCGTCCCTTCTCGTACTACGGCGACAAGCAGGCCGAGAACATCATCATAGCAATGGGCTCCGTCACCGAGACCATCAAGGAGACCATCGATTTCCTTAACACAAAGGGTCGCAAATACGGTCTGGTGAGCGTTCACCTCTACAGGCCGTTCAGCGCCGACTATCTCTTCAAGGCTATCCCGAAGACCGTCAAGAAGATCGCCGTGCTCGACCGCACCAAGGAGCCCGGAGCTCCCGGAGAACCCCTCTTCCTCGACATCCGCAGCGCTTACCAGGGCAAGGAGAACGCCCCGCTCATCATAGGCGGACGTTACGGCCTGTCCAGCAAGGACACCACCCCTGCCCAGATCATAGCCGTTTACGACAACCTTGAGCGCAAGGCCCCGAAGAGCGACTTCACCGTCGGCATAGTCGACGACGTCACCTTCAAGAGCCTGCCCCTCGGCGAGGAGGTTTCCATCGTGAAGCCCGGCACCACCGAGTGCAAGTTCTACGGACTCGGTTCCGACGGTACCGTGGGCGCCAACAAGAACACCATCAAGATTATAGGCTCCCACACCGACCTCTACTGCCAGGCCTACTTCGACTACGACTCCAAGAAGTCCGGCGGCTACACCTGCAGCCACCTCCGCTTCGGAGCCAAGCCCATTCATGCTCCGTATCTGGTGAGCACTCCCGACTTCGTGGCCTGCCATGTGCCGTCCTACCTGCAGAAGTACGACGTGCTGAAGGGCATCAAGGAAGGTGGCAGCCTGCTCCTGAACTCCCTCTGGGACGAGAAGGAGACGGTTGAGCGCATCCCCGACAACGTCAAGAGCATCATCGGCAAGAAGCATATCAAGCTTTACATCATCAACGCCACCAAGATAGCCCAGGAAATCGGGCTCGGCGGACGCACCAACACCATACTCCAGAGCGCATTCTTCAAGATTACCGGCATCATTCCCTACGCCGATGCGGTGAAGTACATGAAGGACGCCGCTCTCAAGAGCTACGGCAAGAAGGGCGAGAACATTGTCGCCATGAACTATGCGGCCATCGACCGCGGCGGCGAGTACACCGAGGTAGCCGTTCCCGCCGAGTGGGCGAAGATAGAAGCGAAGTTCGAGAATCCCGGAAAGGCGCGTCTTGCCACTCCTTTCGTGAAGGACATAGCCGACGTGGTCAACGCCCAATGCGGAGACTCCCTCCCGGTGAGCGCCTTCCTTCCCTATATGGACGGCACCATGCCCGCAGGCACCGCCGCTTACGAAAAGCGCGGCGTTGCGGTGGCGGTTCCCGAATGGGATGCCGACAAGTGCATACAGTGCAACACCTGCGCCTTCGTCTGCCCGCACGCTGCAATCCGTCCTTTCCTGCTCTCCGACGAAGAGGCCGCGGGTCTTCCCGCCGGCACCAAGGTCGCCCAGGGCAAGGCCAACCTCAAGGACTACAAGTATGCGCTCAGCATCAGCGTCGCCGACTGTACCGGTTGCGGCAACTGCGTCGACGTCTGCCTTGCCAAGCCCGAAAAGGCCCTCAAGCTCGAGTCCTATCTCGACCATGCCGACGAGCAGGCACAGTTCGACTATCTGAGCAGCAAGGTCGGCTACAAGACTCCGCTCGATCCCAAGAGCAACATGAAGGCCGCCCAGTTCAGCCAGCCGCTCTTCGAGTATTCCGGAGCCTGTGCAGGCTGCGGCGAGACCCCGTACATCAAGAACATCACCCAGCTGTTCGGCGACCACATGATGATTGCCAACGCCACCGGCTGTTCTTCCATCTACGGAGCATCCTTCCCGGCAAGCCCCTACTGCACCAACGCACAGGGCCACGGTCCGGCATGGCAGAACTCCCTCTTCGAGGATGCCGCCGAATTCGGCCTGGGCATGAAGATAGGTTCCAACCGCATGCGCGAGACTGTAGCCAACCTCATGACCAAGGGCCTCGACTGCCCCAAGTGCTCCGACGAAATCAAGGCCCTTTACAGGCAGTGGCTCGACAACAAGGATGACGCGAAGGTCACCCGCGAAGTCGCTGACAAGCTCGTTCCCCTCATGGAGAAGTGCAGCTGCGATACCTGCAAGGCCCTGCTCGACCTCAAGCACTTCATTCCGTCCCGCAGCCAGTGGATATTCGGCGGCGACGGCTGGGCTTACGACATCGGTTACGGCGGTCTCGACCACGTGCTCGCTTCCGGCGAGAATGTGAACGTGCTGGTTCTCGACACCGAGGTCTACTCCAATACCGGCGGCCAGTCCTCCAAGAGTACTCCGGCAGGCGCCATCGCCAAATTCGCCGCTTCCGGCAAGAAGATCCGCAAGAAGGACCTCGGCATGATGGCCATTAGCTACGGATATGTATACGTCGCACAGGTTGCTATGGGCTCAAGCCCCGTCCAGTACATGAACGCCATTAAGGAAGCCGAAGCCTACGACGGCCCGTCGCTCATCATCGCCTACGCTCCGTGTATCAACCACGGTCTCAAGGCTGGAATGGGCCTGAGCCAGAAGGAGGAGAAGCTCGCGGTTGAATGCGGTTACTGGCATCTGTACCGCTACAATCCCGCTCTCGAAGGCAGCGGCAAGAATCCGTTCTCGCTCGACAGCAAGGAACCCGACTGGAGCAAGTTCCAGGACTTCCTCAAGAGTGAGGTTCGTTTCGCGTCCCTCTACAAGCTCTTCCCCGAGCGCGCAGAGGAGCTCCTGTCCAAGACCGAGGAATTCGCCAAGATCCGCTACAACAACTACAAGAAACTCTCCGAGTAGGGCTTGAGCGAAGCTCTGACAAAAGAGGTCGACTAATGGTCGACCTCTTTTTTGTATGCCAGGCTCCGCCGCAGCGGAGTCTTCCAGACGGGCGGCCGGAAAATATTTTTCGTCAAGTTTTCCGAAAAACCATTTTCCGCTCCGCTGTCCGCCTCGGCGGCAACAAACTATACAAGTGAGCCGCTATTTCCTTACAAGATTGAGCCAGTCGTAGAAGATGCTGTAACTGATTAGGAAGTACAGCAGGCCGAGCAGGGCGATCCACCAGGGCAGGAAGACGAAGAGCAGCACGGCGCAGATGATGCCGAAGATGATCGTGCCGAGGAGTTTGGTGCCGAAGCGCACCGTATTGCGGAACGCACGGTCACGTACCTTCTTATGACACAGGTATTCGGCGAGACCCCACATCGGAGCGGTAATTACGGCGGAAACAAGGAAGAACGGGAAGGTCAGGACCGCGAGCAGGATGCGGGCGGCGCGCGATTTCGGAAGGCCGGATTCGGACGGAGCGCAGCCATGGAGGGCCTCGAAGCGTTCCTCGAAGGCATTCCACCTGGCATCGTATTCTTCGTCGTCGGGGAACCAGACGAACTGGCTTCTGATAGCCGGCGTAAGCAGCTCACGCAGGGCGTTGTACTTTTCGGGGTCGGACAGATCCGGATGCTCCCGCACGAACTGCGACACGTTGAGGGGCCTGCCGTAACGCAGCCGGCTCCATGAGCGGTAATGGAAGTAGCTTCCATACTCCAGGCCGGCGGGGACGATGTACACGTCCCTCTTTCCGTCCAGGGCCTGGTCCGCGCTGAGCGCAATCCTGAAAATGCCCTTGCTGAGCGGCATCAGGGAATGCATGGGTCTGTGCGCGCCTTCCGCGAACATGCAGAAGGGAACGCCGTTAGAAAGCACATCCACCACCTGGTCCATGGTGTCATAGTTGCGCAGAACCTTGCGTATTCCGTCGCGGCGGCGTACCATGGGAAGGATACGGAGGAAGCGCATAATCTTGGCTACGGTACGGTTCTCGAAGATATCGGCGCGGGCTCCGAAGACGATGGGGCCGTGGAACGTCCTGAGCACCACCATGGCGTCCATGAGCGTATTGCAGTGGTTGGGAGCTATGATTACCGCAGCATTCGAGGGGATGTTTCCCCTGCCATCAACCTTGCAGCGGCGATAGCTGTGGCGCGTCGTGTAATCGACATAATGCCGCAGGAACGAATACCAGGGATTATGCTGCCATGGGCCTGAACTCTTCATTTGTGGACTATTTCGATGTGAAGGTCGCCTCGGGAACTCCATATCTCGGCATCCGTGGAAGGGTCGATGCTCACCCTTGCGGGAGAGAGGGGCCCGTCCGCGGAAGACGGATTGAGGCTTTCGTTGGCTACGTTATACCAATGCATTATCTGTCGGGCATAACCCATGAAAAGCTCGCCTTTCGGGGTGAGGCGCACCTCTCCGCGGGAACGCTCGAAAAGCTGCACGCCAAGCGTCTTTTCCAGTTCTGCTATACTCTGGCTTACGGCGGGCTGGGTCAGGCCCAATGAAGAAGCAGCGGCGGTGAAACTACTGTATTCCACCACCGCCGCAAAAATTTTTAACCTTTTGTCTTCCAGCATTGACTTTTACTCGGCCGGAGCAATAGCCTCCATCGGGCAAACACCTGCGCAGGTGCCGCAGTCGACGCAGACTTCGGGGTCGATGGTGTAGAAGTCACCTTCGTGGATGGCACCGGTGGGGCACTCGCCCTGGCAGGTTCCGCATGCTACACAAAGGTCCGGATTGATTTTGTAAGCCATAATTATGTGAACTTTTAATAAATGTGGTGCAAAGGTAAGGTTTTTGCAATAAATTTGCAATATGAAATCATTGTTATTTGTTTTTCTCGCCATCCAGACGCTCATAGGAGGCCGCGCGCAGTTCGACAAGACCGTTCACGACTTCGGGACTGTCTCCGTGAAAGACGGCGCCCAGAGCTGCGTATTCACCGTTACCAACAAGGGGGACAAGCCCCTCACGATACTTTCCGTCGTTCCTTCATGCGGCTGCACCGGGGTTGAATGGACCCGCAGCACCCTCGCTTCCGGCGAGAGCGGCACCATCAGCGTCGTTTACAAGAACGAGGACGGTCCCTATCCCTTCGACAAAAGCGTGACGGTATATCTTTCCGACATAAAAAAACCCGTCATACTGCATCTCAGGGGCGTGGTCACAAAGAAATAATTCGTACCTTTGCATAATATGGCGGTTACGAATTATACAGACGACAACATACGTACCCTCGAAGGCGTCCAGCACGTGCGGATGCGCCCCGGAATGTATATCGGGCGTCTCGGCAACGGCAACAACCCGGGCGACGGCATCTACGTCCTCCTCAAGGAAATCATCGACAACTCCGTGGATGAATACTCCATGGGATTCGGCAAGCAGATCCTGGTGGACATTCAGGACAACACGGTCAGCGTGCGCGACTTCGGCCGCGGCATTCCGCTCGACTCCGTGGTGAAGGCGGTGAGCATCCTCAACACCGGTGGCAAGTTCGACGACAAGGTGTTCAAGAAGAGCGTGGGCCTCAACGGCGTGGGCAGCAAGGCAGTCAATGCCCTCAGCGAAAGCTTCTACGTCTGCTCCTACCGCGAAGGCGAATGCTCCTGGGCCAGCTTCGAAAGGGGCGAGCTCAAGGAATCCGGCAAGGAGGCTTCCCCGAAAGAGAAGAACGGCACCCTAGTAAGGTTCACCCCGGACGTCATGATGTTCGGCAAATACGAGTACAACCCCGACTACGTGGAGCAGATGATCAAGAACTACTCCTACCTTAAGAAAGGGCTAACGCTCGTACTCAACGGAACCCCGTATGTGAGCGAAAACGGACTGCTCGACCTCGTGAACGAGAACCTTCTGTCCGCGGAGCCCCTGTATCCCCCCGTCCACCTGGAAGGCGAAGACATCGAAATCGTCCTCACTCACAACAACGACATAGGCGAGAACATCTCTTCCTTCGTAAACGGCCAGAACACCCGCGACGGAGGCACTCATCTCGTGGCCTACCGCGAGGCTATCGCCAAGACGTTCAAGGACTTCTTCAAGAAGAACTACGACCCGCGCGACTGCCGCATGGGCGTCGTGGGAGCCATCAGCATCCAGATCCAGGAGCCCAACTTCGAAGGCCAGACCAAGACCAAACTCGGCAGCAACTACATGTGGGAAAAGCAGACCCACGACGACAAGGGCGCGCTGAAGCTGGACGTCGGCCCCACCATCCGCAGCTACGTCAACGATTTCGTCTCCAAGAATCTCGACAACTACCTGCGCATCCACAAGGAAATCGTTCCCGTCATCGAAGAGAAGATAAAATCCTCGCAGCAGGAAAGGGAGGAGATATCTGGCATCCAGAAGAAAACCCGCGAGCGCACCAGGAAGGCCAACGTCTACAACCGCAAGCTGCGCGACTGCCGCTATCACTACGGCGACAAGCGCACCGACAAGACCACCGACGACATCGAGCGCAGCAGCATCTTCATAACCGAGGGCGACTCCGCAAGCGGAACCATTACCAAGGCCCGCAACGCAGCATACCAGGCCGTCTTCAGCCTGCGCGGCAAACCCATCAACTCCTTCAAGGAAAGCCGCAAGAAAGTGGCCGAGAACGAGGAGCTGAACCTGCTCATCAACGCCCTTGGAGTGGAGGAAGACATCGAAAACCTCCGCTACAACAACATCATAGTGGCCACCGATGCCGACGACGACGGCATGCACATCCGCATGCTGGTGCTCACCTTCATCATGAAATACTACCCCGAGCTCATCCGCCGCGGGCATGTGTACATACTTCAGACCCCTCTCTTCCGCGTACGCGACAAGAAGGAGAACCGCTACTGCTACTCTCCCGAAGAAAAGGAGAAGGCCCTTGCGGAGCTGCACAACGGCAAAACCGAAATAACCAGGTTCAAGGGTCTCGGAGAAATCTCCGCAGACGAGTTCTCGGCCTTCATCGGCGAAGACATGAGGCTCGATCCCGTGCAGCTGGCCGAGGAGGAAAGCATCTCCCAGATCATGGAGTTCTACATGGGCGACAACACCGTGGAAAGGCAGAATTTCATCCGCGGGAACCTGCGCAGCGAAGAGGAACTGGAAGACGTCAACATATGAGAAAGACCCATTACGGCAAAGGCTGGGCACGGTTCTGCGGATGGTGTCTGAAGCGCCTCGGCTGGACTATCGTAGGCGGTCCTCCGCCGGAGCCCAAGGTAGTGATGCTCGGAGTTCCCCATACGTCGATGGCCGACTTCCTGATCGCATATCTTTTCTACACCTCGTTCGGCGAAGTGGGGCATGTGATGGTCAAGAAATCCCTTTTCTTCTGGCCCCTCGGAGGCATCCTGCGTTCGATGGGCTGCATTTCGGTAGACCGCAGCAACGCCTCGGGCCTGGTCAAGAGCCTCATCGAAGAGATGGAGAAGGACGATTTCTTCAAACTCGCAATAGCCCCTGAAGGCACCCGTAAGCCGGTAAAACGCTGGAAATCAGGGGCCATCATGATTGCCAAGGAAACCGGAGTGCCGCTGTATGCGGGTTATTTCGACTGGGGCACTAAACGCGTCTCCTGCGGCGAGAAATTTCCCCTCACCGGTGATGTCAAGGCAGATCTGGCCCGCCTCCAGGAATACTACGAAAATCTTCATCTTACCGGGAAACATCCCGAAAAATACGTTACCAGATGAGCCGCAGACACCCCTACCGTATCCGGAACATATTCATCCGTTTCAACCCCATACGGGCGTTGCGGGGCGACCATTACCCCCAGACTCTCCGCGATCTGTTCGAGAACAGCACCGAGCGCTACGCCAGACGTCGTTTCAGCTGCTACGCCGACGGCACCCAGGGCTACAGCTACAGCTCCTTCAGGGACACCTGCGACCTGCAGAGCCAAAGGCTTTCCCGCTACGGCATCAGCGCCGGGGACAGGGTGGCCATCCTCTCGCAGAACATGCCCAACTGGACGGTCGCCTTTTTCACGGCAACCGCTTTCGGCCGTGTCGCCATCCCCATCCTGCCCGATTCCTCGCCCAACGAGATAAACAATATCCTCAGGCATTCCGAAACCAAGGTGCTGTACGTTTCGCAGCGGTTGCTTCCCAACGTGCCGCAGGAATGCCTCGACGCCCTCACGCTGGTCATCGACATCGAGACCTTCGCCATCATCAGGAAAGACGAGAACGCATTCCAGTGCGACGGCTGGACCAAGGCGCCCAACGCCGACTCCCTCGCCACCATCATCTACACTTCCGGCACCACCGGCAACGCCAAAGGCGTGATGCTAAGCCACCGCAATCTTTGTCAGAACATCATGGCCTCGCACAAGGCGCAGCGCTGCAGCAGGAAAGACCGTTTCATGAGCATACTGCCCATGGCGCACACATACGAGATGGCCATAGGCTGCCTTTACCCCGTATACGTGGGCGCGTGCGTATATTACATACGTAAGGCTCCCACCCCGAGCATACTCATGGCAGCCATGAAGGAGGTCAGGCCGACCATCATGTGCGCCGTGCCGCTTATCATAGAAAAGGTGTACCGCAAGAGCGTCTACCCCACCATACGGCACAGTCCCACCCTCAACTGGATGCGCAAGAAGATGCCGAGGCTGCTGCACTTCCTGGTCGGACGCAGGCTCTACCGATCGTTCGGCGGCAAACTGCGTTTCTTCGGCATCGGCGGCAGCAAACTCGACCCGGAGGTGGAGACCTTCCTGAAGAAGGCACGCTTCCCCTACGCGATCGGCTACGGCCTTACCGAATGCGCTCCCCTGGTGTGCAACGCCATGGTCGGACGCACCCGGGTAGGCTCGGTGGGCATCCCGTCGTATAAGGTGGAGGTCAAACTCCACGACGTCGACCCCAAAACGGGTACAGGCGAAATAATCTGCCGCGGCGACAACGTGATGCTGGGCTACTACAAGGATCCGGAGCGCACCCAGGGCGTCATCGACGACGAGGGTTGGTTCCACACCGGCGACATGGCCACAGTGGACAAGGACGGCAACTACTATCTGCACGGAAGGCTCGGAAGCACCATCATAGGCCCGTCCGGAGAGAACATCTATCCCGAAGAGATAGAGCTGGTAATCAACGGCATGGACGGTGTCGAGGAATCGCTCGTTACCGAACAGGACGGCAAACTGGTGGCGAAAGTCAAGTTCGCCGACAACGTCCTCAACTGGGACCTGGCCGGCGAGAAGCGTTTCATCGCAACTCTGGATATGAAGCGCAAGGAACTCATGGAAAAGGTGAATTCCATAGTCGGCAAGAACTCCAGGATCGCCGATGTGCAGGCCATGAAGGAGCCGTTCGAAAAAACCGCCACGCAGAAAATCCGCCGTTTCAAATACAAGGAGGATTCAGCCAAAGAAAATTTGGAAAAAGATAAAAAATAAACTAAATTTGCAGCCCTTTGGGAAAGTCCCAAGGGGCTGAATTTTTTAATTAATTTATTATCAACATGTTAAAGCAGTACGAAACCGTTTTCATTGCAACTCCCGTTTTGTCTGATGCGCAGATGAAGGAAGCGGTTGAAAAGTACACCTCGCTCATCAAGGATAATGGTGGCGAAATCGTGTACGAAGAGGATTGGGGGCTCAGGCAGCTCGCGTATCCGATCCAGCACAAGACATCAGGTTTCTATTACCTGATCGAATTCAAGGCCGCTCCTGAATTCGTGAACACTCTCGAAATCCAGTACAAGCGCGACGAGCGCATCATCAGGTTCCTCACCGTGGCCCTCGACAAGGATGCCGTGGCTTACGCCGAGCATCGCAGGGAGGTCCGCGCCGCCAGGAAGAACGCTCCCGTGGCAGAGCCCGTCGTCGAGCCCAAGGCCGACGAGGTCGAGCTCCCCGAGGAGTACGACGTAGAACCCATCGAAGAAAAGAAGGAGGACTAAACAATGGCAACCAACGAAACCAACAGCGAAGTACGCTATCTGAACCCTCCCACCGTGGACGTTCGCAAGAAGAAATACTGCCGCTTCAAGAAGGCGGGCATCAAGTACGTTGACTACAAAGATCCCGAATTCCTGAAGAAGTTCCTCAACGAGCAGGGCAAGATTCTTCCCCGCCGCATCACCGGCACCTCCCTCAAGTTCCAGCGCAAAGTGGCCGTGGCCGTCAAGCGTGCCCGTTCACTCGCATTGCTCCCGTTTGTAACCGACCTTCTTAAATAATCTGCAGCCATGAAAATCATCCTCAAGAAAGACGTACAGAATCTCGGCGAGGCCGGAGAGGTTGTAGAAGTTAAGAACGGTTACGCACTCAACTACCTGGTTCCCCAGGGAATGGCTACCGTTGCCACCAAGAGCGCTCTCAAGCAGTATGAGGAGACCATCCGCCAGCGTGCTCACAAAGAGGCCAAGCTCGTCGCCGACGCAGAGGCCGTGAAGAAGCAGGTGGAGTCCATGCCCGTCAAGCTCACCGTCAAGGTGTCCGAGACCGGCAAGCTCTACGGTGCAGTTACCGCCGCCATGGTGGCCGACGCTCTCGCAGCGCTCGGAATCAACGTGGACAAGAAGAACGTAAACGTCCCCGAAATCAAGGAGACCGGCGAGTTCGAAGGCACCGCCAAGATCTACAAGACCGTGGTGGCCGCCGTCAAGGTTCTCGTCGAGGCCGAAAAGGCCGCGGAGTAATTTATTCCGCTCCCTTCAGTAAGGACAGGGCTGCCGCAAGGCGGTCCTGTCTTTTTCTATTGTAGGGGTAACGCAATTGTTAGTTTCGTGTTGATAACTTTCCGTTTTTAGTGTGGATTTTCAGGATTCTATTGTCTAATTTTGTTCACGAAGAGGGTCGGATTGCCCCAGGCAGTCCGGCATTTTTTGCCCCCGTTACTTGAAAAAACTAAACCAATCACCTGTAAGTCCCTGATACTATGGACGTTAGAAAAACCAACGGAACCATTGAAGAATTCGACCTCGACAAGCTCAAAAGAGGTATCCGTCAGACATACGAAGCAACCGGTCAGGTATGCCCCGAAGAAGTTCTGGTAAGCATCACCGACAACCTGTATATTTACGACAAAATCTCGAGCCAGGAGATCCGCCGCCAGGTGGTGAACTCCCTCATGAGCGTGAACAAGAAGGCCGCTCTCGAGTACATCGAGAAGTTCGACGCCGGCAAGGATATCCGCAAGAAAAGGGACTTCATCAAGGACTATATCAACGCCTCAAACGCCGCTACCGGCAGCAAGTTCGACGCCAACGCGAACGTCACCCGCAAGAACATCGTGACGCTCGGCCAGGAACTGTACAAGGAGAACAACATCAAGCAGAACCGCTACATCATGCAGGACAAGATCCACTCCCTCTATGGGCACGACCTTGCCGCGCAGTATATCAAGGATCTCGAATCCCACGTACTATACAAGCACGATGAAAGCGGCACTCCGGGCTATCCCTACTGCGTCGCCATCACCATGTACCCGTTCCTCGTGAGCGGTCTCAAGGAGCTCGGCGGCGTCTCGGTCGCCCCCACCGACCTCAAGAGCTACTGCGGCGAGTTCATCAACCTCGTGTACAGCGTCTCCAGCCAGTTCATGGGCGCGGTGGCCACTCCCGAGTTCCTCATGTACCTCGACTATTTCATCCGCAAGGACTACGGCGACGACTACCTGAGCCGTCTAGACGAGGTGGTGGAGAACAACCGCAAGGCCCGCACGCTCACCAAGGTCATCGACAACTGCTTCCAGCAGGTGGTGCACTCCATGAACATGCCCGCCGGTAACCGCGGTTACCAGACGGTGTTCTGGAATATCGGTTATTTTGACAAGCCTTACTTCGAAGGCGTGTTCGGCGAGTTCCGCTTCCCGGACGGATCGGCCCCCAAGTGGGAGACTCTCTCCTGGTTGCAGAAACACTTCATGAACTGGTTCAACGAAGAGCGCAACCATTACATCCTCACCTTCCCGGTGGAGACCATGGCTCTCCTCACCGACGGCGGCGACGACTACGCCGACAAGGAGTACGCCGACTTCACGGCCGAGATGTGGGCCAAGGGCCACAGCTTCTTCTGCTACATCTCCAACAGCCCGGACTCCCTGAGTAGCTGCTGCCGTCTGCGCAACTCCCTCAAGGACCTGGAGGATGACGAGCACAATCACACCACGCACCAGTACTCCATGGGTACGGCCTCGGTCGCT